>NYVC01000045.1 GCA_002684375.1 Marinovum sp.
GTAAGGATAAAGATACATATTCCGAGACCGGCTAATAACACAAATATTGCCTGCCATCCAAAGTATTTATCTAGGTAACCGCCAATACCTGGGCCAATCATTGGCGCCACGGCCATGCCCATCGTAACATAAGCGATCTTAGAGGCCGCGGCTTCTTTGCCTACAGTATCGCGAACCACGGCCCGCGACAGGACCATAGTTGTCGCGGCAAAGGCTTGCACAAAGCGTAATGCGAGAAAAGTTTCGGCATTGGGTGCCCAGATCGTCGCCAAAGAGGCAATTATGAATAAAATTAAACTGATTAGGATAACCGGACGGCGACCGATACGGTCAGATATAGGTCCGCTGAACAGCTGTAATAATGCGCTTGCCCCTAGGTAGATTGCGACTGATAGGCTCATTATGCTGGGTGTGGTGTTGTAATAAGCTGCCATGCTGGGCAGACTGGGCAGAAAAATATTCATCGCTAACGCCGAGATGCTGGCGAGGGCGATCAAAGTGGCGATATGTGGTTGTGTGCTTTGGTCCAAAAATCGGGCCGGCGCGAAAATTCTCATATGTTTGGATATGAAGTTTAAACGCTATTGTCCATGATAATTTAACCATAGGTTGAGAAATCAACCGCAGTGGGCTGGCCGAACTTATTGCCTTCCGTGTTTTTGTTGATAGATTGCGCCCAATTAAAAAGGGAATGGCCATGATTGATGTCCTGCGTGAATTAGAAAATCGACGCGAAAAAGCCCGTCTCGGTGGGGGACAGCGGCGGATAGACAGCCAGCACGCCAAGGGAAAGCTCACCGCACGTGAACGGGTTGAATTATTGCTAGATGAAGCCAGTTTTGAAGAATTTGACATGTTCGTGGCGCACCGGTGTACCGACTTTGGCATGGCAGACGACCGTCCTGCGGGGGATGGAGTGGTCACCGGTTGGGGCACAATAAACGGACGTATGGTCTATGTGTTTTCACAAGATTTTACCGTTTTTGGTGGATCGTTGTCCGAAACACATGCGCAAAAAATCTGTAAAATTATGGATATGGCGATGCAGAACGGCGCGCCTGTGATCGGTATCAATGACTCTGGCGGGGCCCGTATTCAAGAGGGCGTTGCTAGCCTCGCGGGTTATGCCGAAGTTTTTCAACGTAATATACTGGCCTCGGGCGTTGTGCCGCAGATAAGTTTGGTCATGGGCCCTTGTGCCGGAGGCGCTGTCTATTCGCCAGCAATGACAGATTTTATTTTTATGGTTAAAGACAGCTCTTATATGTTTGTAACCGGTCCGGATGTTGTGAAAACCGTCACCAACGAAGTGGTCACCGCAGAAGAGCTTGGGGGGGCTTTGACCCATACGAAAAAGTCATCAGTGGCTGATGGTGCGTTTGAGAATGATGTTGAGGCGTTGGTTGAAGTTCGGCGTCTGGTGGATTTCCTACCACTTAATAATCGCGAAAAACCCCCGGTGCGGCCTTTCTTTGATGAACCCGCGCGGGTCGAGCCATCGCTTGATACGCTTATTCCAGATAACACAAATACGCCCTATGATATCAAAGAACTTATCTTAAAACTGGCCGATGAGAGTGATTTTTTTGAAATTCAGGAAGAGTTTGCGCGCAATATTATTACTGGCTTTATGCGCCTTGAAGGACAGACAATTGGCGTTGTGGCCAATCAACCTATGGTTTTGGCGGGCTGTCTTGATATTGACAGTTCGCGCAAAGCCGCGCGATTTGTACGGTTTTGTGACGCGTTTGAAATCCCTATTCTGACCTTGGTGGATGTGCCGGGCTTTCTGCCTGGCACGTCGCAAGAATTTGGCGGCGTGATAAAACATGGTGCAAAGCTGCTGTTTGCGTATGGCGAGGCAACGGTGCCAAAAGTGACCTTGATTACCCGCAAGGCTTATGGGGGCGCCTATGATGTAATGGCCTCAAAACATCTTCGAGGAGATTTTAACTATGCTTGGCCCACGGCCGAGATTGCCGTGATGGGAGCCAAGGGTGCGACCGAGATTATCCACCGTGCCGATCTGGGGGACAGCGAAAAAATTGCCCAACATACGCTTGACTATGAAACCCGGTTTGCCAATCCGTTTGTTGCGGCCGAGCGCGGCTTTATCGATGAGGTGATCCAACCGCGTAACACGCGTATGCGGATATCGCGGGCCTTTGCCGCATTACGGGGTAAAAAACTGACCAACCCTTGGAAGAAACATGATAATATCCCGTTGTAGGGGGGCATAATGGCAAAGTCTCGATGGCACATTTTGTGGGATGCGCAGGGTGTAACGTTGGCCCGTCGGGTGCCGGTCCGCTTTGATATCTGTGTCGAGATTACGTTGCCCAAGGCGCGCAAATTATATTTAGCCCAGCAAATCCGCCAAGATCTGTGGCGGCGCTTAAAGAACTTACGTGGGTTCGCCCCGGTTGTGCGCGTTGTAGACTGTGAGCATGGGCTTTTGGTACGTGCCGGGGGCCAAGTGCAGGGCGCGTTACCGAGACAGCGCGTTGAGGATGATATAAGAGCTTTGTTGAGTGATGGTCGCCTGCAATTTCGTTGGCTNAACCAAGCGAGGCTGAGGCTGCAGTAGCACAATTGTCCTATTGAGGGTTGGCTGAATGCAAACACGGCCCTTTTGCCATTGCAAAGTTGTTTTATATCAGTCCTTTATTCCACCGCATTTGGTGAATTTTAATTACAGTAAAAGTATAGAATTTCATTTATCTAAATTTTTAGGTATGTTAGTGNTACNNTCGGAAACGTATTCACTTTTTGAATCTGTGACCGCATAGTCTAAAGATAAGCCATCACGGTTTCTGGATAACTTAGGAGTTTAAAATGTTNAACAAGTGTAAATTGATTGTTGTTTTCGGTTTGGTTGCCGGTCTTGCAGCATGTGCCCAACCCGTTGAGCCGGTTGACACTGGCGAGATCACAATGGAACCCACAATGGGTGGTAAATACAAGTAAGTTCGCTTGGAGCGGATGTCATGCTAACTGCAAAGGACTTCATGCTGTTTTCATGTTGCTTTGTGGGCCCATGTTGAAACATCGGCNATTTCCGGGGCGCCTTGCAGGAACTGATTTCCAGTTTACTGTTAGGCGGGCTAATCCCAGAGGCGTGACAGCTATAACGCGCAGAGAGCGTTATAGCGATCGTAAACCGGCAGATCGCCGGGCTGATAGTGGTTTCGTCAAAGCGCTCTGGGAGTGTTTTGGCGACCANCCATTCGTGCGTGGCAACCTTGATGCNGGTCGGCTGAGCTGGTTGTTTGGGCGNGAAGTCATCGCGGCGCAAGAGCCGTTTGATGTTCGAGATTATGGTGCTGAATTGGTTTTGAACCTACCTTTAGCGCGCGTTTCTTTTCCTGAAGCTTTTGACACNTAAGGGTTCTGTAACCCGTNGTTTGGGGCAGCGACTAGNCGCAGCACGAACTCGGCTTTTTCCTGCCTGCGATCNGGGTGTTTGGNATGGATTTTCCGGNGCTTAGACNAGANCAGACNGNCTAAGCCTTGTGTGTTATCGAGGCCCTGTATATAATTGAGAAAATTTGGTTGAAGTCCCCTCGATAAAGGATTGAGTATGTTCGATAAATTATTGATAGCGAACCGGGGCGAAATTGCCTGCCGAGTAATAAAAACTGCCCGTAAGATGGGTCTAAAGACGGTGGCAATTTATTCAGANGCCGATAAAAATGCGTTGCATGTAGAAATGGCAGACGAGGCTGTNCACATCGGGCCAGCCGCCGCCAATCAGTCTTATATCGTGATCGACAACGTGATGCGCGCNGTGACACAAACCGGCGCTCAAGCCGTGCACCCCGGGTACGGATTTCTGTCGGAAAATAGTAAATTTGCCGAAGCGCTCGAACAAGCTGGTGTCGCTTTTGTCGGGCCGCCGGTACGAGCGATCGAATCTATGGGTGACAAGATTACCAGCAAAAAGATTGCCCAAGAGGCTGGGGTCAGCACCGTTCCCGGATACATGGGCCTGATTGCGGATGCCGAAGACGCGATTAAAATTTCTAATCAGGTCGGATACCCTGTGATGATCAAAGCCAGTGCTGGTGGTGGGGGCAAAGGCATGCGTATTGCCTGGAACGATGACGAAGCTCGCGAAGGTTTTCAAAGCTCGAAAAACGAAGCGGCCAACAGTTTTGGCGANGACCGGATTTTNATCGAGAAGTTCATNACCCAACCGCGCCATATCGAAATTCAGGTCCTGGCGGATGCGCACGGCAATTGCTTGTATCTGGGCGAGCGGGAATGCTCGATCCAGCGCCGGAACCAAAAGGTGGTTGAAGAGGCGCCATCNCCNTTTCTTGATGCGGCCACACGAAAAGCAATGGGTGAACAGGCCTGCGCCCTGGCGATGGCAGTGGGCTATACCAGCGCAGGTACGGTTGAGTTCATCGTAGATGGTGANCGGAATTTTTATTTTTTGGAAATGAATACTCGATTGCAGGTCGAACATCCCGTGACNGAACTGATCACCGGGATTGATCTGGTAGAACAGATGCTGCGGGTGGCCAACAATGAACCGCTTAGCCTTACCCAAGACGATGTGAAACTAAATGGCTGGGCNATTGAAAACCGGCTTTATGCCGAAGATCCCTACCGGGGGTTCCTGCCCTCAATCGGCCGTTTGACCCGCTATCGCCCGCCGGCTGAAATCACCACGGATAGCCATGTGATCCGCAATGATACCGGCGTTTTTGAGGGNGGTGAAATCAGTATGTATTACGACCCGATGATTGCAAAACTATGCACATGGGCCCCGACGCGGGGCGGTGCGATTGCGCATATGCGTGAGGCATTAGATCGTTTTGAGGTCGAGGGTATTGGTCATAATCTGCCATTTTTATCTGCAGTGATGGATCATCCAAAGTTTGTATCCGGTGATATGACAACGGCTTTTATCGAAGAGGAATATCCGGACGGGTTTACCGGTGTGACCCTGCCTGAGGCTGACCTNAGACGCATCGCGGTCTGCTGCGCTGCGATGCATCGGGTGTCTGAGGTTCGGCGTACCCGCGTATCGGGACGAATGGACAATCACGAACGCAAAGTTGGCGTAGATTGGGTGGTGACCCTGCAAGGCGCCAGTTGGCAGGTCAAAATCGAAGCCGATCACGCNGGTTCAACGGTGTGCTTTGAAGATGGTACCACGCACCGGGTCAGCGGAGACTGGACGCCAGGGGANGTTTTGGCTGTTATGATAGTGGANCAAACNCCTTTGGTTTTGAAAGTGGCCGAGACAAACAGCGGCTTTCGTGTTCGGTCACGTGGTGCCGATTTTATTGTGCGTTTGCGGACGCCGCGCCAGGCTGAATTGGCGCGACTAATGCCGGAAAAACTGCCCCCGGATACTTCTAAACTGCTGCTCTGCCCGATGCCTGGCTTGATCGTCAAAATAGATGTAAAAGTGGGCGACGAAGTGCAGGATGGTCAAAGCCTATGCACTGTCGAAGCNATGAAAATGGAAAATATTCTACGGTCAGAAAAGAGAGTGTTTGTGACCAAGATTAACGCGGCCCCCGGGGACAATTTGGCTGTAGATGACGTGATTATGGAATTTGGCGAAAGCGCAGAACCGGTCGNCTAGGCGCGCTGGATCATAGCGCTCCTTTGCCGCAGCGTGCTGAGCAAAGGGGTGGTGTCAGCCGCCCGCGCGCATTTCCTGCCGTCTCATTGGCATTTTATCGATGATGCGGGAAATTTCGCGCACATTCCACGGAGACGGCTTGCGCAGCTTGATGCCGCCGTCCTTGCCAATCAGCACCAGCATGAANCCACGTGGTCGCAACTTTTGCCGTAAATCTGTTTTTTGCGATGGCTCTGTGTCGGTGATCACCACCACGTCGCGATCTTTTAAGTCNGGCAGTNGNTCTCTGAGCAGTCGCATCTGTTCCACGAAACGCGGATCGCCCGGACTGTCTGCCAAAACAACGATTGGGCGGTTAATCCACAGGAAATCATCGAGATTAATCTCGGNACCCTTTAGAATCAATGCGTTATCATTGACATCTGTCTCATTTGCAAAGCTTGCTGTCACCGCAAGTAAGATCGCAAAAATACTCTGTGCAAAATATTTCATAGACGCCTCCATTACGNTTAATATAGTCTTTATGTTGCTGTTTGCGAAGGCATGCAGCGCTGTTCGTGAAAATATTTTTTTACGTCGAGATGTAACGGTTAATGGGTNAAACCGTCTGGNGAAAATAATTAAATATGCGGATGGTCCGNAATTTTGGCCTGNAANTGTTTTCGTAATCGCTGTCCACAATTTTGCTTGGCGAACAACTCGTCTTNACGCCGCTAATTAAGTATTACCTGTATCATTTGATCTTGGTTGTTTTTGGTCAAAACCCCGGTCTGATACTGGCCTTCCGTCCCGTGACGTGACGATAAACAAAGCGGTGCTTGGCGTTGGCGCTGTCTGGCGTTAGAAGGGCCCCAGACGAGAGGATAAAGGGATATCACGATGCGCGATAAAAACTCCGACTGGGCAAAGCTGGCTGAAAAGGAACTGCGCGGCCGGCCGTTGAGTGATCTGACATGGAACACGCTNGAAGGCATTGAGGTACAACCGCTTTATACCGCTGACGATATTGCAGGGCTTGATCATATGGGGGGCATCCCNGGTCAGGCGCCCTTTACCCGTGGTGTAAAGGCGACGATGTATGCCGGGCGCCCATGGACCATTCGCCAATATGCAGGGTTTTCCACGGCCGAAGAATCTAATGCGTTCTACCGCCGTGGTTTGGCGGCAGGTCAGCAGGGGGTATCCGTCGCGTTCGATCTGGCAACGCACCGCGGCTATGACAGCGATCATCCCAGGGTCGAGGGCGATGTTGGTAAAGCCGGCGTGGCAATTGACAGCGTTGAGGATATGAAAATTCTGTTTGACGGTATTCCGCTGGATAAGGTCAGCGTTTCAATGACGATGAACGGAGCGGTTATTCCTATTTTGGCAAGTTTCATTGTCGCAGGCGAAGAGCAGGGGCATGACCGCGCGGTTCTGTCGGGCACAATTCAGAACGATATTCTGAAAGAGTTCATGGTGCGCAACACCTATATTTACCCGCCCGAACCGTCGATGCGGATCATTGCTGATATTATCGAATATACCAGCAGCGATATGCCAAAGTTCAATTCGATCTCGATTTCGGGCTATCACATGCAAGAGGCTGGGGCCAATTTGGTGCAGGAGCTGGCATATACTCTGGCGGATGGTAAAGAATATGTAAAAACTGCAATGGCACGGGGCATGGATGTCGATACATTTGCCGGGCGTCTGTCGTTCTTTTTTGCCATCGGCACAAATTTCTTTATGGAGGCGGCAAAATTGCGCGCCGCCCGTCTGCTGTGGCACCGGATTATGACCGAACTGGGGGCAAAAAGTGACCGCTCGAAAATGCTGCGGACCCATTGTCAAACCTCCGGCGTCAGCCTTGCCGAACAAGATCCCTATAATAATGTGATCCGCACCGCCTATGAAGCAATGAGCGCGGTTTTGGGTGGGACTCAGTCGCTGCATACCAATGCGCTGGATGAGGCGATTGCCNTGCCGACAGATTTTAGCGCACGAATTGCGCGCAATACACAATTGATTTTACAAGAGGAAACCGGAGTGACCAACGTGGTCGACCCACTTGCCGGTTCATATTACGTCGAAAAGCTCACCGCTGATCTGGCGGACGAGGCGTGGAAACTGATCAGCGAAGTTGACGCAATGGGCGGCATGACCAAAGCGGTGGCCAGTGGCATGCCGAAACTGCGGATTGAAGAAACCGCCGCGACCCGACAAGCCAACATCGACAGAGCAACACAAGTTATTGTTGGTGTTAATAAATACCGACTTGAAGAAGAAGATGAAATTGACATCCTGAGCATTGACAACAACGTGGTTCGACAGGCGCAGGTGACCCGTCTTGCCAGTATGCGGCACCACCGCGATCAGGGGGCCTGTGCGGCGGCTTTGGCTGAACTTGAAAAATGTGCCCGAGAGGGGGGTAACCTACTGAGAGCTGCGGTGGAAGCCGCGCGTGCGCGCGCCAGTGTCGGAGAGATCAGCACGGCGATGGAAAATGTCTTTGGCCGCCACCGTGCCGAGGTTAAAACCTTGGCAGGCGTCTATGGTGCCGCCTATGAGGGAGATGAGGGGTTTGCTATGATCCAGAAATCGGTTGAGGCCTTTGCCGAGGAAGAGGGTCGGCGCCCACGCATGCTGGTGGTGAAAATGGGTCAGGATGGACATGACCGCGGCGCCAAGGTGATTGCAACGGCTTTTGCCGATATTGGCTTTGATGTAGATGTTGGTCCGCTGTTTCAAACCCCCGAAGAGGCGGCGCAGGATGCGGTTGACAATGATGTACATGTAATCGGAATCTCGTCACAGGCGGCGGGTCACAAAACGCTTGCTCCGAAATTGATCGAGGCGCTTAANGCNAAAGACGCCGGCGACATTCTGGTGATTTGTGGCGGTGTGATNCCGCAGCAAGACTATGCCTTTCTCAAAGACGCAGGCGTCAAGGCGATCTTTGGCCCCGGGACAAATATTCCCGATGCGGCCCAAGATATTCTGACCCTGATCCGCGCCGCGCGCAGCTGATACCGGTATGTACAGCCTCGATCAACCCCGTATCATACTGGCTACGGGGTTTGGCCTGCTCTGGTCTGTGGCTCTACTTTTTGGTGTTGAGGATGAGTGGTCGGCGCTACTGTAAAGTTTGAGGTCGCGTTAGTAGGCATGTGTGTTGCGGTAGGTTTAGTCTTGTCGGCATATGTCGCGGTGTTGGCGGCCCGACGTTTTTTGATCCCATTGGTTGTTTTTGATCCCATTGCTTGCGATGGCTTTGATTTTGTGCCGGACAGCGCGGGCGACAGTGATCAACGGTTTTTACCAACAGCATCGAGCAGGCCGTGCTTGCACTTTGTATCTGGCCCGCCGTGGGGGTTGGGCTTGGGGCGCAGGGGCAGGGGGTCTTTGTGGTAATGTCCTTGGGATTTATCGTGGCACGGGGATGTTTCCGGTTTGGGTCTCACCGCGCATTGACGCCGTGAATTATTGAGTTCGCGGCAAGTGTTTATCCGACGGTGACGGTTGTGTTATGGGTTGCAGGGACGCAGGTTTTCCGCGTTCTTTTGGGGTAGGGATTTTGGGAAGGGGCACCATGCAGTTCGACCATCTGGCAGTATCAGGTAACACATTGGCAGAGGCCAGCGACCACATTGAACAGGCGCTTGGGGTGGCGTTGCAAGACGGTGGGCAACACGGGGTCTTTGGCACCCACAACCGGTTGCTGGGGCTGGCTGACGGGCTGTATTTAGAGGCGATTGCCTGTGACCCGTTAGTGCCTAACCCCGGCAGAGCGCGGTGGTTTGATCTTGATCGTTTCTCAGGGGCGCCACGTTTGACCAACTGGATTTGTCGCTGTGATGATATCGTCGAGACGTTGCAGACCCTGCCGGCGGGGGCGGGGCACCCGGTTGATTTGACCCGTGGTGCGCTGCGCTGGCGGATGGCGGTGCCACAAGACGGCATTCTGCCCTTTCATGGGGCATTTCCGGCGTTGATACAGTGGCAGACCACATCGCATCCGGCCCAATCGTTGACCCAGCGCGGGTGTCGATTGCAACGACTGACCATCGCCCATCCTGATGCCGATCGATTGCAAGCGGAGCTTGGCTGCTTTTCCGACCCACGCGTGGTGTTTGAAACTTCTACCGCGCCGGGATTTTCTGCTGCGTTCGATACGCCGCATGGTGCACGGGTTCTGCAATGATAATTCGCACGGCAATTGTGGCGGATGCTCCCCAGATTGCAGCACTTTGGAACCCGCTGATAGACGCAACGTCGATCACCTTTACCTCGGAAAAGAAAACAATTGACGGCCTCGAGGCGGTGATCCGAGCTCGGGGGGATGCGTTTAAAGTGATTGAAGAGGGCGGCACGCTTCAGGGCTTTGCAACCTTTTTCCAATTTAGGGCCGGCCCCGGTTATGCGCGGACGATGGAGCATTCGATCATATTGGCATCCCAAGCACAGGGACGCGGTCAAGGGAAAAAATTGATGGCGGCTCTAGAGGCTGAGGCACGCCAGAGCGGGGTGCATTCTCTTTGGGCGGGTGTCAGTGGGGAAAATCCAGCTGGCGTGGCCTTTCATCGCAAAATTGGCTTTGACGTCATCGCACGGTTGCCGCAGGTTGGGTATAAGTTTGATCGCTGGATAGATTTGGTGCTGATGCAGAAAATTCTGTGAACCACGGCTGACATTTGTCCCGAAACCGGTTACCTTGTTCGTATGTCTATTTGGCTCCGTATCACCCAAGCTTTGTCTGCCCTCGCCTCAGGAGAGGCTTTGTCAGCGATTTTTGATCGTTTGCGGACCCCGCCTGAGCGCAGCGTCGCCTTCGCCATCGCCGTGGTGGCCCTTGGGGCAAAAATGGCCAAGGCAGACGGCTTGGTGACCCGCGATGAAGTGCGGGCATTTCGTTCGGTATTTCACATCGCCTCCGAGGATGAGGCAGGCGCGGCGCGGGTGTTTAATCTCGCCCGCCAAGATGTAGCGGGTTTTGAGGCCTACGCCCACCGTATAAAGGCCATGTTTAATCATCAGGAAGCTGCGCTTTGTGATCTGATGGAAGGTCTGTTTCATATTGCTGTGGCGGATGGGTTTTATCATCCGCAAGAAAATGACTTTTTAAACCGCGTGGCTGAGATTTTTGGTTTACCGCAACGGGATTTTATGATGCTGCGGGCGCGGTTCGTTCCCGACGCAGAGCAAGACCCTTATGTGGTACTTGCGGTGGCCCCCGACGCCCCTCTGTCTGAGATTAAACAGGCGTGGCGGGGCTTGGTTCAGGCTTGCCATCCTGACGTGATGATGGCGCGGGGCTTGCCGAAAGAAGCGATCAAATTGGCGGAAAAACGGCTGATCGATGTCAACGCGGCGTGGGAGAGCATTCAGCTATTGCGGGCTGAAGCGGTTTAAGACAGGTTGGATAAGTTGAGATCAAGAGGGTGAAATTTGGGATGAAACAGATACTCTTAAGTGGTTTTATCGTATTTGCGGGTCTGTCCGTCGCGCAGGCTGAAGAACCGGCCCCCGGTTTGATCGAACGGGGCGCGCAGATGTTTCTAAAAGGGTTGATCCAACAGCTGCAGCCGGCGCTCAGAGATCTTGACGAGCTGAGCGGATCCTTGGAACCGGCTCTGCGCAGCTTTACCACTGAAATGGCGCCTTATTTGCGCGACCTTCTGCAGCAGGTTGATGATTGGAGCGTCTATGAAGCGCCTGAAGTCTTACCAAACGGCGATATCATCTTGCGTAAAAAGATTCGCCCACCAAGTGCGTCGCCACAGCCGGAAAAAATTGATATTTAATCATTGCGCCGTCGGGGAACCACAGGAATGCGACTGCGGGACAATTTGTAGGTGGCCTCTGGATGTGGCGGTCGTCCTTCAGTGACTTGCCAGTAGCCGCGGCCGCCGCGGCGCAGCCAGAACGGTAGGGTCAGCGCAAACCCAACCACAAAACCTCCTGCATGGGCCCAATAGGCCACGCCGCCAAGCGTCGGGTCCGACCCGAGGCCGTTGAACAGTTGCAGGGCAAACCAGCCCCCAAGACAGATCCATGCCGGAATTGAGAAAATGCGAAAGAAGATTACGAAGATGAACAAGACGTCTACCTTGGCCTTGGGATAAAGCAGCAGATAGCCGCCCATAANACCCGCGATCGCCCCCGAGGCNCCGACNGTCGGAACGGTTGAGAGCGGATCAGAGGCGGCTTGGATCAGTCCCGCGGCAATCCCCGAGGCCAGATAAAACAGCAGATAGCGGCTGTGGCCCATCTCGTCTTCAAGGTTGTCCCCAAAAATATAGAGAAATAGCATATTGCCCAACAGATGCATCCAACCACCGTGTAAAAACATTGAGGTGAGCAAGCCGTGAAGGTCTCGGCCCTCACTTAACCGGGCTGGAAACAGTGCCCAGCTGTCAAAAAATGTCGCCAGTGCCGCATGGTTTGCCAACAACTCGGCATAGCCCAGAAACACCAGGCTGTTCAGAGCAATGAGCCCATAGGTNACAAAGGGCGTTTTGCCTGATGGGTTGTGGTCGCGGATCGGTAGCATAGGCAGTATGTGGCCATTCGGTACGGTGGCGTCAACTATCCCCGCGTAAAAGAGCGGCGTTTCCACCTGCGGCTGTGGTATCGATACACACATGTTGCTCGAACAGGACATGCGCGCTGTCGGGCTGGCCGGTTATTAAAGCAACAATTGGTCCAGCCCGCGCGGCAAGAGCAAGGTCAAACATACGGGCGGTTGGCCCATCGCCCCACCAGATAACCGCACCAAGGCGGGTGAGATCGGTTAGGTGTTCCGCCCGGATTTGTCCAGTTGCTTTGACCGCAACACCGCCTAACGCCGTCACGGCTTTGGCCTGTGTTTCAGCGGCTTTCTTGCCGGGTCCGGCACAAAGGATCGGCGGTTTTGCAAAGGTAGAGCGCGCATTGAGTTCACCGGTGGGGCCGGGTAAAAAACTGTCTGGGCTCTGCAGCCCGGTTGCGGCGGTTTTCATCGTTGCTGTCAGAGCCGTTTGTGACATGATATGATCCCATGAATGGGATGTATTTTGCTGCCCGACTGCGTGAAACCTGTTGAGATAAAACGGACCCCCTGCTTTTGGCCCGGTGCCGGATAGGCCATGCCCACCAAAAGGCTGGCTGCCGACCACCGCGCCGATCTGGTTGCGGTTGACGTATATATTGCCGGCCATAATACGTTGCGCAATATCTCTGGTCCGGTTGGACAGGCGGGTTTGCAAACCAAAAGTCAGCCCGTAGCCGGTGTTATTGATCGCTTCAATCACTGCATTGATTTGGTGGCTGGCAAAGGTTGCAAGATGCAGTACGGGGCCGAAAACCTCCTGTTCCAAGGCTTCAATGCCGCTGACGCGGATCAGCGTGGGGGCGACATAGTGGCCCTGTAACGGAACGGGTTGCGTCCAAAGTANACGGTTTTGGTCTGCGGCTTGGGCAATGTGTTTTGAAATGCGCGCCTTTGCCACGGGATCGATGACCGGACCGAGATCGCTTCTCAGCAGCCATGGATCATCGAGAGACAACTGCCGCATCGCACCGATAAGCATTGCGATAAATTCAGGGGCGATATCGTCTTGAACATAAACGCAGCGCAATGCCGAACAGCGCTGCCCCGCAGATTGAAAGGCGCTTTCGATGATGTTGGCAACGGCTTGTTCGGGTAGGGCCGTGCTGTCGACAATCATTGCATTTAGCCCCCCGGTTTCGGCAATAAACGGAGCCCCGGGGGTTAAGGTTTCGGCCATTTTGACACGGATGTTCTTGGCGGTCTGTGTCGAGCCAGTAAAGGCGACACCGTCCACTCGGGCGCTGCTCGTCAGCGCAGCCCCGACCGTGCCATCGCCTGGTAACAGTTGTAACGCCTTGCGCGGCACGCCGGCTTGATGCAACAGGCAGGTGGCAAAATAGGCAATCAGCGGTGTTTGTTCGGCAGGTTTGGCCAAAACGGCGTTTCCGGCCGCCAGAGCAGCGGCAATTTGCCCAGTGAAAATCGCGAGGGGAAAATTCCAAGGCGATATACAGCTCACCAAGCCCAAGGCTGGTGCGTGGTTGATTTCGCCCGCGTAATATCGCAGAAAATCAACAGATTCACGCAATTCGGACACTGCATCAGGCAATGTTTTGCCGGCCTCTCGTGTCAGCAGTGCAAATAGCTCGCCGTCGTTTTTCTCGAATAAATCAGCGGCTCGCTTTAATATCTCGCCACGTTCGACCGGTGTGGCCTTCCAAACTGTGGCAGTCTGCAAGGCAAGATCAATATCGGCGGCGCTGGCGCTGGCTGCCTGTCCAATCACATCGGTCGGAACCGCGGGATTGTTGCAAATTTGGCTGTGTTCTGGGCAGGACAGGCCTGCCAGCACAGGCTGTGAGTTCCATTGGGTTTTGTGAAACAAACCGCGTCGCTGCTCTATTGCGGCAAGGGTCGGGCCGTCGGACAAGTCAAAGCCTTGGGAATTCTGGCGTCGGGGGTGAAACAGCGCAGTGCCCAGCGGCAGTGGCCGCTGTTCACAATCAAAACTAGAGAAAGGATCGGCAGCAACCTGCTCAGGTGGAATCTCAGGATCGACTATCTGATTGACAAAGCTGCTGTTGGCCCCGTTCTCAAGCAGCCGTCTGACCAGATAGGCCAACAGATCACGATGGGCTCCGACGGGGGCATAAATTCGACACTGCGTTGCATGGGTGGCGCGGATCAATCCGTGCAGAGCGGCCCCCATGCCGTGCAGGCGTTGGAACTCAAAACACCTGTGATTAGGGGCCATATGCAAGATGGCCGCGATGGTATGGGCGTTATGGGTGGCAAACTGCGGATAGATCCGGTCAGTCATGGAAAACAGTTTGCGGACGTTGGCGATATACGAGATATCGGTGGCTGCTTTAGCGGTAAACACTGGAAACCCGGACAGTCCATCCAACTGGGCCTGTTTTATTTCGCTGTCCCAATAGGCGCCTTTTACGAGACGGATTGCAATTTGGCGATCGTGGCGCTTGGCCAGATTGTAAAGGTGGTCAATGACGCCACTGGCGCGGGGCCCATAAGCCTGAACGACCACACCGAAACCGTCCCATCCCGCCAGTTCGGGCGTTGCCAGAACCTGCTCAATTACCGCCAGAGACAGGACCAGACGGTTGGCCTCTTCAGCATCGACGGTCAGACCAATCGCTGCGGTTTTTGCCGCAATCGCCAACGCCCGCAGCTTTGGCACCAATTCCGCGATGACGCGCGCAGTTTGGGCGACCTCATATCGTGGGTGCAACGCAGATAATTTTACCGAAATACCAGGATTTTCCCGCGTGTTTCGGGTGTTTGAAGCACGGGCAATCTTCTCAATCGCCTGACGATATGAGGTATAATAGCGATCAGCATCGGATTTGGTGCAAGCGGCTTCTCCCAACATATCAAACGAGTGCAGTTGCGCATCTTGCATACCTTGCGAAGTGCGGAGAGCGGCCTCTATGGTTTCACCCAGAACAAATTGCCGGCCCATTTCCTTCATGGCACGGGTCATCGCCAGACGGATGACGGGCGCGCCAAGGCGTTGAATAGCACGGTTAATGCTCTGCTTAGTGCTGGGGGACTGCAGACTTAGAACCTGACCGGTGCTCCACAGTCCAAGTGTCGATGCGTTCACCAAAGCCGATGCTGCATGCCCACAATGAGACGCCCAGTTTCCGGGGGCTATTTTATCTGTGACGAGTGCATCAATGGTCGCGGCATCGGGAACGCGTAAGAGAGCCTCTGCAAGCCGCATCAGGGCAATGCCTTCGGCGCTGGACAGTCCGTATTCGGCAAGGAAAGATTCAATCAGACCGGGTTTTCCCTCTGCGCGGATACGCTGCACCATATTTGTGGCGTTTCGGCTGATCTGCGCGCGCGCGGCCGGTGTCAGCGNCGCCCGNTNGATNAGGTGNGCGANTATTTNGGCCTGTTGTGAATAATTGATCTGTGCGCGTTGCGGTAAAATCGGCAGCGATGCGTGATCCATCATGTCTTTCCCTTTTTTCTAACACTAGTATTACAAGAAATTTTAAGTATAAGGGTCTGCATTTGGTTGATTTGGAGTGAAAGTGACCGAAAATAAGTCGTTAGGCGGGACAAGTGCTCATATAGGCTTGGATCAGTTTGACCGGAAAATTCTGTCGGCTTTGGCCCAGAATGGCCGGCTTAGTATCACGGATCTCGCGCAGGCTATTGGCCTGTCCAAATCGCCGACCCAGGCGCGGTTACGTCGGCTGGAGCAGTCAGGTGTGATCAAAGGTTATCGGGCACTTCTGGATCCGATTCAATTGGGACTGGATCACGTGGCCTTTGTAGAAGTAAGGCTCTCTGACACCCGAGAGGCGGCTCTGAGTGCGTTTAATACAGCCGTGTCAACGATTGGAGAAATTGAACAGGTGCATCTGATTGCGGGAAATTTTGATTATTTAATGAAAATACGAACCCGAAATATGGCCGATTACCGGCGGGTTCTGGGTGAGCAGATATCAAGCTTACCGCATGTTGCAAGCACCTCGACCTATGTGGCGATGCAAGCAGTGAAAGAGGACGTGTCGGGTGATTTGAGTTGACTGCGAAAACGGTGGGGAATTCCAATGAATTTCGCGCAAAAGTTCTTGTACCCGATAAACATAATGCCTACAGATAGACAGGTCGGGGTTTCGCGTTTTTCATTTAAAACAAGTGCCGGGGCCGCCTGTTGCGGGCGTGATGGAATGGTAGACATACCAGACTTAAAATCTGGAGGGCGTATGCCCGTGCGGGTTCAAGTCCCGCCGCCCGCACCATGACATTTCATAAGCGTATGATATTTATAAATATTGTTAGAAATAAGTGATCTGGTCCCTTGCTCAGTCCCCTTGTCTATCCTTGTTGGACTGAGCCGCTTTTTGCGTTCGAATAATTGTTAATGGCTGGTGATTTTTATTTAATTCCATATATCCGAGAGCTTGGTGAGACGCGTATTAGAAACTTAAAAGGTTTT
>NYVC01000046.1 GCA_002684375.1 Marinovum sp.
ATAAATACATATTATTGACGTTATCAATATAGATGACTATCTTAGGTATATATATTGGAGTAAATAGTTATGAATATCTCATTTGCGGGCGCCTACTCTAGACATATGTTGGTTCCAGAAAGACGTGAAAACACGCCTCAGGGCGAAAATATGGCCCGTGGTTTTAATCGAATTGTTGATAAAGTGGCCGCCAGTCCAGACGTTTACCAACCGAGAAATGAAGCCTATCCGCGTCGGTTGGCCGATAATTATAGCAATATTAAGCTCGAGTTTGGCAAAGCCAAAAAGGTACACACAACATAGACCGCCTTCTACCACTGAGTAGGTGAACAANATTCAAAAACTGTATTATAAATGCTTATTACTTCTGGTAATATTCTAATTTTCTGATTTAAACTAATGCCAATTTGATTTTAGCCTTGTTGACAATTTTGGATACTCAAAAGTTGTTCTTTTAAGGCTGAGATAATCTTGGGGGTGGTTATGATTATTTGGACTATTAAAGCCAAAGTAATGGCTTTTATTTTAACTGTCTGTGTTTCAGTCAGTTGTGTGACTGGTTTCATCAGCTATACCAGCAGTAAAAATGCCTTGCAGGATCTTGCGCTCACAAAGCTGACGGCTGTTCGATCGGCTAAAAGTAGTGAGCTGAATATATATCTGCGGAACGTGAAAGCAGAAATTCAAACGCTCTCAGAAAATCGCATGACGATAGAAGCTATGCGTGAGTTCAACACTGCGTTTAAAACTTCTAGCCGCCATCTGGGTGATTTAGGTGGATACGAGATGCTTAATGAAACGGGTGGTTTACTGAGTGATTATTATCTAAAGGACTTTATTCCTGGCTTGGAAAACGGCACTCGGCGCAGCTATGAGGTCGAGCGCTTCCTGCCAACCACGCCAGAGACCGTTTATCTACAACATCTCTACATTGCAGCCAACCCGTCGCCGCTTGGTCAAAAAGTGGAGCTTGTCGATCCGGGGGACGCAAGCGAATACAGTCAAATACACAAGAAATATCACGAGGTTTTGGAAAGCTATCGGAAAAAATTTGAGTTTTATGACATTTTCTTAGTCGACAGTGAAACCAGCGATATTGTTTATTCCGTCTTCAAAGAGGCAGATTTTGCCACCAACCTCTCTTCCGGCCCGTTCCGCGAAGCAAATATTGCCAAAGCGTTTCATTCAGCAAATGCGTTTGAAGTTTCCGACGGCGTCGTCTTTACAGATTTTAATTATTATGAACCGTCTTATGGGTCCCCTGAAGCCTTTATTGCCAGTCCGATTTTTGATGGAGGGAAACGGATAGGGGTTCTTATATTTCAGCTTTCAGTTAAAAAAATAAATGCGATCATGACGGGTGATGGCAATTGGCAAGAAGATGGTCTCGGGGTAAGCGGTGAAACATATCTTGTTGCTCCCGATTTTAATATGCGCAGCATTTCGCGATTTTTGACTGAAGATCCTGTGGGGTATTTTGATGCGCTTAAAAAGCTCGGATATCAAAATAATAAATTAGAAGATATGAAGAATTTTAATACGTCAATTTTATTACAAGAGGTGCGGACCAATGCTTCTGTACAGGCGTTAAAGGGTATAACCGGGACGGATGTTATTGAAGACTATCGGGGGGTCAGTGTTTTAAGCTCTTATGAACCAGTTAGATTTGGTGATCATACTTGGGCTTTGATTTCAGAAATAGACACCGCTGAGGCTTTTGCTCCGGTGGTCACTCTCGGCTGGGCTTTGGGCTTNTCCAGTGTTCTGATTGCCACAGTGCTTGTCGCAGTTTCTACCGTGGGTGCGGAGCGAATTGCCGCACCGATTAAAACACTGGCGGATGCAACGGACCGTCTGGGCAAGGGAGATCGAGATCTGGAATTACCAGTAACGTCCCAAGATGAGTTGGGGCATCTGACGCAAAACTTTAATGAAATGGTCGTAAATCTGCGCACCCAGAGACGTGTAATCGAGCAACAAAATTCAGAGAATGCCAAGCTGCTTTTGAATATTTTGCCGGAACCCATCGCGGAGCGTTTGAAGAGTGGCGAGTCGCAAATCGCCGACGCCTTTCCCAGCGCCAGNGTTATTTTTACCGATCTTGTCGGCTTTACAACGTGGTCGCAGGGCCGTCCACCAATGGAAGTGTTGTCAATGCTTGATGAATTATTCGGATCCTTTGATGAATTTGCCACCACGCTTGGGGTTGAGAAAATTAAGACGATTGGCGATGCGTATATGGCGGTGTGTGGATTGCCGACACCAAATGAAGATCATGCGAAAGTAATGGCAAAGTTGGCTTTAGGTGTTTTGCAGCGCCTGGACGAGTTTAATGAACGCAAAGGTACAAATTTAAAGATGCGTGTGGGTCTGCACCGTGGGCCGGTCGTGGCGGGGGTGATTGGCACGTCGAAATTTATTTATGATCTCTGGGGTGAATCCGTTAANATGGCAAGCCGTATGGAATCGACCGGTGTGCCAAATGAAATTCAGATATCTCAGGCCTTTTATGACGCGCTTGAAGGCGAATATGCGACGGTTCTGCGCGGCGAAATCGAGGTGAAAGGGGCCGGCAAAATGCAGACCTATCTTCTGCAGCGTCCAGTGGAAGCTGTCGCCTAACTGCCGTAACAGGTGGGCCCTATGTCTTGAACTGAGGAACTGCAGACAAACCGCCTGTTGGTTCTGCTGGATAGACGCTCGTACGCACAGTCCAGACAGCCACGACCGTGATTTNTTGGTTAAGACNTCTGCGTAATGGCGTTTTATCGGGCTTCACGATTTGAGCAGACGTATTTTCCAGTCCGCTGCGATTTCAGTGGACGAATTTGCGTTGTCGGTTTGNGTTNTGCGATTGCAGAGGTCNTTGGTTACCACTTGGCTTGTCGGCTAAGCACAGATGCAATTGTAATCTGCGCTGACCTTTTGGGTGCAGGCTTCGATCTCATTTGCAAAAATACAGAGACAAGTCAGGGGTTTTTAACAGCTGGGCTACCAGGCTCTGGATGTATTGTGGGACCTGCTTTAAGCCACGCGATGCTGAACAGTTACCCAGACATGGCGTTCGCCTAAACATGACAGTAAAGCAGGATATAACATGACAGCTCTGTTGGTTCTGAATCCATCAAAGATTGAGTTAGCAAACGTGAGGATCCAGATTTTGTCGGCACAATGACCTGCTCGGAAAGTCTGGACCTGATGATTAGGACTTGGCTTTGAATACAAATAATCAGCTGCCTATCTTTATATATGCAGTCAATGAATTATTGGTGCTCGGTTCCGGGTGTGAAATGACTGTTGCGCGGTACGGTAAAAAGGTGCCTGCGCGGTCTGGACCGGGCAGGCAAGTTTAGGTTAAGAAAATTTTGCGCCCAGAATTTTTCCGATGGTTTCATCGTCCACCAAAGGCGTAATATTGATCTCAATCAATCCGTTCCAGTCAAGCGCATAGTCTGCCAAGGCACCAGCATCTGAGGATTCGACAATTGCAAAACCGCCGGTTCCGTCAACATTGTGATAACGTGATACAAGCTTTGCACCCTCGGGTGGCATGCCACCGGTTGCCATAAATTGTTTGATGGTGTTGTCTCTGGCTTGCGGGGAATGAATCCAGGCAAATTTAAATAGCATTGGTCTCTCCTTTTTACGGCAACTCCAGTCTGCTGCGGCTTCAGGCTAAGGTCTTTGACACAGTCATGCAAAATAGCTTTTGGGTATTTAATGATAACTTTGGGTAGATGTCCTTGCCACCTCGTCTCTCATGAAGCCGTGCTTTATGGTCGGAGCGCAACACGTTGGTTGCATTTAAAAGAACACCTAGGTCGCTGATCGGTTTCTATTCCGCAAAATTTATCTCAACAACACCAAAGGGTCCAAANTCAGCATGAAAGCGGCTGCCTGGCTCAGCTTCGATCGGGCGAATAAAGGACCCGGAAAGAACAATGTCTCCTGCGGATATTTTATCACCGTAATGATCCATGCGTCGCGCAAGCCAGCACACGCTTTCGANCGGATCGTTTAAAACGCCTGCTCCAAGGCCAGTTTCCTCGACGGCATCATTTTTTGCAACAATGGCACCAACCCATCGGGGATCGATGGCGTCAAGTCGATGGCGTTNGGAACCCAAAACAATACCAGCATTTGCAGCATTGTCGGAAATGGTATCCAGCACCGTGCGCGCGCGTCCAGTTTCAGGGTCCAACCTGAGAATGCGCGTGTCGAGAATCTCAAGACTTGGAGTGATATATTCGGTAGCGGCAATTACGTCGGCGCGGCTGACGTTTGCACCTTGTAGATCATGCTTCATGACAAAGGCGATCTCGGCCTCGATACGGGGTTCGATAAAGCGATCTTTGGGAACCGTTTCGGCGGTGTCAAAAGCCATNGTATTCAANAGAACCCCGCTGTCTGGGATGTTAATATTCAGCGCCAGTTGCATCGCCTTCGAGGTCAGGCCAATTTTCCACCCGATTTTGTGCCGCCCCTCGCTATAGTGTAGACGCATCAACGCTGCCTGAACCCGGTAGGCGTCATCCATATTCATGTNGGGATTGGCCAAGGTGATCATTTGAATTTGATTGCCGGTCTTTTCCGCCTGAAATAAGGCCTGCGCTGTGGTCTCAATCGTCGCAGCATCCAGTGTCATATTTCATCCTCTACGCTATTGGTTAAGCTACCGATGCCTTCTGCGCTCACAGTAANNTTGTCTCCGGGCTTGAGGAACAATGGCGGATCAAAGCGAGCGCCGGCACCAGTCGGGGTTCCGGTAATGATTATATCTCCCGGCACCAGCGTGGTGAAAGTCGAGATATAGGCAATCTGTCGACGGATTGGGAACANCATTCTGCNGGTACGGTCATCTTGGCGCAACTCGCCGTTTACATGGGTTGTCAGGNGNATATCATCCAGTTGTTCGGCATGCTCNAACGGCACCAGCCAGGGGCCGATAGCGCCGGAATTATTCCAGTTTTTACCNTGGGTGACATTGAATTTCGCATGGCGCACCCAGTCTCGGATTGTACCCTCGTTGCACAGTGTCAAAGCAGCTATATGCGCATAAGCGTCGCTTTCTTGAATGCGTCGCCCCGCCTTGCCAATGACAATTGCAATTTCGCCCTCATAGTCCAGTTTNTGAGATTCGGGCGGTCGGATAAGCGGTCGGTTTGCGCCGGTAAAAGACCGTCCAAAGCGTGGAAAAAGCGACATATGCGCAGGCGCCTCTTGGCCATCTTTATATTCGGCATTCCGGTCGGGAAAGTTTACCCCGACACAGATAATTTTTTCGGGGGCTGGTACCGGAATTTCAAATTGAAATTGGCCAGTTGGATGGGTGACCGTCCGACNGCTTGCCGCATCTTTCAGTGCGGTTAACGCACCGTCTGCGATCACCTCCCGCAAGGTGGGATATTGCGGAAACGCGTCAGATAAAGCAATCATGCCCTGATCTATTACCAATCCATAAAAAGTGGCGCCGTTTGATGANAAGGTGGCGAATTTATCCATAAGACACGTCCTGTCTGCCTGCGATCTCGCATATCACATTATAGGCAAATGTGATGTCCTCTTGCGTGCAATCAAACTGGCCAACCTGAAACCGGATGACCTTTTCGCCGTCGATAAGGGTTTGCGTCAGATAAATCCGTCCATCATCATTTATTTCATCCACCAGCTTTTGATTTAGCGCAGCAAGGCCTGTTGCACCGGCGGGAGCATAGCGGAACGTGAAAAGGGACAAGATAGGTTCTGTCACAATTTCGAAATTTTCGGTGTTGCGCAGGGTCTCGGCCATAACGAGCGACCATTCAACGTGATTGCGAATGCGGTTACGCAGTTCTTCCAGGCCATAGTTGCGCAGCAAAAACCAAAGCTTTAGCGCGCGGAAGCGGCGCCCCAGCGGGATGGACCATTCAGAGTAATTAATCAATCCATCCTGACCATGGGTTTTCAAATACTCGGGTTGAATGGCCAGGGTGCGTACCAGATCCTCTGGGTTTTTCAAAAAATGTGCCGAGCAATCAAATTGAACACCCAACCATTTATGCGGGTTGAAAACGATGCTGTCGGCCGCGTCAATGCCGTCCC
Source organism: Marinovum sp. (assembly GCA_002684375.1). Classification (GTDB taxonomy): domain Bacteria; phylum Pseudomonadota; class Alphaproteobacteria; order Rhodobacterales; family Rhodobacteraceae; genus CPC320. The sequence goes on from NYVC01000046.1 coordinate 6,082, forward strand.
AAAGCTCGCGGAACTCGGGGCAGATCATCGCGGAGCCTGCCCATGCGGCATCTACATGCAAATATAGATCAAACTCTTTGGCGATTTTGGCAATGTCGCGGATGCTGTCACAAGATCCAGCACCTGTAGCGCCGGTTGAGGCGATAATGCCAGCGGGTTTATATCCTGCCGCGATGTCGCTTATAATCGCAGCCCGCATCGCTTCGGCACGGAGACCGCGCAAGGGGCCCTCAATTGGCAGGCGGACAATGTTGCTGTCACCCAAACCTGCGACCCAAACCGCTCGGTCGATAGAACTGTGCACCTCGCCCGAGCAATACAGGCGCAGGGGTGGCATACTTGACAGACCTTTGGTATTTCCCTGCCAGTTCAAACTGCGTTCACGCATTGTCAAAACTGCCGCGAGCGTTGCCGAGGATGCGCTGTCTTGGATCACGCCTGCAAAATCGCCTGACAGGCCCACGGCCTGTCGCAGCCACTCCATCATCCGGGTTTCCATTTCGGTTGCCGCTGGCGAGGTCTGCCACAGCAAACTATTGACTGCCATTGTCGAGGTCAGAAAATCGGCAAGAATAGCGGGCGGTGATGCGTTTGATGGAAAATAAGCAAAGAAACGCGGGTGTTGCCAATGGGTTATACCGGGCATCACAACTCGCTCAAAATCCTCCATTATAACGGCCATATCCTCGCCCTGTTCGGGAGGTGACAGTGATAAAAGTGCGGCGATGTCACCGGGCGCGACCTGCGCTCGAACCGGCCGGTCACGCAGGGTCTTGTGATAGTCGGACCCCCAGTCGGAAATTTCTTTACCCCAGCGGGCGTATTCGTCCCAATTCATATTTTTGTCCTATGGTGCGATAATTGGTTGGGCAGTTAGGTCCGAGGGCTGTGGCTCGCTGCCTTCGAACGGGGTTCCATGTTCAAACCAGCTTTTTGGTGCAGGCGCACCCCATAGGGTCTGGCGCTGTGGATCTTTGAGGTCCCATTTAATTGGTTCNTGATCAGGATCAACNGTTTGATAATCCGAGCAGTAAATTTCGATNCGGTGGCCGTCTGGATCCAGAATATACAGGAAAAAAGCGTTTGAAATACCGTGNCGTCCGGGCCCGCGCTCGATATTACCGACATAGCCAGTGGTGGCCATCAAATCCAGCAAGTCAATTATGTTCAAAGGTGTTGGCACCCAAAATGCGACATGATGCATGCGCGGACCAAGCCCGTTGGTGAACGCGATATCATGCACTCCGCCTTTGCGATGCGCCCAAGCCGCCCAGAGACGGCCGGTTTGGGGATCTTCGGTGTATTCGGTGACCCGAAAGCCGAAATCAGACCAAAACGCCATGCTGTCATCGACATGGCGCGAAAACATATTGAAATGATCGATCCGCAGCGGTTTGACGCCGTGATAAAGCGCATAATTTTGATGAATTGACGGAAGACGGTCCATTTTGTGATAAAACTCAATGGGAATTCCGTGCAGATCTTGCGTCAGCAACGTCCGGCCCTGATAGGGTCGTTCAATCCAGGATACGGGTCGCCCTAAATTTGCAAAATATTTGTGCGCCCGATCAAGGTCGGTGTCATCATAGGTCTTGAAACCAAGAACTTTGACAGTGATTTCGTCGCTTTTCTCTAGGATGACGCAGTGATGTCCCCGCTCTTCCATGGCGCGCAGGTAAATGCGGCTGTCATCTTCGTCGGTAACCTGAAGCCCAAGCGTGTCAGCATAGAATTTGCGCGACGCAGCGAGATCGCTGACCCCAAAGCAGGCATGGCTGAGCCGAACAGTGTTAAACGCGGGGTACAGGTTTGGTGCGGGCGGGGCCATGGTTATTCTCCTAGTTTTGGAATTTTGTGNTCGGTCATGGCAAAGGCGACGTTNTTGGTTTCCATATAGAACTCGAANGACCAATCACCGCCATCGCGGCCGATTCCGGAGTTTTTTGTNCCGCCGAATGGGGCGGGTAAATGTCGGTTGTTCTCTGAGTTTACCCAGATCATTCCAGCCTCAAGTGCATCCGAGATCCGCAATCCNCGTTTAAGATCGTTGGTCCANAGGTAGCCGGCTAACCCATAGCTGACATCATTGGCCATCGCGATGGCCTCTGCCTCGGTGCGGAACGGTAGCGCGGTTAACACGGGGCCGAAAATTTCCTCTTGCGAGATGCGCATGTCGTTGGTGGCATCGGTGAGCAGCGTTGGAGCAACATAGCAGCCGCCACCCGGGCCATCGATCGTGCGGCCTCCGGTGGCAATGGTGGCACCCTCCTGCTGTGCAATGTCAAAATACGACGTCACTTTTTGCAGATGGTTTGGATCAATTAACGGACCGATGGTCGCGGCGGGATCCAAAGGATGCCCCACGGTAATTTTGGCAGCTTTTTCAGCAACTTTTGCAGTGAAGTCTTCATAAATTTCGGCCTCGACCAGAAGGCGGGACGATGATGTACAGCGCTCTCCGTTCAACGAATATATCATGAATACGGCCGCGTCGGCGGCGCGCTCCAGATCGGCATCTTTAAACACAATAATCGGGTTTTTTCCCCCCANNTCAAAGTGCACACGTTTCAACGTATCGGCACCTTGTTTCATAATCATCGCGCCGGTGCGACTCTCACCAACAAAAGCGATGGCTTTGATATCTGGATGTTCTGTCAATGCGCAACCGGCATCTTCACCAAAGCCATTGACCATGTTCCAAACCCCTGCGGGTACGCCTGAATTCTCGGCGATTTCGATCAAAAGGCGGGCGGACAGTGGCGATAATTCGGCGGGCTTATGCACAACTGTACACCCCGCTGCCAACGCCGGNGCGATCTTCCACGTNGACAGCATGAAGGGGGTGTTCCAGGGCGTGATAATGCCGACAGGCCCNATGGGCGTGCGCGATGTCACGTTCATTTGTGTGCTGGTAAACAGTGATTTCCCATCTGCGGCAAACGGGGCCTGATCGGCGAAGAACCGGAAATTCTCGGCGCCGCGCATGGCCGCTTTAGACATAAAACGAATGGTTTGCCCGGTGTCCATCGCTTCAATAAAAGCTATTTCCTCGGCTCGGGCGACAATGCCGTCGGCGACCGCGTGCAGGATGTCGCGGCGCGCTTTTCCCGTTACGACGGACCAGTCCGCAAAGGCCTTTTTCGCGGATTTTGCAGCTTGGTCGATTTCGCTCGCACCGCCGCGCGATACTTGAGCCAGAGCGGTGTGGTCGGCCGGAGATTTGGTTTCAAACTGGTCGTTTGACGAAACATCTTGCCCGTCGATACGATGCATGACGCCCTGAGTCCTGAACTTTTCAAGATACTCATGCGCTTTTTTTATATTGATTTCCAATGACATGGATCAAAACCCTTCATTTCTTAGGCGGTCGTGGACGGGATTGTATTTCCAAGAAAATTTCNCATCCATTTCAATGATACTGACCGATATCATAAAGTGTCCGCGTGCCAGCTCTTGTTTGAAAAAAAGCTTAGATTCCCTCAAAAGGGTCTCACCGCTATCCGTTTTTTGCGCGTCGGTGCGCCCCTCTCCTATCCGTAATATCATATCTAAAAATGCATTTTCCGGATGGTTGTCAGCGATCGAATATGCATCGTGCGCCACGGCGCGCACGCGAATGCCCGCTTCGGGAAAAAGGTTTAGATTTAACAGACACAGACGCATTTGGTTGCAGAATGTTTTCAAATTTGCGCGCTGCGCCAGATTGCTGGAATATTGAACTATCAAATGCGGCATCTTGACCTCGACCCTATATTTACTTAACTTGTTAACTAATTACTGGAAAGTCAAGGGGGTTGTTTGGTTTGCCCGCTTGTAACCACTGTGTATCAGGAATGTGATGACCAAGAACCCGAGCCTNTATGACCCGACAAGCCGCAGTTTGCCCATCTCGCTGCTGCAAACCCGTGAACTGATCATGGAGGTCGTGCGCCCGATGTTGGTGCGGCACAGCATCACCGAGCAACAATGGCGTGTTTTGCGTGTTATTTCAGAAGATGTGCGGCTTGATGCCAGCACGGTGGCAGCGCGAGCTTGCCTGTTGGCGCCGAGCGTGACCCGGATCGTCAGGGCTCTGGAAAAACGGGGCTTTATCAGTTCCGTACGGGATGTTTCAGACAAGCGCCGGACGGTTCTGCAGCTTACGGAAGCGGGTGACGCATTTCTCGAAAAGGTTTCCCCTGAAAGCGCAGAGATTTTTGCCAAGTTGCGCCGCACCGTCGGTGCAGAGCGATGGGAGCAATTGACGACACTTCTGTCTGATATTCGCTCTGATATTCAAGCGACAGATTCAGATCAAAGCGACGCAAAACCCTGATCCACTGCTGACAAAATTTTTGCTGTATCTGCCTCGTCGATGATCAGGGGGGGAGAAAAAATCACATTGGGGCCGGAGACCCGCAGCATCACGCCGGCCTCATAGGTCGCTGTTTGCAATCGCTGAATGGTATGTTTGTCAATTGGGGTTTTCCTTGCGTGGTCACTGACCAATTCCAACGCACACATCAATCCGTGGCCGCCGCGCACGTCGCCGACAAGATCGTATTTTTCTGCAATCTGGCCTAGACCTTTAAACAGCTGAGCGCCGCGCAAGCCTGCATTTGTTTTCACATCCAGGCGCTGGGTTTCTTTTAGACACGCAATCGCTGCCGCTGCGCCCACGGGATGGCCTGAATAGGTATAGCCCGACCCGATTGCTGCGCTGCCACTGGTGTCGGTTTCAAATGTTTCGGCGATCTCTTCGGCAATCATCACCGCGCCAAATGGAAAATAGCCATTGGTTATTGCTTTTGCGATGCAGCTAAAATCCGATTTTACGCCCCAATGACGCGCGCCTGTCCAGTCACCGCTGCGGCCAAACCCGGTTATGACCTCATCTGCGATCAACAAAATGCCGTGCCGAGAGCAAATTTCTCTGACTTTTGGCATGAAACTGGCGTGGGGAGGGATCACCCCTCCGGCGCCAAGAATGGGTTCCATGATCATCGCCGCAATGGTTTGTGCGCCCTGAAAGTTGATTTCATCCTCAAGCGCATTTACGCACAAATCGGCAAGTTTTTCTGGATCGGTTTCATTGAACGGGTTGCGATAGGTATAAGGGGCGGGGATATGGAAGCATCCGGGCATCAGGGGTTCATACTGGCCGCGAAAGTTTGCGTTTCCGTTGACTGAGGCACCGCCCGTATGGGTGCCGTGATACCCTTTCTTGAGACTGAGATATTTAACACGACCCTGTGCGCCGCGCAATTTGTGGTATTGGCGCGCAAGTCGCAAGGCGATCTCGACACTGTCTGATCCACCCGATGTAAAAAATGCCCGCGTTAGCCCGTCTTCGGCAAAAAACTGGCTCAGCAAATAAGACAGCTCGATCACGGCGTCATTGCTGGTGCCCCGAAAAGTTGAGTAATAGGGCAACGTGTCAAGTTGTCTGGCAATGGCATCTTTAATCGGCTGACAGGAAAACCCTAAGTTGACGTTCCACAGTCCGCCCACAGCATCGATTACGGTATGTCCGTCCACATCGGTAATGCTTACCCCCTCGGCTTGGGTCACGATGGTGGGGGCGTTTTGCTGACTGTCTGCCGGATGCGCCATAGGGTGCCACATGTGGCGGGCGTTATGTTCTTTGAGAAAGTTCTCGTTCTTCATTCATTTGCTCCAATTTCAGATGCCGCTTTGCTATGTTCATCCCATACGTCATCCAGCTTGGTAGGCACGCGGCCGCCCCAGTGCGCCGTGATGGATCGGGCCGCGATGATGAGTTGGCTTTTGATGGTGTGGTCGAGACGCGCATTTATCCTGTATGCCGGGGCTGCGACGGCAATGGCGCCTGCCACTGTACCACTGTCGTCGAACACCGGCGCGCCAATGCCGTGTACCCCGGTTTCAAATGTCTGGTTTGCGATGCCAAACCCTGTTTTGCGCGTGTTTGTAAGACGCTCTTCAAGGTCCTGGGGGGTCGTCACTGTGTGCTCGGTGAACCGCGCAAGCGGCGCATAGCTTTGCTGCCGCAGCGTGTCGCCTGAAAACGCAAGCACTGCAAGGCCGGAGCCGCTTGCATGCAGCGGAAGGGTCTTTTCGTTAACCACGACGCCGGTGCTATGCGCTTGGGACGTTTGACGGGCCAGTGTCACTAATTTGGCGCCCTGTAAAAGCGAGGCATGGGCGGTCTCGCCGGTTGTTTGTGCTAAAATGGCCAAGGGCTGTTTCACNGANACGGCCCTTGGCACCGTGGCTTCGCGCAGTCGGCTAAGCGGCAAAACCGCCGGTCCCAGTCTGTAGTGTGATGTCCTTGGATTCTTTTCGATGAATCCACTCTTTTCGAGGGCTGACAGATGCCGGTAGACGGTTGCTTTGTCACGTGCGGCAGCTCGGGCGAATTCGGATAGGCCCAATTCAGGCGTCTCGGACGAAAAATAATTCAAGAGTTCAAGCGCTTTAGTGACGGTGCTCATAGGGCGGATTTAAAGACCTATTTTTGGTAACAGAGAATAAAAAAAAGTCAGATAGCAAATGACAGATAAAACAATGTGGTGCAAGCTTAATTGAACTATTGGTTCATTTATTGAACCAATANATCACTGAAATCTGGTTTATACAGGTCTGCTTTAACAGTTTGAGAGAGGGTTGTTTTGGGTGCCGCACCGCCGATGAAACGGCCACCTCGCGGACAGAGATTGAAATAATATGTCTTGTCATAGATATTTTTTTATGCGCAACTTTGAAAATAATAGGCAAAAAATTGGATGTATACGTCATGACTGACGGCATTTTAAAGCTTGATACGGTTCCTGCCGGGGCCAGTTCGGTCGCCATAGCGANCCAACGGCTTTCTCGTTTGCTGACCGGTCNNCTGGGAACACTTTTGGCGCAACAGAGCAACCTTAGTCTTGTTGATTGGCGGATTTGTGTGGGATTGGCCGATCAGTCCTGGATCAGTCAAACTGCCTTGGTTGGGTTTACGAAAATGCAACAGGCCCAGGTCAGCCGCTCGCTGTCAATGTTGGAGCGGCGTGGCTTGATCAAAGCCAGCCGCAATAAAACTGATCGCCGGATCCGGCAATTTGCGCTGAGTGATCAGGGCAGGGCGCATTTCCATCAGACATTGCCGGTGGTCGCCGCATATTGTCAGGGCGTTGATCAGATTCTCACTGACAGTGAACTGACGTTGTTTTTGACGCTAGCTGAAAAAATTGCCAATGCATCTGTTAAGGATCAGGCGTCTTTAAATCGAGGTTTGGAAGAAGCAGTTTTGTAACAAAACCGGAGACAGGCACAAAGATGTTTGGGACGGTNGATACCATTGAAGGAGGACAGAGATGATGAAAATAGGAACGAAATTCACGGCCGCTATTGTGGGCAGTATGATGTTAGCCTCAAGCCTAGTACAAGCTGCAGACTGGCAACCTGATGGAGATATCCGGTTACAAATCGGGTTTGGTGCCGGCGGGTCTACGGATGTGATGGGACGCGTCTTGGCAAAGACCATCGAAGAACAGACAGGCTGGAATGTGATTGCTGAGAACAAAACTGGTGGTGGCGGCATGGCAATGTTCACCATGATTTCGAAAATGCCAAAAAATAACAATATTGTTGGGCTTGGCGTGAATATGCCGGTTATGATCAATCTGGTCAAGCGACCCGACGATGTAGCGTTTAATCTCGACAGCTTTGACTATCTCGGCACTATGGCGCGGGCACAACTGGCCCTGATTAGCCGCGCAGATGCGCCCTTTAACACGCTTGCAGAGATGGTTGCCTATTCAAAAGCAAACGACGGCGTTGCGGTNGGGTTTGGCGCNGCACCGCAAAAACTGTTGATGGANGTGGTGAATAAACAGGATGATGCGGGCTTTCGTTTTGTCTCTACCAAAGGTGAGGCTGAGACCCAAAAACTCTTGCTGGGGGGGCAAATTCTGGCTGGGTTCTCGGCCGGGACCCATGTGCCCTATCTCAAGTCTGGCGACTTTAAGATGATTGCCGTGGGCAACAATGCCCGACATAATTATGCGCCAGAAACACAATCCTTCGTCGAACAGGGGTATAATGCTTATGTTGATCCCTATTGGTTCATGGCAATGACAGCGGGCACTGACCCTGCAGCGACCAAGGCGATTACAGCGGCAGTCGCGGCGGCGGTCAATTCGGATGCTGTGGCAGAAATTGTGGCAAATGCGGCCTCAAGTGCACCATTAAACCTTGGACCGGANGGCACAAAAAAAATGTTGGTTGATGGGATTGAGAACGTAAAAGTCCTGTTTGGGCAGTAATATTTTTTGAGGCATCACCAGCTTTATGGTGGTGCCTCTCACAGAAGGCCGGGGTGGTTTATCTTGACAAAATCCGCAGACCGAGCATCGGGTGCATTTTTTTCAATATTTGGACTTTTGCTCTATTTCTANATAATTCCCAATCATATTGAACCCGTCGATACCGGTTGGGTCTATCCCAGTACGATCCCGAATGCGGTTGCGATCATTCTCGTCCTCTCCGGCACCGCAGTTTTCTGTAAACCAACACGCCATTGTGCCCGCCCCGCCAGCGAAGTTGCCCGTGCCGGACTTTTTCTGGCGGTGCTTTGTTTCGGGATTTGGCTCATTTCAAAGGTTGGGTTTATCTGGGCCGCACCTGGTGTTGCGGTCGGGCTTATGGCGTTGATGGGGGAGCGCCGTGGATTTTGGCTGCTGATGGGCGCTGGTGCGACACCGGCGGTTATCTGGCTGTTAGTCGACGTGCTGCTTGATCGCAGTTTACCTTAGATGCAGATAAAACGATGGTAGATTTTTCAACAATTCTGGCGGGCTTTGGCGATGCGTTCACTCTGTGGAACCTGAGTTTTGTCCTTTTNGGAGTTGTTGTCGGCCAATTCGTTGGTGCAGTACCCGGTATTGGACCGGTGATGGCGATGGCGATTGCAATTCCCTTTACCTTTGGGCTGGATACTTTGCCGGCTATCGCTTTTTTGGTTGGGGTGAATAAAGGGGGTTTGGTCGGTGGGGCAATCCCGGCTGTTTTGATGAATACGCCCGGTACGCCAGACGCGGCCGCAACTGCGCTTGACGGCTATCCGTTAGCCAAGAAGGGCAAGCCGTTGAAAGCCACTAAAATGGCCCTGTTTTCATCTGTGACCGGTGATACGTTCAGCGATGTGGTTCTCATCACGGTCTCAGCCCCTCTGGCTGTTCTTGCCCTTAGGATGGGTCCGGTTGAAGTNTTTGCGCTGATGATTTTTGCGTTTTCAATCCTGTCGGGCTTGATCGGACAGTCCTTGGTGAAGGGGGTTATCGCAGCCGCACTTGGCTTGCTGGCGGCATCAATCGGGGCAGATCCAGAACATTATACTCCGCGTTTAATCTTTGGCTATTACGAAGTTTATGACGGTTTGCCACTGGCTTCTGTCGCGATTGGCATGCTGGCAATTTCCGAAATTATACGGCGNTTGTCGCAAATGCGCGGTCACGTACAACCAGCCATTATTATTGACGAGACTGGCAATAAGGATGACCGGCGGGTGACGTTTGCGGAATATTGGGGGTGTCGGTTTACCATGCTGCGCGGGGCCATGATCGGCACAGTGTTGGGGGCCCTTCCGGGGATTGGGTCAACNGCTGCTGCATTCATGTCTTACGCGACGGCCAAGGCCAGTTCCAAAGACCCTGAAAGCTTTGGTAAAGGGAGTTTGCACGGAATAGCCGCAGCAGAATCTGCAAATTCTGCNGTTGTTGGGGCGAACCTGATCCCCCTGCTGACGCTCGGTATTCCCGGCAGCGTTGGCGCAGCTTTGATAATCAGTGCTTTTATGATCCATGGTGTGCAACCGGGCCCGCTTTTGTTTATTGATCAAGGCCGGCTTATCTATGGCTTGTTTGGCGCGATGGTTATGGCAAATGTGATTAATCTGCTGATTGGTCAAATCGGATTGCGGGTTTGGATAAAGGTTGTCTCAGCACCTGAATCGATGATTTTTGCCTCGGCTTTATTGCTGTGCGTCGTTGGGGTCAGCATGGCCACTGGCGGTTTGTTCGGTGTTGCGGTGATGCTGGTTTTTGCCGCGCTCGGGTATATTATGACGGTCTTTGGGTATTCTGTAGTGATTTTCATTATTGCATTTTTCCTGGGCCCNCGTTTTGAGATGTCTCTGTCCCAAAGTCTTGCGATTACCAACGGTGATCTGAGCAAAATNATTGATTACCCAATCGCGCTGGCTTTGCTGTTGCTGGCCGCAGGATCGGTTTGGTGGCTGACATGGAAGAGTCCAAAAGCCACAGAAGAAATAACAGGCGATCCNACCAGCCACAAATGATAGCTGGCAGAGTATTTGCGGGCCAANGGCTTGTTTCACTCAGGGCAGAGCCNGGTAAGATAAGAAAAGAGAACAGAATGAGCAAGAATATCCTCTTTATCATGTGTGACCAATTGCGGTTTGATTATCTGGGCTGTGCCGGCCACCCACATTTGAAAACGCCACATATCGATGCGCTTGCGGCGCGCGGTGTGCGTTTTGAACGCGCTTATGTGCAATCGCCCATCTGCGGACCAAGCCGGATGAGTTTCTATACCGGTCGCTATGTGCGCTCTCATGGGTCAACGTGGAACAATTTTCCTCTGCGGGTGGGCGAGATGACGCTTGGGGATCATATGTCTGAACTTGGGGTCCGCACGGTGCTGTGTGGCAAAACCCATATGGCGGCCGATATTGCTGGTATGCAGCGCCTTGGGATCGATCCTGGATCGGGAATCGGCAATAAGATCGCCGAATGTGGATTTGAAGTGTTTGATCGTCTTGATGGCTTGCACCCCGATGGGGCCAAACAGCCAAGTCACTATAATTCTCACCTTGAAGAACTGGGTTTTGAGGGCCCCAATCCTTGGGAACAATGGGCAAATTCAGCCGAAGGCGATGATGGAGAGCTGCTTTCGGGCTGGTTGATGTCCCATGCCAACAGGCCCGCCCGGGTGGCTGAAGAGCACGGCGAGACCACCTATACAACCAGCCGCGCGATTGAGTTTATGGAAGGTGCTGGCGATACCCCTTGGTGTTTGCATCTCAGCTATATCAAGCCCCATTGGCCCTATCTTGTGCCAGCACCCTATCACAATTTGTACGGCCCAGAGCACGTCCAGCCGGTGGTACGCTCTGAGGCCGAAAAGCAAAGCCCACATCCGGTGTTGGCGGCTTATCATCAACATCGGTTTTCACAAGTGTTCTCCCGCGAAGAAGTACGGGCGCGGGTCATCCCCGCCTATATGGGTTTGATTGCCCAAATCGATGATCAGATAGGTCGGTTGATGGCTTGGATGGATGAAAAACAGCTGAGCCAAGACACGCTGATCGTGTTTACCTCAGATCACGGTGATTATCTGGGCGATCACTGGCTGGGGGAAAAAGAACTGTTTCACGACCCCTCAGTCAAGGTTCCGATGATCGTTGTGGATCCGTCCAAACCGGCAGATGTGACCCGTGGCAGTGTCGAAACAGCCTTGGTTGAGGCCATTGATATGGTACCAACCTTTATCGACTGGATGGGGGGGGCGCCAAAGCCAAATATCGTCGAGGGTCGATCGCTCTTGCCACTTTTGCACGGGACGTCGAACGTCAAATGGCGTCAGATTACGATTAGTGAATATGACTATTCAATGCGCAAAGCCCGTAAAATACTGGATCAACCGGTGTCGGATTGCCGGGTGGTCATGGTATTTGACGGGCGCTGGAAGTACATCCATTTTGAAGGATTTCGCGCAATGTTGTTCGACACTGAAAATGATCCCGATGAGCTTTGCGATTTGGGGGACGTATCGTGTTACCCCGAACATGCCGCGCATCACTCACGGCTGGAGGCTGCGTTAAATACATGGGCGCGCGGGCATCACAACCGCGTGACCACAACCGATGAAGAGATCAAAACCCGCGCAGGGTCCGAGTTTTCACGCGGGATCTATATTGGCTTTTGGGACGAAGATGATGTGTTGCAGGCCAAGCGCAGCAACAGCGGCGAGGGCGGCAATTAGCGTCGAAAACCAGTTGCCTTGTAAATCACTGTGATCCGTAGTTCAGATCAGAGGGCAGCGGCGGATGGTCCACTGCGGATCCGTTGCCGCATCATTTCGGTGGCGTGATCAAAACGTTGCATGTTTTGTTCCGAGCGGGCGCTGACCTGTGCGCCCTCTGCCAGCGCCAGTGCGGCTGCGGCCTCTTTACTTGGATCGCAGACGTTGCGAATACTGCCGTCTTGGGCGGCGAGGGCAAAAACCTCTTGCAGCCAGGCCAATGTCTGCCCCCGAAAGTCGGCAATTTGCCGAAGTGTTTCCTCAGTCAGCGTATCGCGGCCCATTGACAGGGCCACACAGAGGCAAAGTGTATCGCCCCCGTTCAAAGCGGTTCTGTAAAGGTCGAGAAACCCTAGAATTCGGTCGCCACTGGAGTCCAGGTCTTGGTCTAACTTCGCCAGTTTTTTGGCAATTGCCCCTTTGTAACGCGTCATAAGGGCGGTGATTAGATCGGTTTTGGCTGGAAAATGATAATGGATACTGGCTGTGCGGATACCAACGTGTTTGCTCAGATCTGCATAGCTAAAGCCGTCATGACCATGGCGCCTTGCCGCCCATTCGGCGGCGTCAAGAAGTACGGTTTTTGTATCTGCCTTCACCATGGCCTCAAGTCTCCAATCTCATGACAACATCCTCGGCTGCAGTCAAAGCACCTTCCAGAAAGCCCCCAAATTGCGACGCAATTTCGGTTGACCCCATGATCAGTTTGCCCTGCCAAAGATTTCGTAGCGCGCTTGGCAGGCCATAACGGGGATGCCCCCCTAGTGCTTGGTGGTCAAGGGCAGAGGCAGTTTGGGGCGCATATGCCCAATCGCGCAGCTCGGTTTTCTGCGGTTTGAGCGCCTCAGGACCGAACAGACGGCCCAATTGCGCGATGCTGGCAGCGCGCAGGGCATCGCTTTGACCGTCGCGCTGGGCTGCAGGCACGCCGATAAACCCAAACAAGGCACCGGGTGAGCCGTCCATTGCCGACGCGTCATGAATTTCCACCATCGGGCCGTGTCGACTCATGGCATCGCCTGACAGTCCCTCGTCGCGCCAGAACGGGCGCGCGTAAGTGGCCACAAATTTGGCCTGTCCGCCCATCCATGTGGGGATGTTGATCAGCGATTGCCGGACGGCTGCATCAAAATCAGGCGTGATTTTAATCGTTGCAATCACCCGTGGTGGGATTGCCAGTACAATTTGCCCTGCGGTGATCGTATCGCCATTGGCAAAGGTGACGGTGCCGGACTGATCGATTTCAACAACCGGCGCATCAAGTTTCAGCCGCGCCGGGGCAATCTGTGACGCAAGAGCTGTGACCAGCGCCATCATGCCGCCCTCAATGCGGTACGAGCCCTCCATCGATGCATAGCCCACGCCCCGCTGGACCGCGCCGTTTTCGTCTTCGTATGACAAGTTGCCTGCGGCGTGTTGCGAAAAGACCGTCAACCCCAGCCGTCGGGTTAAAGTGTCCATACGCGGTTGGCCGGGCCAAAACCATGAGGGGCCAAGATCAAATGCAGATCCGCCATCGCGTAGCACGTCAATACGCCCACCCAAACGATCGCGGGCCTCGACAAGCAGAAAGTCTCGGCCCGCTTGTTGCAGTTTATCGGCTAAGGCAAGCCCAGAAAGACCACCGCCGACGATCAGAATATCGGTATGCATTAGAAAGCCTCTGATTGGGGCCGCAGATCAATTTCATGCGACCAGACTGATTGGGGTTGATTTGCAATCTGCCAAAAGGTTTCGGCGATATCGTCTGGTGACATCATCTTTAAGGGGTCCATCTTGTGCAAGGCACGGCTCTGGGCGGTGTCGACAATACCGTCCAGAATAATATGAGCGACATGGATGCCGGCTGGCTGGAATTCACGTGCAAACGACTGCGTCAACCCCCTCAAAGCGAATTTAGCGGNAGTGAATGCGGCAAAATTTGCGCCGCCGCGCAGGCTGGCGGTTGCCCCTGATACCAGGAAAGAACCACCACCACCCCGCACCATAGGCTGGAGAGTGCTTTGTCCAAGAAGCACGGCGCTAAGGGTCATTGCACGCCAACAGTCAATAAAGTCGCTTTCGGTCAATTCCAGAAAAGGCCTAATCACCAGATGAGCCGGGTTGTGTACCACGATTTTTGGCGTTCCGTAGGCGGAAATCAGCCCGGCAATAACCGATCTGACGGCGTTTGCATCCGTCAGATCACAGGCGCGGATATCCAGATCGCTGTCTGTCGCGCCTGATCTGCTTAGGCCAACAACCGTCATGCCGTTGGCGATAAAGCGGCGCATCAGCGCCTGGCCCAACCCTGGGCCAGCGCCTGCAACCAAGGCAAAGGGTTGATGTGCCATGGATTAGACCGCCGGCGCTTTGGCATAGGGTAAATGGCCTGATTTTACCCAGATTTTTGCCCCTTCAGGACCCGCTTTGGCTGTTATGTGTGATCCAGATGGACTGCGCAACCAAGAGCCTGTTCGCAACTCATCACCGCTTTCTGTGATGGTTCCGCTGAGGACCAGAACCTCGACTCCTCCGATNGCATCCAGTGTCACGTTAGTGTTGGCCTCTGCCTCAATATAGCGCACCGTTTCACGGTCATCGCTATGTAACACTGCGGCTTTAACCCCCGCCTGCATCGGTTCTGCGGATTGGGCCATATCGACATGGAACTGGTTGCGATCCTCCATATCAAACTGCCACAGTTTTACGAAAATGGTACAGCCTTCGTCCGATCCGGGGGTGTGACTTGTGGTGGGCGGATTGCGGACATAGGTGCCCGCTGGAAAATCGCCATGTTCGTCCTGAAAGACGCCGTCTAGGACGATAAACTCTTCACCCCCGGTATGAGTATGGGCCGAAAATTTACTGTTTGGCGCGTACCGTACGATTGTCGTGGCGCGCGCGACCTCACCGCCAATGCGATCCAACATACGCCGGTCAACCCCGGGCATTGGCGAGGCCTGCCAAGGTTCATTGTCAGAGTGTACGACGACGCGCTTACTGAAGTCTGAATGAAGTTCCATAGTCTTTTCCTTAAATTTATAAATTCACTTAAGCCGCGATACTGGGTCTTTGGGCCATTTGGGCACGCCATTTGATCAGGTTGTGCAGATTTTCGGGGATATCAACCTTGGCGAAATCGGCAAACGCCAGCCCGGCAAATGCGGTGATATCGGCCATAGAAAACTGGTCTCCTGCCAGAAAATCGCTCGTGCTCAAGACACGGTCCAGATATGCCATCGTTTGGGTTGCGNCCTCGCGTTGTCTCAGGCCCCAATCGCTATTTTGATATGTTTCTAGCTCTGGACCAAGCCCGTCGGTGGCAAAATGAAAATAAGCGCCGACNGCGTCGACCAATCCGTTTTCTGCGCGTCGGTTCATCATATGAATGACGGCGCGGTCTTTGGGGGTTTTGCCAAAAAGCGACGGGCCCTCAAAGGTGCCATCGATNTATTCGGTGATTGCGGTCACTTGCGAAATATATGTGCCGTCGTCTAATTGTGCGCAGGGTACCGACGCGTCGGGGTTTATTGCCTTGAATGCGTCTGTGCGATGTTCCCCGTTCATGACATCAACCGATACAAATTCGACTTTGTCGGTCGCGCCCTTTTCGGCCAAAGCGATGCGCACACGGGCTGGATTTGGAAAGCCTTCGATATCAAAAATCTTCATTTTTTAATTTCCTCTGATTCTAAATTACTTTACCTACTTACTAGTAGATAGATTTATATGCAAGTCCAGAGTTTACTTTTTTAAAGTCGCTGAATTTGATATTTCGATAAAAGGCAGCGATGTTTCCCGCCAAGATCTCAAGGCAGTGGGTCGTAACTTAGTTTTGGTCATGACCCACGCCACTGTATTGGGGAAGGTCCAGCTAGGTCGTTGTGCTGGTTCAGCCTTGCACGTCTTTTTCAAAAAAGGAGGGCCGTTTGGCGCGATGTACGGGGCGGCGTCCCTCGTGGTAAACTCATAGTTTTTGTCGACGCCGCGACGGTACGTTTTGACCTGTAAATCTACGTCAGAATAATATCCATTTTCCTCGTCTGCTCGGGTTCCGATTTCGAAAAGGATCACATCGTGTTCCGATTTGTTTAGGATGCTGTGACCATTTGCAACGCCGGCTTTAAACCCTGCACAATCCCCAGCGTAAAGAGGGTGCTCTCCGGCGTCATCCACCAAGGTTGCGATCCCGGACATAACGATGACAAACTCATCCTCGTTCATATGCCAATGACGTAAGGACGTGCCTGTGCCCGGTGGCAAGATCGTTCTGTTAACCCCAAATTGGGTCAAACCCGCAGCGTCGCCGACGCGGTTAGTTTGTATTCTATCCGTCAGGCCTTTTGTGTAGGTGGCAAGTTGAGGCGGTAGACGCCCCGTTAGAAGCTCAAGGTGATTCAAGTCAATTTTTGGCATGGTTGCTCCAATCTAAAGGCGATTATCTTATGTGTGGGGCTTTTGTGACTGCGCCCTTAATAGGCGCGAGTAATCACTTTCAGGCTAGAGTATGTGGTCGAGAAAATCAATCATTAGAGGTTTTCAGTCATTGAAAATCCCCAATTAGTAGTTCGGCAAACTTACACTTAGATTTGCGGTAGGGGTTGATCTGGTCTTTGTTCGCCAGGTTTTGCCGTTTTCTAGACGTGCAACCTTCATGACGATATCGACGCAACACTTCGGAAAAATTGCCAGACTATGAGGTGCCAAGATGTCTTGGTTTTCATAAAGACTGCGACCACGCTCTCTTTTGTTATTGGATAGTATTTTACCGAATATTAAGTTCCATTTCGCAAGTTTGAGGGTTTTGCCTGAAGGGTGAATGTGAAATTACCAATCGGGATGAAAACAAGGCAACATCGCGTCGAGGTCCCATGCTGCAAAGGCCACTTCGAATTGTTTGAAAACAGAAATAGGTATGACCCTTGTTGGGTTTTCCTTGTATCAGACA
Organism: Marinovum sp.; assembly: GCA_002684375.1. Taxonomy (GTDB): domain Bacteria; phylum Pseudomonadota; class Alphaproteobacteria; order Rhodobacterales; family Rhodobacteraceae; genus CPC320. Next base: position 23,057 of record NYVC01000046.1, read on the forward strand.
TTATCGAGTCAAAGGTATTGGCTGTCGGGCATTTTGAAAAATAAGATTTTGTTCACTTGGTACAGACTGTTAGTGGGTCTCAATCTCATGTTGATGCGTTTGACTTTTATTTTGGGATACTTTGCAATTTAACTCCAATGCGGGTGACAATTAAGGCGCTTGTAATGGAAACCCACTGGACCAATAGTGTACTTTATAGGGGCATTCTCTATTTTTGGACTTTTCTTCTGAGTTGATGTGGGTCTTGTATAAGGGAGATAGATTATGAAAATTGCCGGTGGCTGTTATTGTGGTGAAATTCGCTTTGAAGCAGAGGGCGCATTAGAGGCGGCTTTTCAGTGCCACTGTCGTGAGTGTCAGTATATTACCGGAGGCAATCCAAATATTGTTATGGTGTTTGCCCAGCGTGATTTTCGTTATATTTCAGGCAACCCGGCAAAGTTCGCCCGCACAGATTTACCAACGCCGGTCGAGCGATATTTCTGTCAAGATTGCGGCACTGCCATAGGCAGCATAAGCCCATCGCGCCCCAATTCGATGATAGTCAAAGTTGGGACCTTGGATGATCCAAGCGTCTTTACCGCCAAGGCTGCGATATTCACTTGCGATCAGCAATCATTCCATCATGTTCCGGAGGGCCTGCCTAGTTTTGACAAGCGGCCCCCAAAGAAAAGTTGAGGCCGCTTGGGGCGCAGGCCGATGCCCGATAATCGCCGATTATGAATAAGGCCGCCTTGACAAAGGGGCGCATGAGAGCGCTTCGGTGCCCGTGTTATCTGCTTTTCCACCAATCCTTGAAGGCAAAATATCGGTTGATCGTTGGCATAAACCAAGGACGACCGTCGTAAAATGGTAATCTTGCAGGGGGTGGGCTGGAAAATATGCTGGGCCTGTTTCCAATTCCCAAGGCGGTTTCAGCGACTTTCCGGCCCATCCAGCGGGCCCAAACCGTGCCTGATCCGGCATATCCTGCAGCGTAAAAAATTTTATCATGCTCAAAGATAACTGGTAAGCGTGAGGTGGTGAAGGCGACATTTCCCAGCCAGCAGTAATCGATTCCACAGTCTGATAAGTCTGGAAAAATCTGGGTCAGGCGGTTTTTGAGGTATTGCACTGACTGTTCAGATGGGGTGACTTTGTCCATGCTTCGCGAGCCCAGCAAGATGCGGTCCCTGTCTGGTGTGGGGCGAAAATAGCTAAATAGATTTGCAGTATTTCCGTACATACGGTGCTTTGGCATTAACGCCTGAACTTTCTCATGCCCTAAAACCTCTGTCACGATAATACAGCTTTGGGCAGGGACCAGCCGGCGCCTTAAAAACTGTCCAAAACGTTCTTTGGTTCCCGTATAGGCATTGGTCGCGATAATGACTTTGCCGGCGGTTATTGTGCCTCGGTCAGTGATGACCGATTTCTGACTGGGTGTCAGGTCGGTGATGTCTTTTACGGTTGTATCGGAATGGATCACCACACCGGCCGACTGGGCGGTGCGCAGCAAGCCAGCGAAAAACTTTCCCGGATGATAGCCACCAATTTCTTCGCGGACCATGCCACCAAAAAATAGATCTGTTGCAATCTCGCTGTGTTGTGCGGATTTTGGGACCATATGCGCGGCATGTCCGTCGATGTTATTTAAACTTTCAACCTCACGCGCTTGTGCGTCATAATCAGATTGGCACATGGCCCCGGTGAACCGCCCGGTCATTTGCAGATCGCAATCTATTTTTTCCTCGCTGCAAAATTTCGCCAGATCGACGCGTGCCTCTATTCCCTCGGCATAAACCTCATCGGCAAATGCCCGGCCGTAGGTTTTGCGCAACGCACTGTGAGAAGGCCTGATATTGCCACTGCAAATGCCACCATTGCGGGTCGAGGCGCCAAACCCTGGTGTGCCGCTGTCAAGGACAACAACCGACCGGCCCTGTCGCGCAATGGTAAGGGCGGCTGAAAGGCCGGTAAAGCCCCCACCCACGATGACAAACTCTGCGTCTGACAGCAGCCCGTCGGAATTGTTTTCGGCGATCAATGGTGTGTCTATATCCCACCAGAACGGGCTAAGTTTCATAATCATATCCAAATGCGGGCAATAGCTTTGGAAACGGTCTTTCAACTATTGCAGGATGTACTTCTCAGTGTGCTAGACGGTATCTTCCGGTCTTCATTGCAAATCTTTTACTAAATTTCGAGAAAACGGGAAACTCATATTGTCATGCGTGTAATGGCACAGTTCTTTTACAGGTAATAATCATACTTAATCAGGAAACAGCATCCATGTGAGAGCTGTCGGGGCATCAAAACGGCTGNTTGGATTGCAACGGAAAAGGCGCGTCATGGGGGCGGCTAAGATGCCNGCGCGGATATCTGGAGTATACTAAGCGANGAGATGAGCTAACGCTTAGAATGGGCCATTATTTATCAATTTTTCATCGAGGCACTATCGTNTGCTCAACTGTATCCAGCATTTTGAACCACCGGAATGAAAACTNTTAGCAGAAAATATAGCATAAAGCGAACAGGGCAGCGGTATGATAGGCCNAATTGATGCGGCGCGTGNGGTCCGAGGCTGCGAAAGTCCAAGTCTGATCTAGTTTGGATGCTCTAAGATCACTCTCTTTAATACTTTAGGGCTTTAATACTTTAGGGCGCTGTGCGAAATGCTGAGAGGAAAAGGGCAACGCATTCAGTTCAAGCCCTTAAGCTTGAAATCTTGATCCATATAAACGAGATTTTCTTGAATCGTTGTGTTCCTCAACCCATAATCGCCTTTAAGTTTTATCAACTTTGCGGGTATGCTGGTGGCCATGGATATTGCCTTGGCTTCGTCTATACCGACTTGCCGTATCAGCGTTTCAATTGAATGTGGCATATCNATATCGGCGCCGGCGAGCGTGCCATCAAGAAGGCGCAATGTTCCTTTCCGGCGAAAAACTTTGCGTCCGTTCAAGGTAAAATGTGACAGATTTGAGCCTGCCGCGGCCATGGCGTCAGTGACAAGGTAAATTTCACCAGATCCTCTTTTGGCCCGCAGAGCGGCTCGCATCGAGGCGGGATGNACGTGCACGCCATCGGCGATCAACCCGGCAGACACATTATCGCTGTCTAAAGTTGCGCCCACAAGGCCGGGGTTGCGACTGCCAAGTTTCTCCATTGCATTGAATAAATGGGTTGTGTTGCTGGCCCCGGCGGCAACGTAGCCCATACAGGTGTCGTAATCTGCATTTGTATGGCCCAGAGATATGATNACACCCGCTTTTGCGAGGCTATGTATTTGAGCTAGGGTGACGGATTCTGGTGCGACCGTCAGCATGACATTGGGAAGGCGTTGTGCGGCCTCTGCAATCATATTGAGATCGGCGTCGGACATATTACGGATCAGGGACGGTTCATGCGCCCCTTTACGGGCGATTGATAAATGCGGGCCTTCGAGATGAATTCCGGCAATGCCTGGGACACCCTTTGCAAGTGCTGCTGTGACCGCATCAATTGCGGCTTGGCTGCGCGCCTGCGTGTCGGTGATAAGTGTTGGCAGAAAAGTATACGTTCCCAATCGTCTATGGGCCTGCGAGATGACCTCAAGAGTTTGAAGGGTTTGGTCATCATTGAACATAACGCCCCCCCCACCGTTTACTTGTAAATCTACGAAACCCGGCATTAGATACCCACCATCGAGGTGCCGAATTTTGCAAATAGCCGGCAGACCCTCGGGGTCTTTTATCCCAATAATCTGGTCATCTTCGCACAAAAGGGCTTTGCCTTTTTGCAGAGTAATGCCATCGTGAATGGCTGCGCCGAGCAGTGCAGTGAATGACATATCTTAGACTGTTTCTGTGATTTTTGTAAGATGGCGTGGCGCATCCGGGTCTATCTTCATTGATCGTGCGGTGGCTTCAACCATCGCGTAAAAGCTTGCGATTAAAGGGATGGGGTCTGTCAAAGGATGCCCCGTGCGAACAGAGGGTAAGATATGCGCATGTTTCGCTTGCGGTGAGGTCACGAAAACCGACGCCCCTTTTTGGGCCAGTGTGTCTGCAACCTGCACCAAGCTGTCTTCCGCGTGATCTTGTGCCGTGAGCGCAAGAACTGGAAAACCTTGGCCAACAAGGGATACAGGCCCATGTAAAACCTCGGCTGAAGAATAGGATTCTGCATGTAATTGGCAGGTTTCCTTGAATTTGAGAGCGGCTTCATTTGATATAGCAAGCGTTGGACCGCGCCCCAAACAAAACAGTGATCCCGGGTTGTTCACGGCGTTGGACAGGGCGGGCCAAAATTCTTGTACTGAATGTTCAAGTAAATCGGGCAGGTCATGAATTGCTTTTAAAAGGCTTTGATCATTTTTCCATTCTGCCAAGAGCCAAATCAATGAAACCATTGAGGTTACGAATGTTTTTGTGGCAGCAACACTTTTTTCGGGGCCGGCATAAAGGGGCAAGCAGTGATTGCTTAGTTGGGCCAGGGGCGAGGTGTGGTCATTGGTAAAGGTGCACGTCAGAGCGCCGGAGGCACGAGCCGAGCGAACCATTTCCACAATGTCAGGGCTTTTGCCCGATTGAGATACCGCGATGCAGGCGCTTCCGGCAAGGTGTAAACTGCGTTTGTAAATCGACGCCACAGATGGGCCTATAGACGCCACGGGCAACCCCAATGACAATTCGCTCGCATATTTGAGATAGGTCGCGGCATGGTCCGATGATCCGCGTGCAACGCTGGTCAAAAACGCCGGATTACAATCACGCAAGCCAGCGGCCGTTTGCTTCATATTCGCAGCACCATGGGTTAAAAGACGATCAACAGCAGAGGGAATTTCATCGATTTCCCGGCGCATTTGAGTGACTTGGTGGGCCATGAACATTTTATTCCTTTGCAAGGCGAAGTTCTGCTACAAAATTGTAAGCGTCTCCGCGATAAATAGACTTTGTGAATTCAGCAATGCGCCCGTCTGGCAAATAAGACGTGCGCTCAATTTTCAATCCTGCGCGCCCCGGCTCAACTTGGAGAAGTTCGGCGTCTTTTGGTCCCAGATTGATGGCGGAAATCTTTTGCAAAGCACGCACGGGACGCAGTCCTGCCTCCTCTAGTGTGGCATAAAGTGATGAGCCAACGATAAGCGGGTTGGGTAAGATGCTTATTGGTAAAGCGGCGCGTTCAATTGCCATTGGGTTACCTCCTGCGATGCGCAATCGGACAACACGCGTAACCGAGGCGTCAGGCGTAAGACCTAAAGTGATCACCTCATCCGGCGAGGGCATGAAAAGACCGCGCTCCAGCCAATGCGACGATGAGTTTAGGCCGCGTCGGGACATGTCTTCTGTGAACGATGTCAAGCGCGATAGAGACTGTTCAATTTTGGGGGTATGTATCGCAATGAAGGATCCTGATCCGTGCTTTTGGATAATAAGCCCATCTTCGGCCAAGGCTTGAATGGCTTTGCGTACGGTGACGCGTGACAGGGTGGTTATCGTGGCGATTTCACGTTCTGGTGGCAGAGGATTCCCCGGTGATAATACGGCTTGATCAACGCTGTCTGAAATGCGCTGTCGCAACTGCAAATATCGCGGTCCACCATCTTCCCGAAGCCAAAGGTCAGGGGCAAGGAAATTTGCAATTGTCATGATGCGCACCCGTTGCGTTCAGCGCGACGCAACGGGTCCTGCTGTGGTGATAAAATTATAGGAGCTTCTGCCAAAGCAATGCCGCCATGGTGAACCTTCGCAAGAAGCTCATTTTCGGTCAGATTAATCCCATTCATAAAATACCTTTATAATACCTATTTGTAAATGAAAAGTGTTTTTGACTAAATTTACCGATTTATCCGGCAATTTACCGATTAATTCCTGTCTTTTGATATTTTAATAGACAAAAGATAGTAAANTGGTATTGTATTGGANTTAGGAGAATCAAATGCTGTTAAGAGAAACNGAAATGNAACCGGGGCCNNAGGCCTGTATCGACACCATGTCAGTTGAGGATGCGGGGCACGCNTTGATNGCGGCCCAAGAAAAGGCTGTTCGTGCGGTCAATTCAGCAATGCCGCAACTTCGTCAGGCGGCTGAACTGGCTGCGGATACTCTGTGTTCAGGGGGGGCCGTCAATTATGTTGCGGCCGGGAGCTCGGGGTTAATGGCGTTGTCTGACGGAGTTGAATTGCCCGGAACGTTTGGTATTGCCCAGGAACAGATTAGAATTTTTATGGCAGGAGGGGTGCCCATTGATGGCGAAATGGCGGCTGAAATAGAAGATGACTTGTCCGGTGCTGATGATATTGTTGATCGCTTTGGAATAGATGATCTGGTGATCGCGCTGAGCGCCAGTGGCAGCACGCCCTATTCATGCGAGATCGCCAAAAAAGCACATGCCAAAGGGATCAAAGTTAGTGCAATGGCCAACAACCCAGCCACGCCTCTGTTGGATCTTGCAGATGTGGCAATC
>NYVC01000047.1 GCA_002684375.1 Marinovum sp.
GATCCACGATGAGCGTATGCGGATCGCTGCGCAGCAATGCGAGATGCTAGAAGTAAGTCGGGTGCAGCAGCTTGAGAAAAATGGGTATATCAACCAGTATGTTGCTCTGCTTAATCCGCGCAAAATCGGGGTGCCGACAACGGTCTTTGTCGAGATCACCCTGCGTGGACAGGCCGATGAGGTGCTCGAGGCTTTTGAGAAAGCTGTGGCATTGATCCCGGATGTACTGGAGTGTCACCTTATGGCAGGCACAGCCGATTATATGCTCAAGGTTGTGGCCGAAGATACAGAAGATTTTGCGCGGATCCACCGCCAATATCTGGCGCGACTTCCCGGGGTGGCGCAAATGCAATCAAGTTTTGCATTGCGGACAGTGTTCAAAACGACATCGTTACCACTGGGCTTTGATTGACGCAAATTGTGCCTCAGGCTTACCGTTGGAACGGCGTGTCTGGGCGTTGATAAGGAGTAAGATGGATTGTGATTATCTGATTGTGGGCGCTGGCAGTGCTGGCTGTGTCGTCGCCAAGCGGCTTGCCGACGCGGGCCACCGGGTGTTGCTGCTCGAGGCGGGCGGTAGTGACAATTACCACTGGGTGCATATTCCCATTGGATATTTGTATTGTATTGGCAACCCGCGCACCGATTGGTGTTTTCGCACAAGCCCGGAGGCCGGATTGAACGGCCGGTCGCTGCAGTATCCGCGCGGTAAACTTTTGGGTGGCTGCTCGTCGATTAATGGCATGCTTTATCTGCGCGGGCAGGCGGCTGATTATGATGGTTGGCGGCAAAGTGGGCTCTCGGGTTGGGGCTGGGACGACGTGTTGCCGTATTTCAAGAAATCGGAGGACTATGTTGACGGGCCTTCAGATCTGCATGGGGCAGGCGGTGAATGGCGGGTGGAAAACCAGAGGCTGCATTGGGATGTCTTGGATGATTGGAAACAGGCGGCGATCCAATACGGGCTGCCAGAGTGTGACGATTTCAATACTGGTGATAACGAGGGCGTCGGTTATTTTCGCGTAAACCAGCGCAAGGGCTGGCGTATCAACACTGCCAAAGCTTTTTTACGTAGCGCGCAAAAAAATTTGCTGAGGGTGGAAACCCATGCCCATACGCAGCGTGTCTTGTTCGATGGTCGGCGCGCGGTCGGGGTCGAGTTCGAACAACACGGCGAGGTTAAAACCGTCCGCGCCAAGGCTGAGGTGATTATCTCGGCGGGGGCGATCGGGTCACCTCATCTGTTGCAATTGTCCGGAATTGGCAGTGCCGATTTGCTGGCGGGCCACGCGATTACTATACGCGCCGATATGCCATCGGTGGGGTCTAATTTGCAAGATCACTTACAACTGCGGTGCAGTTATCGACTGCAAGGCGCCACCACCTTAAATACATTGGCTCATTCTCTTTGGGGCAAAGCGAAGATTGGATTGGAGTATGCGTTCAAGCGCTCGGGTCCGATGGCGATGGCACCCAGTCAGCTTGGGGCGTTTGCCAAATCACGTGCAGGGCTGGCATCGGCGGATCTGGAATATCATGTCCAGCCCTTGTCGCTTGATGCCTTTGGCGAGCCCCTGCATGATTTCCCCGGAATTACCGCCAGTGTGTGTAATCTGCGGCCGGAAAGTCGCGGGATCGTTGAGTTGACTTCGCCTGATCCCAAAGCGATGCCGCGGATAGCGCCAAATTATCTTTCCACACCGGGAGATCGCCAAGTGGCTGTGGATGCAATCCGGTTAACACGGAAAATTATGGCAGCCCCTGCGCTGCAGCGCTATGCACCGGTTGAAATGGCGCCCGGGGCCGACGTGTTTGAGACCACAGAACTGATGATGGCGGCGGGCGATATTGGAACAACAATTTTCCACCCCAGCGGCACGGTTGCGATGGGTGCGGAGGGCGAGGCGCCGTTGGATGAACAGCTCAGATTGCGCGGGTTTGAAGGGCTGCGCGTGGTTGACGCCAGCGTGATGCCGAAAATTACCAGTGGCAATACCAATGCGCCCACCATTATGATCGCTGAAAAGGCCGCGGACATGATTTTGTCACATTCAAAATTGTAAGCCGATGTCAAAGCATTCCAGCCAGCGCCAGAATATAAAGGAGAACACGTATGAGTGAGAGTAATGATCGTCCCAGAGATTGGTTGGATACAGAGCTTGATGAAACCCTAGAGGAAATGTTCGAGCTCGAATTCAGTGAACCGATGATGGATGACGACATTCGTCGCGCTTATAAAGAAAGAAACCCGGACTCCTTGGATAATCGGACCTATTTTCGCAACCTTTTGCGCCTACAAACCGAGCTGATTAAGCTGCAAGATTGGGTCGAGCATACCGGCGCCAAAGTTCTGGTTATCTGCGAGGGGCGGGACAGCGCGGGCAAAGGTGGCGTCATCAAACGTATTGTCCAGCGTCTCAACCCTAGGGTGGCGCGGGTTGTGGCGCTGCCAAAACCCACGGAACGGGAACAATCGCAATGGTATTTTCAACGCTATGTGCCGTATTTGCCAGCTGGAGGGGAAATTGTTCTGTTTGACCGCTCTTGGTACAACCGCGCAGGCGTTGAGCGGGTGATGGGGTTTGCCTCTGAAGATCAGGTCGAGCAATTTTTCCGCGACGTGCCAGAGTTTGAAAGAATGCTGGTGAGGTCAGGCATTATCGTTTTGAAGTACTGGTTTTCCATAACAGATCAAGAACAGCAAATGCGTTTCTTGATGCGCATTCATGATCCAATGCGGCAGTGGAAACTATCGCCAATGGATTTGCAGTCTCGAATCCGTTGGGAGGATTATACCAAGGCCAAAGAGGATATGCTGGCGCGCACCAATATTCCCGAGGCCCCTTGGTATATTGTCGAAGGCAATGATAAAAAACGCGAACGGCTGAATTGTATCGAACATTTGTTATCGATGTTGCCGTATCACGAGCAGGTCCGCGAAGAGGTCACTTTACCAGAACGCGTTTTTAACGCCGACTATGAACGGCGCTTTCTGGGGGATGAACTTTACGTGCCCAAAATTTACTAATTTTGACTGTAGCCGCCAATCTATTGTTTGGTAGCAAAAAGGCGTCACTTAAGAGTATCGAAAAAGAAAAACCCCCGCAGCAAACGCCCGGGGGTTGTCTCGTCTCGATGATCGTCGCATGGCGATGATCTTACATCATACCTTCGCGCTGGGCTTTTTTACGAGCCAACTTGCGGGCACGTCGGATAGCTTCAGCTTTTTCGCGTGCTTTTTTCTCAGACGGTTTTTCGAAATGTTGCTTGAGCTTCATTTCCCGAAAAACGCCTTCGCGTTGTAGTTTTTTCTTCAGNGCGCGGAGCGCCTGATCAACGTTGTTATCGCGGACACTAACCTGCATGTGGTTGTCACCACCTTTCTAGTTTAGAGTTGCAAGGATTGCAGGANTTGGTCNTATAGCAATAACGAGCTAGCTTGTCTAGCACGCACAAACAGAGGAATGGTCANATGGCTGTACAGGAAAATGAGGACATGCAGGCGCAACTTTTGGCTGCAGCACTGCCCCATGTGGCGTTTGATGGCTGGTCTGAAACCAGCCTGAGAGCGGCTTGCCAAGACCTGTCGATCACGCGGCAAATGGCGGCTTTGGCCTGTCCGAGGGGGGCGATTGATCTGGCGATACGCTTTCATCACGATGGCGATGAGGCCATGCAGGTTGTTTTGCAAAAAACAGATATTAANGCCATGAAAATAAGAGAAAAAATAACCTTTTCGGTGCGCGCCCGCTTGGATGCTATCCGCGATAAAGAAGCAGTGCGCCGAGGAGCCACACTGATGGCATTGCCACAGCANGCNGCNGAAGGTGCCGGGTTGGTNTGGGGCACATGCGACCGGATATGGNCNGCGATAGGGGACAGTTCGGCTGATGTGAACTGGTACACCAAGCGCCTGACCCTCAGCAGTGTTTACAGCGCGACTGTGCTCTATTGGCTGGGTGATAATTCACCGAATCATCAAGACACTTGGACGTTTCTAGACCGGCGTATTGAAAACGTGATGCAATTTGAAAAATTCAAAGCACAGGTGAATGCCAACCCGCTTGCCAAACAACTCTTGGCGGGGCCAAACTGGCTTTTGTCCAAGATCAAAGCACCAAGTGGTGTGCCGACAGTTGACTTGCCAGGAAACTGGTCTCGACGCTCTTAATTGAAAGTGATTTATTGCATGATGCGCGCTATTGAAATTTCCGCCCCCGGGGCTCCGGATGTTTTGCACTTGGCCGAGCGGCCAGTTCCTGTTCCGGGACCGGGACAGGTGGTGCTTAAGGTCGCCTATGCGGGGGTCAACCGGCCAGACGCGCTGCAGCGGGCTGGTTTGTACAATCCACCGGCGGGGGCCAGCGACTTGCCCGGGTTAGAGGCTTCAGGCACCATCGCCGCCTGTGGGGCGGGCGTCTTGGGCCTGCAGCAGGGTCAACAAGTTTGTGCGTTGCTACCCGGAGGGGGCTATGCCGAGTATGCGGTGACACAGGCAGCGCATTGCCTGCCGGTGCCCAACGGGTTTGATCTNAAACAGGCGGCCTGTCTGCCCGAGACGTTTTTTACGGTTTGGTCAAATGTGTTCCANCGCGGTGGTCTAAAAGCGGGAGAGCGTTTTTTGCTGCATGGTGGATCTTCGGGTATCGGTACCACAGCGATCCAACTGGCNCGGGCGTTTGGCGCGCGGGTGTTCACCACGGCGGGCTCTGATGCCAAATGTCGTGCTTGTCTTGATTTGGGGGCCGAGCGGGCGGTTAATTACCGCGAGACGGACTTTGTGCCCATCATGCAAGGCGAAGGCGGCGCGGATATAATTTTGGACATGGTGGGTGGCGAATATATTGCGCGCAATCTTGATGCGCTCGCCGATGACGGTCGTCTTGTTCAGATCGCATTTTTGCAAGGCCCGAAAACATCCCTTAATTTCACNCAANTGATGACGCGCCGGTTAACACTGACCGGCAGCACTTTGCGTCCGCAGTCGGATGTTGCAAAAGCACGCATTGCAGCAAGTCTGCTGTCACAGGTTTGGCCCCTTCTGTCAGCGGGTCGGATNGCCCCAGTGATCGACAGTTGTTTTGATTTGGATCAGGCGGCGCAGGCGCATGCTAGGATGGAAACAAGCACGCATATTGGTAAGATTGTCCTGCGAATTGACCATGATTAAACTGCTGTAACGTGCCTCATTTGTCCGGCTGTTCTAGTGAATGCCCCTTGTTGATTGGCTCTTTCCTTATTTGAAAAACCAGCTTATACGTTGCGTAAGTTCCCCATAAAATGGAAACCCGCCTGTTGTCAGGCTGCCTGCTTCGGGGCGAGGGGGAAGATGTAGTAAGGAGAGACCTAATGGGCAAACCTATCATGGCAAAAGCGACCGCTGTTTGGTTGGTCGACAACACCACACTGACCTTTAAGCAGATCGGTGATTTTACCGGCATGCACGAGTTAGAAGTGCAGGGGATTGCGGATGGGGATGTAGCCACCGGGGTCAAAGGGTTTGATCCGGTGGTCAATAACCAACTGACCAGTGAAGAGATTTCGGGTGCCGAGGCCAATCCCCTGCGACAGTTAAAGCTAAAGTTTAATGCTGCAGCACAGGGCGAGGAAAAGCGTCGTGGTCCCCGTTATACCCCTCTATCAAAACGGCAGGATCGTCCTGCGTCGATCCTGTGGTTGGTTAAGTTTCATCCGGAACTTTCGGACAGTCAGATCGGCAAGCTGGTTGGTACCACGAAGCCGACGATTCAGGCTATTCGCGAGCGGACGCATTGGAATATTTCGAACATTCAGCCGATTGATCCTGTAGCTCTTGGTCTGTGCAAGCAGTCAGAGCTTGATGCGGTTGTGCAAAAAGCTGCAGCGAAGAAACTGGCTGAGGGCGTTGTGATGAGTGACGATGAACGCCGCAAGCTGGTCAGCACTGCGCAGAGCCTTGAGATGCCTATTGAACCAAAATTAGCCGAGGACACCAGCGGGTTGGAAGCCTTTGCCCTGCGTGAAGACGATGAGGACGAAGATGCGGACAGCGGTCCGGTTGATATCCGTGACGCCGACAGCTTTTTCAACCTTCCTGAAGACGGCGGCAGCGGCGACGAGCAACCATAGCCGTAAAGGTATTCGCGGGATGTTAAAAAACCGGGCCTGAACACCCGGTTTTTTGTTGTTTGGAACCAAAGACGGCATTCTAAAACAGCGATTGCTGCGGTTTTAGAATGCCTGTGCAGTGCCTAGTAATGATTGATAAGCAGTCGCACAGTTACAGAACGATCGGATTGGCCTTGGCGATCTGGTCGAATTGCATAAGCGTGGAGATCAACGCCGGCATTTGGTCGAGGACAATCATATTTGGCCCATCTGATGGGGCAGTGTCCGGATTTTCATGGGTCTCGATAAACACCGCGGCGATGCCCAACGCGACGGCAGCCCGCGCCATCACCGGGGCAAATTCGCGTTGTCCGCCGCTTGAGGTGCCTTTGCCGCCGGGCTGTGCGACAGAGTGTGTTGCATCCATCACCACCGGATAACCGGATCGTGCCATCTGGGGCAGGGCGCGCATATCAGCCACCAAGGTATTATAGCCAAACGAGGTCCCGCGCTCGGTTAAAAGCAGCTGTTGATTGCCGGTGCTTTCGATTTTAGCGATAATATTAGGCATATCCCACGGGGCTAGAAACTGTCCCTTTTTCACATTGATTACTGCGCCGGTCTGTCCGGCGGCGAGCAGCAGATCGGTTTGTCGGCACAAAAAGGCAGGTATTTGCAAGATATCGCAGACCTCGGCCGTGGGGGCGCATTGCTCGGGGCTGTGAATGTCCGTCAAAACCGGTACTTTGAGCGTTTCTTTGATATGCTGAAGTACCTTCAATCCCGCGTCGAGGCCAATGCCGCGCTGGCCGCTGAGGGAGGTACGATTGGCCTTGTCGAAAGAAGCTTTAAAGACGAATTGCGCTCCAGCGGCGGCGCAAGCCTCTTTCAAGTGGCCGGCAATCATCTCGGCATGTCCGGCGGATTCCAATTGGCACGGGCCCGCTATTAAGGTCAGCGCTTGCGTATTGCCTAAAGTTAGACCGGCACACTCTATGTTCTTCATTATGATGAAACCTGTTCGCGGAGAATGGAAGCTGTCAACGAAAGCATCAAATAGATTCCGGAAAAGATCAAGGCGGCAAGGATCGCGTTTTCGAATTTCTTTGGATAACTCGGATCCTGTGCCTCTACTGGAGATACACTGGTCGTGAGATAGCGCACTTGCGAGCCGGCCTCTCGTTGGGTCTGGATCAAGTTTTCCAGTGATCTTTGCAGCATCATATCGCGGGTTTGCAGATCGCCCTGTGCCATTAAGATTTGCAGGCTTAGGTCCGCAAGCGACTGCTCTCCCTGTGACGCATCCACCATTTCTAGGTTCATTTCATCAAGCAAAGCAATGAGACGTCTAATATCGCCCTTAAGACCGGATAGTTTTGCAGTATTGGGGCGTGGATTATCCAGCAAAGCCTGCAGTCGCAGTCTTTTCAGTTGCAATTCGGTCTCAAAATGAGTGATCCGGGCACGCATAGCGGTCAGTTTGCCCTGCGGGTCGACCACCGCATTTTCCTGTTGTAACCTTAACAGCCTTTCCTGTGCATCCAGCCGTTCTTGATGGGCTTTTTCAAGCGCTTTTTCAGCGTCTGCAACCTGATTGTCACGTTTGCGGCGCGACAGGTTGTCTACTTTTTCCTCTGAGTACGCGATCAAAGCCTCGGCATATTGTTTGGAGACGGCCGGATCGGTTGCCGTGACTTCCATTTTCAATACCCCTTCGGTTGGATCATAGCCAATCTCGAGGTTGCGTTTGTAAAGTTTATAAGCCTTTTCGTTTGAGGCGTCCTCGTCAAGCCGTAGTAATGGGTCGATCCAGCTTTGTGAAAAATGGGCTTTGAACCCGACATCATTGTCCAAGCGCAACATTGCCTCTTTTGACAATAGATAATTTTGCACAGAGACCGCGTCTTGGCTCGAGGCAAGGCCCGTGCCCGAAAGGAGACCTCCTGCACCTGCGCTGGCGCTCCCCTCTGCGTTAAGGATCAAAAACTCAGCTTTGGTTGAATACAGCGGTGTTGCGACAAAATAAAAGTACCAGGCCGTTACTGCCGTGGGCAAGAACACAAAAACCACCAAACGGGCCAATAACATTAACGCCTTTCGGCGGCGCCTGCGGGTAATTTCCAGTTGAATTTGTCGGATTTCTTCGCTGCGGCGGTCGATAGGATTGACGTCGGTAGAGGGTAGCGTTTCGGGTGCTTTTTCAATTTTTTGTGGCAGCTGGACCTTTGCATTGTCGGGAGATGGAGACTTGTTTTGATTTTGCTCTGGTGAAATCCAATCAAGAGGATTGCTGCGGTTAAATGGATCAATTCCTTTTGCCCTGAGCAGACGCACGGCATCAAAATCCGTTTGCGCAGGTAATTTATGTTCATTGGCGATACGACGGGCCATGCGCAGTTGGCGCCCGGTTAACCCTTCTTTTTGGATTGCCTCGATTTGATTTGCGGGTGTCGTATCAGTCGTGTTGTTCGCGACTGCTGGTGGCGTTTTTTCGGAGCGATTTGTTTCGGGGCTTGTCTCTTTATGTGGCGGTGTCGCAAGATTGTTTTGAGGATGAAGGTGTTGTGACGGCTTCACCTGGGTATGGTCGGTTTGAGGATGCGCTTTTTGAGACTGTCCATCTTTAGAATGACGGGTTTGAGGATGTGTGGATTGTGGCTGGTTGGCCTGACTTTTTGTGGTTTGGACCTGCGCGGTTTGGACCTGGGCGGTTTGAATTTGACTGGCTGTAGGGTGCATTTGATCGTCNGCCAGTTTTTCTGGCACTGTGTCTGATTGGGGGGTGTCTAATTGGGGGCTTGGTGTTGTAGGAACACGCCTGATACGAAATTTCCTAACGGGTTGTTTCATAGTCATAAAGTTGCTTTGCCTCCTCCAAGCTTTCGAACATATGTAATTTTCCCCAATGTAATACGGCTGCCTTTTGTGCAAATTTCTCAAGTACTTCAGGCTGATGCGATACAATAATAATTGTGGTTGTTCGCAGCCGCTCCTGAAGGATGCTCGCGGATTTTCGGTTGAATTCGGCATCGGTACTGCTGGGCATGCCTTCGTCGATGAGATAAATGTCAAATTCCAAGGCCAGCATTAGCGAGAACGTAAAGCGTGCTTTCATCCCACTGGAGTAAACCCCCAAAGGCTGGTCAAAATACTCATCCAGACCGCAGAGCCAGCGACAGAAGGCCTCAACATAATCGGGGTCCAATCCGTAGAGCCTCGCAATATACCGTGCGTTGATCATTGCGGAATGTTTGGGGACCACGCCCCCCATAAAGCCAAGGGGAAAAGATATTCTGCAATTCCTGCGGATGACGCCTTCGTCAGGTTTTTCCAATCCGGCCATCATGTTGATCAGTGTTGTTTTGCCAGTGCCGTTTGGGGCCAAAATTCCCAAGCTCGTACCCAGCTCCACCTTAAAAGAGACACGGTCTAAGATAACTTTCCTTTGAACGCCCGTCCAAAAGGATTTGCTTACATTTTCGAATTCCAGCATGCGGAAAGTGAACTCTGCTAAACGTATGTAAAAAATAGCAGGCCAGACCACCTGCTTGCTCATGCTAGAATTCAAGTATGGCTTATTTATGGCGGGTATGNGGGATCTCTAATCCGAAGGTCGTTTTGCCGGTTATCGTAAGCCCACTGCAAAACTTTATTGTGTCTATTGCACTGATATTGTCGGGCAGTCGCAGAGATCCAGCGACGGTTGCAGGGCCTCGCGGAGCCGTTTCAACATTTGTGATCAAGTATNTGTGCAGTCTGTGACTTGNTTNGGANCTAAATCTGCTTGGTATTGATTCAATAATGGGTCAGAATATTTGCATTCCAACGGAGCCAGAAAGCATAGAGTCGCGCGCCTGCGCCATCAGCGCAACGCCTGCTTTGGGACTTCTGGTTGGCATCGAGTTCCGAAGGTCCGCAGTTACTTTGGCCAGCGGCTATTGGCAGCTATTCGCATCGGGCTCTGTGGTCAGCANAGCAAACAAGACGGGTATATTTTCGACGAGGTGCGACAGAAATCCGACTCTTACATTGACAGATGTTGGTCCATAAACGCGGTACATCGCCGTACTGAAGAGCGCTGTTTTGTTGATGAACCCAAGCCAACCCCACATAGCACGGGGTTCTCGAAGAAGATGAGCACCTCCAGTNTGGCCTCGCAATTTTTGCAAAAAANATTGCAAGGCGCTGNTTCGCTCATTCTTGCCGCCAATACCCAATCGTCGGTTGNAACGTTATCGATATGCNCTTTGGAATTTTGACGAAATTTTATNTNATAGATAACAGCTGAAAATCTGTTTACTAAAGATAACGGAAAGCTCTGGCCGTTATTTCTTTANGAAGGCGCAATAATTCNANGGCTTTAAGTGCTGATNAGTTAAATGTATTTTTGCTAATGGCTGAATTTGGCCTTTTGGGTGGCTTGANGGGCACTTTTTGACGGCATGATTTGGGTTTGGGGCCAAGAGCAATGACCTTTGGGGCGCAGTTTGAGTGGTCTGCAGTGTTCTCTAGGCGGACTATTTGTGGGGCAGGGGTTTTCTGCAAAATCTAATTTTTGCATTCAAGCTGATTGCTGTATGTACAGGTGTTCGGAAACTATCTATAAAGCAGAAAAAATGCAGAGGATTGGCACCCAGTGTTGCGAATGTGTTGTCCAAATGAGGTAGTCTGTTGAGGTCCCTTGGCAGCGCAGCGGTTTTGATGGGGCTCTGGCTGTTGATGTCAGGGGTTTATAAGCCAATGGTTATAGGCTTTGGTGTGGCGTCGGTGGTTCTGGTGTTGGTGATTGTTCGACGGATGGACCATGTCGACTGCGATCATCTTGATGCGTCTATCAACCCCTTAAAAGCGTTGGGGTATTTTGCTTGGCTTTTGGTGGAAATCGCAAAGTGCAATTGGACAGTGACTAAAGTCATTCTGTCCCCCGGGTTGCCAACCCGCCAGCATATGTTTGTTGTCCCCTATACCCAGCGCAGTGATCTTGCACAGGTTNTTTTNTCAAACTCAATCACACTCACTCCGGGAACAATCTCGGTCGAGACTGAGCAGGGGCATTTTTTGGTGCACGCCCTGTCTTATGGGCCAAGTGACGACGTTGATCTTGCACAGATGGATCGCCGGGTCAGTGGCATTGAAAGTGAGGCGTCTTGATGATGTTTGTCGTGGCGGCTTTTGCTCTGTTTATTGCGATGGTTCTAGTACTGATCCGGCTCTATCTTGGCCCGACCCTTTATGATCGGGTTTTGGCAGTAAATTCCTTCGGGACCCATACAGTTCTGTTTATCGGCGTGCTTGGGTTTTTGACGGGCAGACCGGATTTTCTGGACATTGCCCTTTTATANGCGCTGATCAATTTCATCGGCACAGTCGCGATTCTTAAGTTTTTTCGATATAGGGCTATTGGCGATGCGACGTGGACGCCAGCGGAAAAAGGATCTGACGGATGAGTATGCCAGCACTTTTTATTGAAATACTGAGCTGGGTTTTGATCCTGTCAGGGTCTTTTTTTGCGGTGGTTGGAGCGGTCGGCATCTATCGATTTCCAGATTTCTGGGCACGTTTACACGCCGCATCCATCAGCGACTCAGCTGGTGTAATCCTGCTGCTTCTCGGTATGGCTTTGCAAGCGGGGCTGACCCTTATTACAGTTAAACTGCTGCTTATTGGTCTGTTTTTNTTCATCACAGGCCCGACCTCAACTCATGCGGTTGCAAACGCGGCCCTTGTGTCGGGCTTGCGGCCCAAGGAAGCTCCGGGTCTCACTGGCGCCGAGCCGGAAACTCAATCCTAACAATGTGGCACAATATTCAACGAACGGGTAGGCTCTCATCGAAACTCTGATAAATATTACGCTCTTCACAATGCTTGCGGCGACCGCATTTGCCGTGATCCGCACCCGCAGTCTGTTTGCGACCGTGATGTTGTCAGGGGTATTCAGCTTTTTGTCGGCTTTGCTTTTTGTCACGCTTGATGCGGTTGATGTGGCTTTTACCGAGGCGGCTGTTGGCGCGGGTATCTCGACGGTGCTGATGTTGGGCACGCTTTCGCTGACCGCGCGGTTTGAGACCCCGTCTCCGCGCTCGTCTTTCATACCGTTCATCGTGGTATGCCTGACGGGGGCGGCATTGATTTATGGCACGCTTGATATGCCTAACTTTGGCTCGGTTGATGCGCCGGCTCAGATTCATGTTGGACCTGATTATCTGGTGCGTATTCCGGATGAAGTTGGTGTGCCCAATGCAGTCACGGCGATTTTAGCCAGTTACCGCGGCTATGATACGCTGGGCGAAACGGCCGTTGTCTTTGCTGCTGGGATTGGCGTTATGTTGTTAATCAGTGGATTGCGGCGCCGCCGGCGTGATGACGATCCGTCGGAGCCGGAGCACGACCGAAAGGAACAGGTCTGATGCGCCATCATCTCATTTTACGCGTGATCACCAAGATGTTGGTTGGCACCATTTTCTTATTTGCCCTTTATGTTCAGTTTCATGGGGATTACTCGCCCGGNGGGGGCTTTCAGGCCGGGGTGATCATGGCCTCAGGNTTCATTATCTACGGGGTGATTTTCAGCCTTGAAAAACTGCAGTTGGTGTTTCCGCCTTGGCTTGTCCATAAGTTGCTGGCGCTGGGCGTCCTACTCTATGCTGGCACCGGTATTTATAGTCTTTTCAGAGGATATGCCTATCTCGACTATACGGCTCTCAGCCCGCACCATCCCGAGCATGGTCAACATTTGGGTATTTTGATTGTTGAGGCCGGTGTGGGGATCACTGTTACTGGCGTTATGGTGGCGATTTATTATGCCTTTGCTGCCCGCACACCGATCCTCAATGATGAGGAGTGGTGAGCATGGATCCAATGACCACAGAATTTATTTTAGGCCATGTGAACTATTGGCTGTTTGTTATGTTAATGATGACTGGGCTTTATATCGTGATTGCAAAAGGCAATTTGGTAAAAAAAATCGTTGGCTTGAACATTTTTCAGGTGTCGGTGTTTATGCTGTACATCTCGGTNGGTAAAATCAGCGGCGGTACGGCCCCTATTTTTCCGTTAGATATGCAAATTGATCCGGCGGTAATCTATTCAAACCCGCTGCCGCATGTGCTGATCCTAACNGCTATTGTGGTTGGGATTGCCACCACATCACTGGGGCTGGCGTTAATTGTACGTATTCGCGAGGAATTTGACACCATCGAAGAAGACCGGATCGAAGAGATCGAGCACGACATGGCACTGGCCGAAATCGCTTATCATGACGCGCAGTCAGGGAGGCAGGCTTGATGGCAGGTGATGGGCTAAATCATGTGTCGATGACGCTGACTGAACAGCTGCCGATCCTGCAGGTCTTGGTGCCGTTTGTCGCCGCTCCTTTGATCGTTTTCATTGGCAGCCGCTCTTTGGCTTGGCCGATTGCTTTTGCCAGCAGTGTCGCGTCTTTCGCGATTGCTGTCCTGCTGTTGGGCCANGTGATCGACGGGGACGTGATCTCATATCATATCGGGGGGTGGGCGCCGCCGCTTGGAATCGAATATCGTGTCGACGCCACCAATGCATTTGTCTTGCTGTTGATTTCTGGGATCAGCAGCGTGGTATTGCCGTTTGCCCGCGCCAGCCTGTCTGTCGAATTGCCGCCACGCAAGCATACGCTTTTTTATGCCTTGTTCATGTTGTGCCTGACTGGGTTGCTTGGGGTGGTGATCACCGGGGATGCGTTTAACGTCTTTGTGTTTTTGGAGATTTCCTCGCTGTCGACCTATGTTCTGATCGCGCAAGGCGCGTCGCGCGATAAGCGGGCGTTGAGTTCGGCGTATAATTATCTGATTATGGGCACCATCGGGGCGACGTTTTTTGTCATCGGGATCGGTTTTCTTTACATGACAACTGGCACACTGAATATGGCTGATCTCGCCGTGCGGTTGGAAGGTCAGGGCGACAATCGGACGGTGCAGGCGGCCTTTGCCTTTATCGTTGTCGGCATNGGGTTGAAGGCGGCGATTTATCCNCTGCATTTCTGGCTGCCCAACGCCTATACTTTTGCGCCGTCTGTGGTCACGGCCTTTCTGGCCGCTACTGCGACTAAAATGGCGATATATGTCCTTTTGCGTTTCATGTTTACGGTNTTTCAACCAGCGTTTTTAGACGACGGCATAACGCTGGAGGTGATCATTCTGCCCTTTGCCATTATGGCGATGTTTGCCGCTTCGCTAAGCGCGGTCTTTCAGCGGGATCTCAAGCGCATGCTGGCTTATTCAAGTGTGGCGCAGATTGGCTATATGCTATTGGGCATNACATTTTTTTCCGAAACTGGCCTGATGGCGACAATTGTCCATCTTTTCAATCATGGCATCACCAAGGCAGCGCTGTTTATGGGGGTGGGTTGTTATGTGATGCAGGTGGGCGGTGGATTTTATAGCCAACTCAGTGGTGCAGGTAAAACCATGCCCTGGACCAGCGCTGCGGTCGTGGTTGCGGCGCTGTCTTTGGTTGGCATTCCAGGCACGGCTGGTTTCATCAGCAAGTGGTTGCTGATNGAGGCTGCCCTTGATCGGGGATGGTGGATTGTGGCGCTATTGGTCGTGGCCTCATCGTTACTGGCGGTGATTTACGTCTGGCGTTTGATTGAGGCCTTGTATTTGAGCCAGCCGGCAGAGGGTAAAACCCCGCAAGAGGTCCCGATGGGCATGCTTTTGCCGCTTTGGATTATGGCGGGTGCCTGTCTTTATTTTGGCTTTGATACCGACATCACACTGAGCGCGTCACGATCTGCGGCGCAGGGCCTACTGTCGGGTTCTGTGGCAGTGCATTAGGGCAATTATGATTATGGAAACCTCCACCGCACTTATGTTGACTATGCTGATCCCCGCGCTCGCGGTTGTGATCAATCTGGTGTTGCGCAACAGCCCNGATCTGCGTGATGGGCTGACGTTTTTAGCGGCACTTGCGACCTTTGGCGCGGTGCTGACAATTTTATACAACGAAGGCAATGGCACCACNGAGGCCTTTGTTTTGTTCGAGGTGTTGGGTGGCCTTAATTTGGCCTTTTCGGTTGAGCCGCTCGGGCTGATGTTTGCGCTGTTGGCCTCGGGGCTGTGGATTACCACGCATGTCTATGGCGTGGGATATATGCGCGGCAATAAGGAGAGCGATCATGCTCGATTTTTTGCCTGTTTTTGCTTTGCGATTTTCTCTGTTATGGGGATCGCCTTTGCCGATAACATGTTCACGCTGTTCTTGTTTTATGAGGCGCTGACACTGTCGACCTATCCGCTGGTGGCCCATAAGGGCACCAGCGCCGCGGTCAGCGGCGCACGGACGTATCTGGGCATTCTCATAGGCACTTCGATCGGGCTGCAACTTGTGGCAGTTGTATGGACCTATGCGGTGGCGGGAACGCTTGATTTCACCAAAGGTGGAATTCTTGAGGGTCATATCGCCGGGCCAATGGTTGCGGTCCTGCTGGCACTCTACGCGTTCGGTATTGGTAAGGCCGCNTTGATGCCGTTCCACCGTTGGCTGCCAGCGGCGATGGTGGCCCCGACGCCGGTCAGTGCGCTGTTGCATGCGGTGGCAGTGGTCAANGCCGGTGTGTTTACCATGCTCAAGGTTGGCATCTATATTTTTGGTATTGATTTTTTGGCGGCGACAGGCGCTTCGGTTTGGTTGATGTGGCTGGCGGCTTTTTCGATCATTGCCTCTTCTGTGGTGGCGTTGACCAAAGATAATCTCAAGGCGCGGTTGGCGTATTCGACCATCAGCCAGTTGTCCTATATTACGCTTGGTGTGGCTTTGGCCAGCTCTATGGGGGTGCTGGGTGGCGGTTTGCATGTTGTCATGCACGCGATGGGCAAGATCACTTTGTTCATGTGCGCGGGATCAATTTATGTCGCCACGCATAAGACCGATATCAGTCAGATGACCGGTCTTGGGCGGGCGATGCCGATTACATTTGGCGCATTTTTGATCGGAGCCCTGTCGATCATTGGCNTGCCGCCGCTGGGTGGTTCTTGGAGCAAATGGCTGTTGATTGTGGGGGCGGCNGATACCGGGCAGTGGATCATGATTGGCGTGTTGCTGGTCAGTTCTTTGTTGAATGTGGCCTATCTGATGCCGCTTATCGGCAAGGGGTTTTTCCTGCGCGCCCCGGATGCGCCAGAGACAGTACAAATCGCGGAGAGCCCGACCTTGGTCTGGCTTCCACCGGCAATCACGGCGTTTGGTTGTGTGGTGCTGTTTTTCTATGCTGGGCATATTCAAGCGTTTCTAATGCCGATTGTCACGTTGAACTGAGGAGAGGCTAATGGCACAATCCCCGAGCGAAAACACCGACACCCATCCTGTTTTGGGCCGTATCTTGGGCTGGGTTGACAGGCCGGGCAGCGGCNANCGGATTTTTTGGGCGCTTGTGGTGCTGTGCGGCGTNTTGTTTGTGGCAGATTTCACCTATCACAAACATGGGCATTTCGCGGTTGAAAACNTNCCGGGCTTTTATGCTATTTACGGCTTTATCATGTTTACGGCGCTTATTCTGGCGGCAAAAACTCTGCGTATTTTTATTAAGCGGCCCGAAAATTATTATGGCAAAGCGGCAGTAGACAGCGAAGATTATCCCGCAGCGCAGCTTGAGAAGGTCGATCATGATGGCGCTTGATATGATGCCCACAGCCTTTTTGTTTCTGGCAGCGGCGCCGCTGCTGTTGGCTCTGCCGGTGGGGATGCTGCGGGCAGTGCTATTGCTGTTGGTGCCGTTGGTTGCGGGTTGGCAGATTTGGACCCTACCAGAAGGCACGTTTGCCCAAGTCCAGTTTCTNGGCATGACGCTTGATATGATGCGGGTGGATAAACTTTCTCGCGTGTTNGGGCTTATCTTCTGCCTTGCGGCATTTTTGGGCAATCTTTATGCGTGGCATGTCCGTGATACCGTCCAGCAATTGGCCGCCCTGTTCTATGCAGGTTCTGCAATTGGGGCGGTGTTCGCCGGGGATCTGGTGACCTTGTTTTTCTATTGGGAAGGTACGGCAATTGCGTCGGTTTTCCTGATCTGGGCGCGGCGCACCGAGGCGGCCTATCACACAGGTCTGCGCTATCTTATCATCCAGATCACGTCAGGTGTAATTTTATTGGCCGGGACGGCTTTACTGTTTCGTGAAACTGGATCNATCGCGTTCCAGNCAATGACGCTTGGCTCGCTGGGGACCTGGCTGATTTTCTTNTCGTTCGGGATGAAATGCGCNTTTCCGCTTTTGCACAACTGGCTGCAGGACAGCTATCCTGCGGCCACTGTTACTGGAACGGTGATCCTATCGGCCTTTACCACAAAGCTGGCGGTTTATGCCCTGGCGCGCGGCTTTGCCGGGACCGAGATCTTGATTTATATCGGTGCGGTGATGACGTTGTTTCCGATATTCTTTGCCGAGATTGAAAACGATCTTCGCCGCGTTTTGGCCTATAGCTTGAACAACCAGTTGGGCTTTATGGTGGTGGGCATTGGCGTTGGTACGGAACTGGCGTTAAATGGTACTGCATCACATGCGTTTGCGCATATCCTGTACAAGGCTTTGTTGTTCATGAGCGTTGGGGCGGTGTTGTTTCGCACGGGCACATCAAAAGCCTCGGAACTTGGCGGCCTTTACCGAACCATGCCGCGCACGGCGACCTTCTGTCTGATAGGCGCTGCGTCGATTTCGGCCTTTCCGCTGTTTTCGGGATTTGTCACCAAATCGCTGATTTTGGACGCCACCGCGGTCGAGCATTATCCCGTCATCTGGGCGGTACTGGTGTTTGCCTCGGCGGGTGTACTTTCCCATTCGGGCATCAAAATTCCGTATTTCACATTTTTTGCTCACGACAGCGGATTGCGCCCGAAAGAGGCACCGGCCCATATGCAGATGGCGATGGGAATTACCGCGTTTTTCTGCGTTGCGATTGGGATCTATCCCGAACCTTTGTATGCGCTTCTGCCCTATGAAGTTGAGTTTCATCCCTACACCACCAGCCATGTGGTAGGGCAATTGCAGCTTTTATGCTTTGCGTTATTGGCTTTTGCAGTATTGATGCGCACGGGTATTCATCCGCCGGAAATTAGGGCAATCAATCTCGATACGGATTGGATATACCGCCGGTTTTTGCCGCAGGTAATCGGGCGGATGTCCGGGGCTGCTGGGNAGATTTGGACATCGGTAGCTGGATATGTCGAGCGCCGGTTGGCCGGTTTGATATCGCTTTTGTACCGTCTGCATGGCCCCGAGACAGGCGTGGCGCGGGTGATGCGGTCCGGCTCTATGGTGCTTTGGGTAGCGGTTCTTTTAGGGGTAACGCTGCTAGTGAACTTTATCGTTTGAGCACGGTCTCTTTTTAATACGCGGTTTGGGCGCGGATGCCAGACGATTATTGTCACAGCTGTGACGGAATTGTCCGGCAGTCGGACAAGCTATAAGCTGATGGCTTGCCAAGTTATGCCTGCGCAAACCGCACCTATGGCGGCATAGACCAGATAGGCGATGAAAACCTTGGGTTTGACCAGTGCCCAGACCGCTACTGCGGCAGGAATGCAGGTGACACCGCCTGCAATAATGAAACTCATCGCCGCACCCGGGCTCATCCCTTGTGTGAGCATCGCATCCACCAAAGGTATTGCCGCATAGCCGTTCAAATAGGCTGGCACACCAACAAGCGCTGCAAGCGCAATCGTGCCCAGACTGTCGCCACCCAACGCCCCGGCAATCCAGTCCGCAGGCATATAGTGCAACATCAACGCCTCAAGCACATAAGCCAAGGACAGCCATTTAAACAAGAACACACCATTGCTGGAGACTGTGGTGATAAAGGTGTTCCGGCGTTCTGAGATGCGCCAAAATAACCAGCGCGGCTGTCCTTGAAAAGGTGTTTGCCCCCCGCAGCACCCTGATTGGGTTGGCGTCACTCGCAGTGGATTTTGCAGCAGCAAAGACCCTGAAAGCGCCATGCTTGTCAGCCCGCCAAACACACCGATTGCAATGGCTGCCATGGCTTTGGCCACTGCAAAATCCCACCCCAATGTGCCCGAGGTGATCAAAAACATGGCCGGGTCCATCAAGGGGGAGGCGAGCCAGAACGCCATCACGGCGCTGAGCGGGATGCCCAGTGACAGCAGGGCTGCGATGAAAGGGATTACTTCGCAAGAACAAAACGGCGATAGTCCCCCCAGCAGAGCGGCAAAGACAATCATCCGAAGTTCACTGCCCACAAAAGCCTTGGCAATCATTGTTTCGGCCCCGGACGCTTTGAGAACGCCAACTGCCGTGATCGCAAATAAAATAAACGGCGCTGTGCCAAGTAAGGCACTGGCGCTGAACTGCAGGGTTGGGATGAGTTGATCGTAATCAAACAGTGCCAATAGCAAAAAGCACCCGACGATAGCCGTCCAAACGCGATCGCGCCACAGGAAAGGGGATCGTGGATGATTGCTGGACGCGTCATCCATGATCATGGCTCTTTTCGGCTTCGCTGGCATCGGCGCAGCAGGCGTTTACAAGAAAATCTGCCAGATTGTGCAACTGGTCATAGGCCACGGCGGCGCAGATGATTGAACGGCCTTGGCGGGTTTGCGACACCAACCCCGCACTGGATAAAATTTTCATATGGTGCGTCAGTGTTGAGCCTGTGACACCACTGCGCGTGCCCAAAGCGCCAATGCTAAGACCCGCAGGCCCTGCGCGCACCAGAACCCGCAGCACTGTGAGACGCTGCTCCGATCCCAAAGCGGCAAAGCTGGAGGCGGCAATTTCAAGATCAAGCGGGTCTGTTGCATTTATTTTCATATTTCTAGAAATATAGAAATNCTTGAANCTGTCAAGAATTCATTTCAAACTTTATCGAAATAAATTGATTGCGGGCGATGTGAACGGGCCCATACGCNTGTTCAAGGCGGTGTGTGCATATCCACCACCAATTTCGCTTTGCAACTGTGCCCAAAGCAGAACTTTAGCCATTTCGCCCGAATGAAATTTTTTTATATCGACTATGCGGGCAACGCAGGCTTCACGTGTCGGGGATCAATCAAACTATGAGGCACTTGTATGCTTCCTGAGTGTTTTTATAAGCCCATCGAGGAAGCGTAACGCTGTGAGGTCAATAAAGCCCTCAGGTTTCGCGNTATTACCCTCGTCAAAGAAACCTTTATCTAAGTGCTTAAATTTCGAATGGAAGATTGGGAACTGTCCCCAGTTCCTCATAACTTGAGCTACGCCAATGCTTTGGTACATTTATGGCCAAATAGTGTTGATGAATTTGGTCTGCCAGTTCAGGTTGCCCTGCATCGACTAAGTNTACCCGTAACTCTCTGAAAAACGCACCTTTTGGGAAGTTGGATTGCATTCGTGCCTCGAATAGAGAAAAGACACCGACAATGGTGCTTTAGATTTTGACAGCCGCTATTCTCAAACTATTGATACAGACAGCTTTATCGCCGTTTTCATGCATAAATCTGTNTATTTGGGAAACACTCTCATNAAATTCTGTTGNNGTCACTTCTGCCCCCTCGAAANGTAGCAGTANGCCATCCTTTGCGCCCATAGAGGCCTCTTAAAAATTGCCTCTCAATTGAGAACTGCAAACCGGCAGNCAGGTGGAACGTCAACAAGCGTTCAATGCATGAAATCGCTCTGCGATAGGGCGCGTGTGGGTGCTTTTGCATTGCGTCCAAAATTGGATCTTCGGGGGCATTCTTCCTTACACCAACGCCACATCGGGACCGTCCCGATGTGCGGAACTGCGCTTTTTAAAAGGGGTCTCGTTCAATATGACCTTTGTAATGTCAGGGGCATTCATGGCTCGCATCAACGCACTATAGTTCATTTGTAATTTTAATGCGCTTCCGACCCGAGGGTGAGATCGAATTGATTTTATCACCATGTGATCGCTGGTTGCACCGAGACAGGTGACACCTTTGGGTAGAGTGAGGCCGGCTATATCTGTGTCTTGCTTGCCAATGGCAAGGATCGACCGCATTGCGTGATTGTTGTCTGGGACGAGGCGCAAAGCCTGTAGAGCCGGATCAGTGAAAAGTGCTTTGGTCAAAATCGGTTTGGACTTTGCTTCAATAACCTCGGTGATAAGGGTAAAAGCATCGGTAAAAAGGCCATTTATTTTCTCACCTGATACGGGTTCCACCCCTAATAAAATTACCTCGCCCAGCCTCAGGTTGTTAATGCGCCCGCCTGAGTGTTGCCCAAGTGCCAAAGGCAAATTGGCAGAGTTGCCGCCGGAGATTACTGGTATTAAGATCCCGTAGGTCTGTTCGATGTGACTGGCGATGGCGGACAGATCGTTCATTTTTGACGTGGTGGGCGCCGTGCCACTAAGACATGCGAAGTTTGCGCCAATACCTCTTACTGTGACACCTGGCATCGCGGTAACTTGCCTTGCGATGGCTTCAACATTCTCTGGCATGATCCCGTCACGCATATCACCCATTTCCACCATTAACATGATGCTGTGAACGAATTTGGTTTTACGCGCAGCTTCTGCAAGGCGTGCNATCACATCCACCTCGGAATTANAGCTGGCACTGCAGGACCCCACGACGAGATCTGCTTGGCTTAGTANTGGCGTACGGATCAAAGTGATCGGGGTTGTGATGCCCGCCNCTCGCAACCTTTTAACATTACTTACGCGCGCCTCACCAAGATCAACTGCGCCACCTTCGAGCATGGCTTGAGCGATTTTAGGATGGCCGCAGACGGCTTTGGTGACGGCGGTCACGGTGATGCCGCGCGCCTTCAGGCGCTCAACAAGATATCGTGTGTTGTGGCGTATCTTGCTCAGATCAACCTCAATCCGTGGTGTGGTCATGATGCCGCTGTAACCGGCTTTTGTTGCAACTTGGGGAAAGCCAGGACAACCATGCGTAGAAGGTCATTCGCCGGACGGTCCAACGCATCTGTAATGGGCAGCCCTAGCCTATTTGATTGAAGCGTGATCGTGGTGCTTATATCACCGTCGGTCATATCCTCATGGTTGATTGTGACACCAATGACTTTTGTGTCAGCGAATGATTCTATCAACGCTATCTCATCTTCGGGACTGGGCATGGGCATCTGAGGGAAGTCGCAACGATGCGGGCGCTTTGGTGCGTATTGGAGGATGACAGCGTCCGGCTGACTGCCGCGCAGAATAAAGGCTGAGGTGCAAAAAGCCGGATGGCTCAACGCGCCTTGGCCCTCAATCAAGATGACATCTGGTTGCTCGGTCTTAGACGCAGCCACGATGGCGCCCTCCAATTCTCCACAACAGAACTGGGGTGGCACTGCATCCATGGCAACACCATATTTTGCCCCTTGCATCAATCCAGTTTGACCGGTGCCGACAAGCACTGTCTTGATGCCNTTTGCGTTCAACGCACGGGCCAGAACCGTCGCTGTTGTGCGTTTGCCAATCGCGCAATCCGTACCAAGCACGGCAATGCGTACCGCGTTGACATTTTTAATGCTCCCGTCAAAAAGGCGCATGTCTTTGCTTTGTTTGGGTTTGCGGATATCTCTGATTGTCACATCATGTTTTGATGCAAAGGCTGCAATCTCAGAATCTTCACTAAGGTATTCATGCAGCCCGCTTACAATATTCATTCCCATTGCAATAGCATCCAATATCACAATGCGGTCCTGTGATGAAAGCTTTCCAGTGGAGGGTGCCATCCCGTAAATGAAAGTATCCGGGACCTTTCGCTCGTGTACGACAGCCGCCTTGAGATTGCCGAAAATTGGAATGTTGTTAATCACGTCATCCAAAATTTGGCCGCTATCTTGTCTGTTGTGGGAACTGTCGATGACTGAGACAATCCGGTAAGCTTGAGAATGCCGGATGAGGCCATTTGCAGTTTTTCCATCAACCTTTCCGAAATTACCTTCACAATACACGATTGCGGTCGGAACCTTGTTGATTTGAAGTGTCGAAACCGTCTGTAATTTAAGGGACAGATTTGCGGGTGGTGCTTGTAGCCTCGAGGTGCTCCTCGGGATGGCATCGGTAGCGTCATTTTTGGTTTCCATGTTAGTCCTTTTGGTGGAGTGATCACATGACCCGTTAGTCATGGCAGAGAGCACTGAAACTCAGGGGGTCATTCCNCAGGTGTTGGTCTCAGATCTGTTCATCACAGGCTACTGATATAAATAGAAAATAATTGGATCGTATCGATAGAATTAGTAACTTTTACAAAGATCAGCTCCCCATAAAATGGGGCGAAATAGCAAGCTTGTGTGATGGAAGAGTGCAATACGCTTTGGTAGGTACTGAGCCTAGTCAGCAAAAAACAGCCACCCTCTATCTCTTTANGATAGCTGTTAGAGCCAAAAAATACAACCCCAAGAGTTTCTCTATATCGACAGAGCAAGCAGGCGTCACCCTGCCGTATTCGGGTATCTTAGCCTCAACTGGTATTCTGTGTTGTNCAGCTAGGTTTCACATTTCCGANGCCATATGTGCGGTGAGTTGCTTTTATTCCAGTCAGAAAATGAGTTACTGATAAGAAAAACAGGTGGGCCGACGTGCCAGAATCGCTTCATTTACTTACATCAAAGATGCGGGCTTGTGCGCGTTGCAAGGGTTTAGAGTTGGGGCCAAAGCCGATATTCCAACTGGATGAGCGCGTTAAGGTTCTCATTGCAGGGCAGGCCCCCGGGCGCCTGGCCCATACGAAAAATCGGCCTTTCGATGACCCGTCTGGGGACCGTTTACGCAATTGGCTGGGCGTGGATAGGTTCACATTTTATGATGATAAAAGGATAGGAATTTTTCCCATGGGACTTTGTTACCCTGGGTCTGGGTCAGGCGGCGATAAACCGCCAATGAAGACATGTGCGGCAACGTGGAGGCCGCCGGTTCTGCAGGCCCTCGGNAAGGTTGAACTTACTTTGGTGCTTGGTCGTTACGCAATTGCATGGCATCTGCCATATCTTCGGGATCGCCCCGTTACCGAAGCCGTTAGACGGTCTTCAGAGGGTCGAAAAGGCATCTTTGTTTTGCCACATCCCAGCCCTAGAAATAACAGGTGGTTGAAGAAAAATGCTTGGTTTGAGGCACAGGTTGTCCCGCGCATTAGATCGAAAATGGCGCAGGTATTAGACAACACTGCGGTGCAGTGACCTTAGACGTCTCTGTCGCCGGTTGTGATTTTATAGCGCAAGACACCTTGAGGAATCCGCTTAAAATTCTGTCATTGTCTCTCTTTGGTCTACAAATGGTTTTTAGGCTTCACGTTCACTGGGTGTGGTATATCTGTGGGCGTTCGACATCGAACCGATGNAGGCTGGGAATGNTATCGCTTGCGCTCGGTGCCAAAANTGCGCGTGGAGGGATGTGGCAAGATCTGTTTATCCTTACAATTGACCACCCAATGTGTGGCGNGATGCGCATATAAGATATCTGGAGGCCGCTTTTAGGTCTGAGGGGGCCAAACTGGCGCGCGCAAGGGTCGCAGATCTTTACCTTGCCTCATCCGCACCGGCACAATACGCCATGGGGAAGAGAAACCCGTGGTTAAAGCCGAGCTGTTACTTTTACCGCGCCAGCAGGTCAGTGAGGGTCAAGATGACTGAGAAAACGTTGATTGATCTGGCCCATTCAGCAATGGAGCGCGCGCCTGAGGACCCCACTCTGCGTCTGCAATTTTATGAAAAGCTGGCCGCCTCTGAGTTGTTTTTATTGATCACCGAAGAGGTGACAGGTGACAGCGTGTCGCCCGAAGTTTTTGATTTGTCCGACAGTCGTTTTGTGCTGGTGTTTGATCGAGAAGAGCGGCTGGTGCAGTTCACTGGCCGGGTGGCACCCTATGCGAGCCTGTCTGGCCGGATTATTGCGGCGATGCTGGCGGGTCAGGGGATTGGGCTTGGTGTGAACCTTGATGTGGCCCCCTCGTCCATTCTAATCCCAGCAGATGCCGTGGATTGGCTTGCCAATACGTTGCAAGCCGCGCCAGAACAGCTCGAGACGCGGTTACAGGAGTTTTCTGCACCGCGCGGGTTGCCAGAAATTTTGTTGACGGCACTTGATGGTAAACTTGCCTCAGCCACCGGACTTGCCCGTACCGCCTATCTGGTCGGGGT
>NYVC01000048.1 GCA_002684375.1 Marinovum sp.
GCGCCCCACCGGGGTGCGATCCTCTCCCATATTATTTTTCACTGTCTACCGGTATACCCCTAGCAGTGGAGCGCGCTAGGCGACGACGATCTCCCACACGCTCGGTAAACCTTAACTGATCGAAATATTCCAGCACAGCAATAACAAAATTTCTGCCCATTTTGATTTCGTTCCGATACTCGATTGTTGTGAAGAAACCATCCGTAGACCTGCCCGCCAGTTGCTCGGCAGTGGCTTTAAGTTTTGTCATCAACGGTATTGGCACGTAGCGATTTTTCTCTAGCATCACAACATCACCCAGCTTGACGCCAATTTTCAAGGTCTTTTCGAGCACGGCCACTTCAACGCCGATTTCTTCGGCTGCTTGGTAAAGACTGGGTGGAGCGCCTAAATCTGGTGCGAGCGTCGTTGCTGCAAGCGCTAAAAGGGACAGGTCTTGCTCTGAAACATGCACATCATGCGACGGCAAATGGAACCGGTTGCCACGCGCGCCTAAACGCTTTTCAGCAACCATAATTTTGAGGGCTAAGTCGAGGGTCTCAGTCTCGGTGAAGGGATAAAGTAGCAATTGAATATCTTTGACACTTGCCCCGGAAAAGGTCGGTCTCAGTTGGTGAAAACTGGCGATACATGTCGCAATGCGATCTAGTAAATCACGCCATCTTGCTTCGGAGAAAACCCGTTCTTTCGCAGGCATTCCAACGCGCCGTAATTCCAGCGACGCGATGAGTACATCTATTCTCGAAGCCGGCAGATTATGCGACACTGAAAACGGATGTAGAGGCACGCCGGTTTCGCTGTGCTCTGCTAAGGCTTGTAGTATTTCTGCTGCATTTTCACCACACATGGCTGTTAATGTAGCAATCCGGCTTGGCCTTGCGCGACCACGTTTGGGCGAGAACGGATCGATCACGCGGCCACCTGCAATCGTCCGTTGTGCAGATTGGTCGCGAAGTACGAAACGATCTCCGTGAACGGCGAACGCGTCGCGCGACAGCACCAATTGTGCCAGCCCACTATGACCCGCAGCAATATTACTGCCCGACAAAACCGCAACCCGCGCAGAAATATGGTCTGACCCGATATGTAAGTGGGTTGGTGTCCAGTGTTTTAAAGATCTAGTCTCAGTCTTTAATACATGCAAATCAACATCCATGCGCCTTGTGGGCACGTAGAGATCGGAATGTGCGAGCCAAGTGCCGCGCCTGATAGACTGCTCACTGACGCCGCGCCCGACGATATTCAACGCGCAGCGCTCACCAGCCTTCGCTTGGTTACGTTTTTGATTATGAACTCTGATCTCGCGCACGCGGACCGGTGATCCGGTGGATAAAACTATAAGGTTTTCAGAGGCACAAACGGTTCCAGAAAACACCATGCCGGTTATGACCAAGCCAATCCCTTTAAGACTGAAGGCGCGATCAATGGCCATTCGGAAATGACCATCCACCGACCCGGCCCGGACAGTTTTCGCGCGCAGGCTGAGCGCGTCCATAAGCGCCTCAATTCCGATTTTCTCAGGCGCGCATACAGGATATACGTCACATCCCGTATGCCCAGCTTCTTTGAGAAGGCCACCCACCTGAGTGCGCACCTTTGAGATCCGATCTGGTGCCACACGATCAATCTTGGTCAGTGCTACCATAAGTCGGCCAATGCCGAGCAGGCCAAGTATAGCAAGATGTTCGCGGGTTTGTGGCATCACACCATCATCGGCAGCTACGACCAACAAGCCCAGATCAATTCCGGCAACTCCCGCCAGCATATTGCGAATAAACTTCTCGTGGCCTGGAACATCAACAAATCCAAGAATATTACCGTCAGGCAGCGTGTGATAGGCAAATCCCAGATCTACCGATACCCCACGCGCCTTTTCCTCTGGCAAACGGTCGGTATCGGTGCCCGTCAACGCTTTGACCAGCTCAGTCTTACCATGATCCACATGCCCTGCAGTCGCAACGATCATACGATTGCCAAACTTCGGAGGTTTTCTACAAAATGGTTTTCGTCTTCAAGGCATCTAAGATCAAACCAAAGTGCATCATCGGCAATGCGGCCAATCACTGGGACCGGCAGCTCTCGAAATGCCTTAGCTAGTTTATTTATAGATTTGCCGGATCGGCGCCGGTCTGGCAGTGATATTTTCAAAGCGGCACTTTCCAATCTATCAATTGGCAGCGCACCGCTACCCACTTGGCTATGAGTGGGCGCGACAATAACTTTAAAGCCTTTGCAATGGTTTTGCACGGTTGTGACCAAGCGGCCAGCCAATTGTTCAATCTCAGCAACGTCACGAGATAGCCAACGCAAGGTTGGCAGTTCTACTGCCAAACGCGCAGGATTCGTGTATAATCGTAACACTGCCTGCAGAGCAGCTAATGTTAATTTGTCCGGTCGCATCGCCCGCGTCATCGGGTTGCATTTAAGTTTGGCAATCAACTTGCGCTGGCCTGCAATGATGCCCGCCTGCGGTCCACCGAGGAGTTTGTCACCGCTGAAGGTCACTAAATCTGCACCGGCCTCCAATGCTTCAGTGACGGTGGTTTCATGTGGCAATTGATACTTATCCAATGCGATCAGAGTACCACTGCCCAGATCCGTGACAAACGGCAGAGCGTGGCGATGTGCGATCTCGGCGAGTGCTGGCTCGGTCACGCTTTTGGTGAACCCTTTTATCTCAAAATTGCTGGTATGTACTTTCATTAGCAAGGCGGTTCTCGGGCCAATCGCCTGTTCAAAATCCGTGCCATGCGTGCGGTTGGTTGTGCCAACCTCCACCAGTTTGCAACCCGCCCGCGCCATGATGTCGGGCATGCGGAAGGCACCACCAATCTCGATTAACTCACCGCGGGAAACTGGGACTTCTTTACCCTTTGCCAAACTGTTGAGCGTCAGTAGCACAGCTGCAGCATTATTGTTGACAACAAGCGCAGACTCGGCGCCTGTCAATTTACAGAGTAAATCTTCAGCATGCTTATGTCGATCACCGCGCTTGCCCGTTTTTATGTCGAATTCTAGATTGCTCGCTCCCCGCGCGACATCGACCATCGCCAGAATGGCAGATTCCGGCAAAGCGGCACGTCCGAGGTTGGTGTGCAGCACCGTACCCGTCAGGTTGATCACTGGCCGCAGGGAAGGTTGCACCGCGCGCGCCGTCTCTTCCGAAAGCAATTTTATAAGCGAAGCATACTCAATCGTCCTGCCCGCCAATATATGCCTGCGCGCCTCTGACAGAACGGTTTGGACGCATTGGGTGACCAGCGGCATGCCATACTCCTCCACGAGGAAGGCGTTATTGGGATCGTTTGCAAGGCGATCAACAGATGGCAGTTTCTTGGGAGTATCAATCGTGAGCATAATATGCCTTTTGCAAAAACCTACACGCATTTGGTTGGTTTGCCGCCGGTTTTGGCCTCAATTCTGAAAGGATATGCCGAATATCACGCCGCTGGGCGCTGGCCTCATTTTTGGGTAAATATCTTGTCGGTTTAAAGGACATTACAGCCTCCCGCTCATAATCATAGAATTAGCCAACCGGTACAAACCGGGTCAGCGGGCGACCGCCGCAGACTGCGCGGTGCATAAATGCCGTCGCCACAAGACCTCAGCCAATCAGTTTTTTGTACCCGGCCTCACTGAGGTAATCATCCATCTGCCCCAGATCGGCGGCCTTTAGTTTGAAAAACCATGCCTCCCCCAAAGGATCATCATTGACCATGCTGGGGGTGGCGACCAACGCCTCATTGACCTCTACAATCTCTCCGTCCAGCGGCGACAGGATATCAGAGGCGGCCTTGACGCTTTCGATCACCACAATCTCTTCGTCTTTTGCTACAGTGGTGCCAGCCTCGGGCAGTTCGACAAAAACCACATCACCCAATTGTGCCGAGGCGTGATCGGTGATGCCCACCACCACCAAATCGTCTTCGATACGCAACCATTCATGTTCTTCAGTGTATTTCATTACGGGTCTCTCCTATTGATTATCTTTTAAAGTTGGNGGGGATAAACGGNAAACGCTGGTGATAGGTTTNGCCAAAACTTTATCATTCATTTCGGCGACANCGGCGGAAACATAGCTCATAACGACTGGCTGNTTTAAGCTNGGGCCAAACCTATCAANTATGGGCATACCAAGAACGGGTTCGNCTTTGGTNGAGGNAAAAAGCAGCAGGCCTTGATGCATCCGNGCNGGCCCATCGGGCAACAAATTGATACGGCANCGGTTGGGCCGCTCTTTTTGTTGNGACAGATTGNGGGGCGCAACAGGAAAGCTCCCGGCGCNGGCTCCCCGACCTTTGCTGGCACCAATTGTAACGCTGTCGTTTATTTTGGACATATCGGCACTAGTTTTCCGCANCTTCACCATAGTAAAACTACCCAACTGTTTTGGTTCATATTTGAAGCCAGTCGCGTTTATTGNCATNTTTTAAACNACTCTTTNACCGATNTGNTNAGTTTGGTCTAAGANTTGGTATTTTGGCAAGCTTGATTTCTTGACAGCTAAATTCAGAAATGCTGAATATGCAGTATGAATGCTCCTTTACACCCGGGCTCAATGCGATTTGAAATTGATGTGCTGAAAACGTTCATCGCNGTGGCNGAAACAGGTTCGGTCAAGCANGCCTCGGAACGCGTNGCAAGATCGCCTGCAGCTGTATCCATGCAAATGAAAAANCTGGAACAGCTCGTCGGTGCGCCAGTATTTCGTCGTGCAAACGGTGCGATGCGACTCTCGGATNCCGGTGACCGCTTGATGCCCCATGCGCATCGTATCGTGGAGGCGAACGATACAGCGCTCGCAGCTCTGCACAGCCCTGATATNGATGGGGTNGTTCGGGTTGGATTGTGTCTGGAAAATATTGAGACCCGGATGCCGGAAATTTTAGCTGGATTTTCCCGCGCGCATCCCAGAGTCACGGTCAACATTAATGCTGGCGACGCTCAAGATTTGGCAGCAATGCTGACCAGCGGAACATTGGACATAGCTATATTGACCGTTGGCGGTGGCGTGGTGCATCTAGAAAATGATCGTNTCTTGCACGAACAGCCTTTGGTATGGGCCGCGCATAAGAGCAGCCAGCGCATCACCGAGCGTCCCTTGCAGCTCGCGGTTGCGCCGATCGGATGCCCTTGGCGAGNNGCNGCGCTCNATGCCCTNAAACGTGCGGGNATAGACTATCGGATCGCCTATCTNTCCAATGTGTCTGAATCTCAGCTCGGAGCAGTTCGGGCAGATTTGGCAGTGGCGGCTTTGCCTGCCAGTCGCGTTATCAACAGCACCCAACCTATCTGCGCAAATGATGATCTGCCCAACCTGCCATATACGCAAATGGTTCTCCGCACGTCTGAAAACCCCGACACCAACACAAAAGCGCTGGCTGATCAAGTGCTCGCGGCTTTCAAACGACCATTATGACGCAGGTCGAAAACAGCTGTTTTCGTAAGGAAATAGCAGCGGGTGAAGTGGTCCTACTTTCTAGGATAGGTTTGGGAATTGGATCAGGTGTACGAGGTTTCTGTTTATGCCGCTTTTCGTATCTTCGCTTGGGTATAGCATCCAATGTCAGGTGTCTGTTTATCAAGAGCGGTGTGAGGGCGCTCAGAATTGTAAAAGCCGATCCTGTCATCGATGATCCGTTTTGCTTGGAAACCGTCGGTGATTTTATGCAGATAGACGGCCTCTTGCTTCAGGGATCGCCACAGTCTTCCAATAA
Source organism: Marinovum sp. (assembly GCA_002684375.1). GTDB lineage: Bacteria > Pseudomonadota > Alphaproteobacteria > Rhodobacterales > Rhodobacteraceae > CPC320. The sequence goes on from NYVC01000048.1 coordinate 5,718, forward strand.
AGATGTTGTCGCGATAANGGCCCCTGCCATCCATTGAGATTTTGATATCGGTCTTGGTCAGCGTCGTGATCCAGCCAGAGCCTGTATATTGGCATCCCTGATCCGTNTTCTTGATCTCGGACTTGCCATATTTGACGATGGCTTTTTCCAGCGCCTCAATACAGAAGCTGACATCCAGCGTATTTGAGAGCCGCCAGGCCGACACTTTGCGCGCCGCCCAATCCATGATCGCCACCAGATACAGAAAGACGTTTTCGACTGGGATGTAGGTGATGTCGCTGCACCAAACCTGATTGAGCCGCGTTATTGGCAGATTCTTTAGCAGGCAGGGAAACATGCGGTGTTCAGGGGGCTTCTTGCTCTTGTTTGGCCCTTTTTCGATGGCCTGTAACCCCATTGCCCATCAAGTGGCGCATGCAGCGTCGCCCAGCAGAGAACCCTGATTGAGGTAAATACGCCGCGATTTGGTGGCTTCCAAAAAACGGGTGCTTCGTAAATATTCGATCAATCTCATGCATCAGGTCAAGCGTTGCGGGATCAAAGCCGACTGCCATGCCTTCAATCACCTGCACCCTCTTGTCACCACGCAGCGCCTCAAGCGCCACGGAAGCCTTGAAATTATCTGAAAAGTTCCGTCGCTTTGTCATTCTTGCATCCATTCATTCGCGTTGGATACAATTTAGCACGCTATCCAAATTCACAGGACCACTTCAACAAAGCCAATAGAAGCATTCTAGCGGTTGCGTTCCGTGAGATTAACGCCACAGTTAAGAAGATTATAGCGGGCTTAAATGGTATGGTGCCATGAGCCGCGGTATGAGCCGCGGTCATTTAATCCGACTGAGGTTACTTGAGATTGAGACCACCCGTCTCAGATGGTCCGTTNTGGATTTGCNACTGGATAAGACTATCGTNACCCNGATCGCAGGGGTAGAATACTGGGCCTTCGCGTCACTGTTCGTACATTGAAAATCTGCGTAAGGTTTTGGCGATCTCTGAGCGCAGGGCCTGCCGCATAGTCGGGGCTATACAGAGCAATGCAGCGTTAGATATCTTGTAATTCCCCGCCCAAGAGCGCCTGACCGAGACCATAATTGCACGCGCGCGGCTGAGCAGAGGTTGGGTAACTTATGTTTTGGGGTCGTTCTAATAAACAGGTCCATGGGGGTCAATTATTGCGCCTGACGCCGCAAGACTTCTGGGTTTATGAGTATGTTTAAAGCGTCGCGCCGTTTTAATCCGCGTGAGATCAGGACCAGATTAGAAAAGGAGACANAGTTCAATGGGACTTTTGCAAAACGGAAAATGGGTTGACCAATGGTACGACACAAAATCGAACGGTGGACATTTTGTTCGCAAGGCACCGCAATTTCGCAGCTGGGTTAGNGCAGATGGTGCTGCGGGACCAAGCGGAGACAGTGGGTTCAAGGCAGAGCCAGGNCGCTATCATCTNTATGTATCTCTGGCCTGTCCATGGGCGCATCGCACGCTGATTTTTCGTGCGCTNAAAGGGCTGGAACAGATGATTTCGATCTCGGTTGTGCATTGGTATATGGCTGAAGACGGGTGGACCTTCGATGTGGGGGATGGNGTCGTACCAGATACGGTCAACGCTGTGAAACTTATGCATGAGATTTACACCAAAGCCATGCCGGATTACTCGGGGCGTGTGACGGTGCCGGTGCTGTGGGACAAGCAGACCAAAACCATCGTGTCGAATGAGTCGTCGGAAATTATCCGGATGTTCAACACCGCTTTTGACGCGGTTGGCGCCAAGGTGGGGGATTATTATCCGCCAGATTTGCGCAGCGAGATCGACAGCCTCAACGAACGGATTTACACGACGGTGAACAATGGTGTGTATCGGTGCGGGTTTGCGACCACTCAAGAGGCTTATGAACAGGCCATTACCCCGCTTTTTGACACGTTGGATTGGCTGGAAGACCGGCTTCGCGCAAAGCGTTATCTGACGGGGGATCAAATCACGGAAGCGGATTGGCGTCTGTTTACCACGCTGATCCGTTTTGATGTGGTTTATGTGGGACATTTCAAGTGTAATATCCGGCGCATTGCTGATTACCCAAACCTTTCTGAATATCTGCGTGATCTTTACCAACAACCTGGTATCGCCAAAACGGTTAATCTGGAGCATATTAAAAAGCATTATTATGAAAGCCACGAGACCATCAACCCATCCAGAGTCGTTCCCAAAGGTCCAGTCGTTGACTTTACGGCGCCTCACAATCGCAAATGATTAGGGAGCGGGTTTCAAATGGATAAAGGTTCTGCAGCAATCATTGCTGGTAAAAAACCAATTAAAGTTGTGTTGGAAGCTGGTAAAAATTACTCTTGGTGTCGGTGTGGCCGGTCAGCGTCACAACCATTTTGCGATGGATCTCATCGTGGCACGAGCATGTCACCGCTGAAGTTCACGGCTGAAAAGACTGGGAGCGTTGCTCTTTGTCAGTGCAAGGTCAGCGCCAATGCCCCTTTTTGTGACGGTAGCCATGCCAGATTGGGGAGCGTAGAAGTTGGAGATTCTGTTCCGGCATTTAATATGAAATCGGCGGTACCTTCTGCCGTTCCAACCCCTGAAGAACCCACTGTAGCCCGCATACATGAATTGGCCCGCCACGGTTTGAGCAACGTTGGACCCCACGGTGAAATGGGCTCGATGGGGGTGCCGCGCAAAGACCTTCCCCATTGGGACGACATCCAAATTCTGCCCGCGCAAATGGCCCGCAAACCGCTGCTTGATGAGACAGATGTTGCAACTTCAGTGACCATTGGCCCGAGGGCGCTTAAACCCTTGAAACTTGATATCCCCCTGTTTGTTTCAGATATGAGTTTTGGAGCGCTCTCAGAGGAGGCAAAAATTGCCCTTGCCAGAGGGGCGGAATTGGCGGGCACCGGTATCTGTTCTGGAGAAGGGGGCATGCTTGCCGAGGAGCAGGCTGAAAACTCACGCTACTTTTACGAACTGGCCTCTGCGCAATTTGGCTGGAATCTGGATTTGGTTGAAAAGGTTCAGGCCTTTCATTTCAAGGGAGGTCAAGGTGCCAAGACAGGCACTGGCGGGCATTTGCCCGCAGAAAAAGTCGAAGGTAAAATCGCAGAGGTCCGCGGGCTCACGCCGGGTCAGGACGCAATTTCCCCAGCAACTTTTGTAGATTTGCAAACGCCATCCGATTTTCGAAAAACTGGCGATGCGGTGCGCGAACGTTCTGGCGGTATTCCCATCGGTTTTAAGCTGTCTGCGAACCATATCGAAGACGATATAGACTTTGCTTTGGAGGCTGGTGCTGATTACATTATTCTTGACGGTCGGGGTGGTGGCACGGGTGCGGCCCCCCTGATTTTCCGCAATCACATATCTGTGCCAACGATCCCTGCGCTTGCCCGTGCGCGCAAGCATCTTGACGCAAAAACNGGGCNCGAGGTGTCGCTGGTCATTACGGGTGGGCTGNGGGTTGCAGAAGATTTCGTAAAAGCTAAAGCTATGGGGGCAGATGCGATCGCGGTGTCAAATTCTGCGATGCAGGCGGTGGGGTGTATTGCCGCGAGGATGTGTAATTCAAATAATTGTCCCGTTGGCGTTGCGACGCAGAAACCTGAATTGCGAAAGCGCCTGGATGTTCAGGTCGGCGCTGAACGTTTGGCGCGGTATTTTGGGGCGAGTGTCGCCTTNATGCAGGTTTTGGCTCGCGCCTGTGGCCACAACGCTATCAATCAATTCGCACCGCGTGATATCACCACTTGGCATCGTGAAATGGCGGACCTGAGTGGTATCCGCTTTGCCGGTTTGGGCTGAGGCCGCTGAGCCTTGTGTTAGGGTTTGCGCAGATCAACTGTGTTAAAAATCCGATTAAGTGAAAAGAATATTAAATGCCCAATCCTTCCTATCCTGCCTATACGCCAAGCCATGGGTATATGACTGAAAAGATCCAGCGGGCGTATATTGCCGCTGCGATCAAAGACAAAACGCTTCCTGACAATGCCCATCGAATACCGGACATTGTGACGCTTGATGCCTCTGTAAACCCATCAAAGCCCATTCAGTTCTGGCAATTATATTCGGTTCTGGGCCAAAAGCGTATTGTGAGGATCGTCCAAAATTTTTACCAAAGGGTTTACCGAGACGAACCTTGGTTCTGGTCTGTTTTTGCGAGGATTGGCGATACGTCTCATCATGTCAGGACCCAGTCTGCAATGTGGCTCGATGTAATGGGCGGTGGTTTTAAGTATCATGGTGCAGAATTCAGGTTGCATTTTCACCATCAACATAATGCCATTGAACTTATGAACAAAAAAGGCGCAGAGCGTTGGATCAAACTTATGGTCCAGACGCTTGATGATACTGCAGAGTATATGACGGATGATCCCCGGATAAGGGTCAGCTTGAACACGTTTCTTGCATATTTTACGACGAAATACGCAGCAGACTTTGGATTTCAAACCTCTATTATGTTTGGCCAAACCAATGCGCCCATGAAACGAAAATTGAATTTTATGAATATGCCAGATTCTAAAATAGAAGCCCTTTCCGAAACTGAATTGCGAGAGGGTTTGATTGACAGAGGCGTACGTGTCAGTGGGCAAGCGGATAAGAGCGCGTTGATCAAATTAGCAAAGCGTTTGTAAGTAACTAAAAGTGATGAGCGAAGAATGTATCAAGTAATGAAGTGGACCTTCCATTGGTGAAAACACCTTCACAAACCTCTGTTGAAGAAGATCAAACTTCTGCAACTGTTCGCCGTAAAAGAGGAGAATTTGTACGCGGTGTCAGCGGCTTTCGCCATGCTTTAGGCGATGAAAATTTTCCGGCGCAGCCCGGTCGTTATCATCTTTTTGTTGCGCTGAATTGTCCCTGGTGTCACAGAGTAACTCTGGCGCGTAACATGCTCGGTTTGCAAAACAGTGTTACAATGGATGTGGTGTTTCCAAACCGCACGGACAATGAGGATCCTGAGGGGGCCAATCATTGGCAATTTGCACCAGAGCGTATCGCTCTGNTCACTGGAATTCCGCTNCCAGAATGCACGTATGAGACTGCAACGGGTCATAATTTTAGGCTTATTCGCGATATTTATAATTTAGAAGGTTCCANAGAACGCTCCGTCCCAATTCTTTATGATAAGAAAAATCACTGCATTGTGTCCAACGAAAGCGCTGACATTATTCGAATGCTCAATCGATGGGCCGGACACCTTGAAAGTAGTTTTTCAGACAAAGAGCGTCCAAATTTCTATCCTGAACACAAAGATTTCCGATCTAAGATAAATATTTTAAATGATAGAATTTATGTGTCTATCAACAACGGCGCTTATAAGGCGGGCTTTTCCTCAGACCAAGTCATATATGANCAGGCATTCAAAGCATATTTCGATACGCTTGCAGAACTTGATGGACTTCTGGCAGATGGGCGGTTTTTTTTAACTGGTGAAAACTTCACTGAAGCGGACTTGCGGCTTTTTCCAACGCTATACCGTCATGACCCTGTTTATTATCTACGCATGAAACTAAACGGAGCCAAGATATTGCACTATCCCCATCTCTGGCGCTGGCTCTGTCGCGTATACGCCTTGCCTGGTGTTGCATCCAGCAGTTCATTAATACATTGCCGTCAAGGCTATTTTGGTCGGTCATGGAACCATGTCATCCCAATTGGGCCGAATTTTCCGATGCCCTACCCTGAGGCCTATTCGCACCCTGAACTGACACTTTGATTGTTCTGAGTGTGTAAATACCATTCATCAGGCAATAAAGTTTGTTTTGACGATTCTTCTTTAAAGGCAACAAGTCTGCCCCACAGACCACATGTAATATTTATCCCAAAGGGTGCATATGCCATGCTATGCGTATTTCTGGTTCAAACGCTGAATTCAATGTTCGCACTCTCGCCGGCTGAGGTGCCTCGACAATGGAGGCTTGCTATACGGTGGGCGTAAACCAATCGGATGACGCTTTTGGGGCGGCCCGTGATCTGGCCCGTGATCTGGCTCATGATTTTCACAAATGGCCCCTGTGAAACTGATGCTATTGTGGTGATGGCTGATAAAGCCTTGTTGGGTTGAATTATACGGGTCTTACCTTCTCAAATGTTGTTGTTTGTCCTGAATTATGATCCTGGCAGCGTTTGAGTAAATGGTCTGGGTTAAATTGGTGACAATGGGCCTCAATGCACGACACTGTGCATCCTTATAGGACTGTGTCTCGTCTGATTGGCTCCTGTTGGTTCACAGGCATCTGGCCTAACGCCTGTTTGACTGGAGCGATAGTGCTTAGACATTATTTTCAACGATCAACCAACCTTTTGACTGGCATTCCCGCTTGCTTCGGTCAAAATTCTTACGCTTACTGGCGAAAATTGATTTTTCGAACCGTTTTAGTAAGTTTCTCGCTATTGATCCTAGTCTGTATTTGTTTTCCAAAAGAATTTTACAGTGAGATTAAATTTGTCAAGGACCTCTTGGTTAGGTAACAGACTGCTAACGACGGGCCACGTTTGCGCCCTTGATTAAGAAGGCTTAAGTATCCAGTGTCTGATCAGCGCATGAAATTGGTATTGGTGGCTCCTGAAATTCCTTACAATACCGGTGCTATCGGGCGAACCTGTGTCGCGTTAGATTTGGAATTGATTTTGATTAGACCTTATGGCTTTTCCATAGATGAAAAAGCGATAGTGCGGGCTGGAACGCGTTACTGGAAATATGTTCAACTCAGTGAATATGAGAGCTGGCAGACATTTCTGGGTGATAGAAAACCACCACGTGAAAGCCTATATTTTTTCGAGGAGCATGGGGCTCAGAGTTTTTTTACTCCGCACTATCCACCTGACGCGTATCTAGTTTTTGGATGTGAGTCCAAAGGATTATCAATGCAGATTTTAGATGGAATGGACGATCGGATATTCAATGTGCCCATGCGCAGTTCACTTGTCAAATCACTTAACTTGGCGAACGTCGCTACAACGGTTGCTTATCAAGCCATGCGTACTCAGCTAGGCGGTTGAAGGGTGTGACCCTTCCTCGCCCTCAAAGGGCGAAGAGGAGTGATTATGGTGCATTTAGGGGTAAATCTTGAGAGGTGGCCATCTGCATGGATCCATCCCTTGTACCGGCTAAGGTGATCGGTGGGATGCTTGCCTTGCCTGTTCGTGCTGAACTTACACCAAGCGGCCAGTGGCACTTGGCTATTCCAAGGCCGTTCATCGCGGACATAAGTCCAGATGCGCGCCGTCGCGCATCTCTTCCTGGCCTGCATCTTGATCGGCGTGTCGTCAGCAAAAATGGCTTGCCCGCTGCGAACATACCGCCCGATTGCATCGGCCAGAGGTTCCAGTAGCTTTAACGACTGACCAACCCAACCTGCCAATGTAGACCGGTCCAAGTCGATCCCTTCACGGGCAAATATCTGCGATTGGCGATACAAAGGACAATGGTCTGCATACTTATTGACCAACCCATGCGCCAGAAGACCGACACCGGGCCGACCGCGCTCAATCGGGCGTGATGGNAATGGGGCCTNAANGATCCGTTCACANCATTTGCAGTCAATGCCGTCGCGNGGCCGGACGATGCGATTTACGATGAAACGTTCGGGAATATATTCCAGTTCCTCAGTTACATCCTCGCCGAGGCTGCGCAGATCGCCGCCGCATTTGCACGTCTCACCGGGGCTGAGAACCTGTTCATTACGCGGGAGTTCTGGTTGCAGCAGTTTACGCTTTGGCTTCTGCTTTGGCTCTGGGGCAGAGGCTTCTTCCGGCGGTGCATTTCACGC
>NYVC01000049.1 GCA_002684375.1 Marinovum sp.
TTTCAGCGGTCTCTACCTCGAAACCCCGTTTTTCCATCGCTTTTGCCAAGCGGCGTAAAAACAATTCATCATCATCAACCAAAAGTAGAGTCTTATCAGGCCCTATCTCTCGAAGTTTTTTGTCCGCCATCCGACTTCTCTCCAATGCCCTAAGGTGACATCATATCCACGCTGTTCAGAGCAAATCCTGTTTGTACATTAGTCTTAATTCAGGCGTTGTCCACAAAACAACTGATCCGATCGGCAACGGCCTCAGCTGACAGGTCGCGGCGGAAAAATTCTGTAAAGCCGTGTTCTGGCAATACCAAATAGCTAAAGGTCGAGTGATCAACCAGATAATACTCATCTTCAGCGGCATGCGCCTTGAAATAGGTCTTATAGGTTTTCGAGGCCGCTTTGACCTGTTCTGGCGTTCCTGTCAGGCCAATCATGCGCTCGTGCATATTTTCTGCAAATTCACCGATAACTTCGGGTGTGTCGCGGCGCGGATCAATAGAAATAAATACAGGTGTGACCAGTCGACCCTGGCTTTCCAACAGATCCACTGCATCGACATTGCGCAAGGCATCCAATGGGCAGATATCGGGGCAAAATGTATAGCCGAAATAGATCAAAGATGGCTGTGTTAAGACCTCTGCGCTGGTCACCGTCTGCCCATTGGAATCTATCAACGTAAACGCGCCCCCGATTTGGCTGGTTCCGCCGGCAATCGATGATGTGCGGCAGGATGCAAATTGGTCGGTGCTGACTGGGCCAAGGCTTGTGTACCAGACCCCGGCAATTAGGGCGACACAGGCCGTGGTTGCGGCGGCAACAGAATAACGGAGCATAACATGTCTTTCTTTGGCAATGGAACATTGACAGACCAGTGGGTGAGACATAGCAATTGCGCTGCAAGATACAAGCTGTACTGGATCAAATATGAGTGAGCAGATACCCAGCCTTTTATCTGATCGTACCCGCAGTAATAGGATCAAATTAAGAACATTAATCCTGTTGCGCTGGGTGGCTGTGGTTGGCCAGCTAACGGCAATTTTGGTATCGCTGCGGTTCTATGACTTGAAGCTGGAACTTGGCCTGTGCCTTTTGACGGTTGGCGTCTCGGTGATTGCCAACCTCATNGCAAGCTTTATTTTTCCTGAAAACAAGCGTTTATCGGAAGCAGAGAATCGACTGACGGTGTTGTTTGATCTTTTGCAGTTGAGCATTTTGCTTTACTTAACCGGTGGTNTGCACAACCCTTTTGCTATTTTGGTGACGGCGCCGGTGATCGTATCCGCAACATCGCTTAGCTTGCGGTCAACGGTGTTACTAGGGGCGCTGGCGGTTGTGATTATATCTGCGCTGGCAAAATATCATTTGGTTTTGCAGACCAACAGTGGCACGATTTTGCGTTTGCCTGATGTCTTTGTGTTCGGCAACTGGGTGGCGTTAATCATCGCGTTGGTATTTGTCTCGGTTTATTCAAGGCGCATTACCGATGAGATTCACTCTATGTCAGACGCTTTGGCAGCCACTCAGATGGCCCTCTCACGGGAACAAAAATTGACGGACCTTGGTGGGGTGGTGGCGGCTGCCGCCCATGAATTGGGCACGCCACTTGCCACGATCAAGCTCACCAGTGCGGAACTTATGGACGAGTTGGAAGATCGGCAAGATCTTTTTGAGGATGCTCAATTGATCCACCAACAGGCTGACCGATGTCGGGATATCCTGCGTTCCATGGGGCGCGCGGGTAACGATGATTTGCATATGCGTCAGGCTCCCCTTACCACAATGATCAGTGACGCCGCCGACCCACACCGCGGTCGCGGCAAAGAAATTTATATCGAGGAACATCCGCAGTTCGAAGAGCAATCGCATCCGCCGTCGATCTTGCGGTTGCCGGAATTTATTCATGGCATGCGAAACCTGATNCAGAATGCNGTTGATTTTGCCGAGACCACGGTCTGGATTGAAGTCAGCTGGACGGATCAGCAGATTACGGTTTTAATTATTGATGATGGAGAGGGTTTTCCACCCCAGCTTATCGGCCGCATCGGTGACCCTTTTATGCCTCGGCACCGGTCTGACAAACCCCTTGATAAGCGCCCGGCTTATGAAGGCATGGGACTTGGGTTGTTTATCGCAAAAACACTGCTTGAACGCACCGGTGCCGAGTTGAATTTCGCCAATGGTTCCAATCCATTTTTGTCGGTGGCCGATGTCAATCATGGCCATGGTGCAATCGTCGAGGTGACTTGGCCACGCAGTAAGATTGATGCCAAATTCAGTGGTAATCGCATCCCACAGGGTCAAAATATGCCAATTAAGGTTTAAATCCACGTGACACATTAATCTTGTGTTAACNGATGTGACGCAGCCTAAGTCANAGGCATTTTGCCTTGNAGCCAGACAGGTCTTACAGTGAATATTAAATGAACATGTTGGCTATATATCTATGGGCCGCGNTGTTTGTCTGTACNGTCTCAATATTATTTTGGGCGCTGAAACAGGTTTTACCCGTCAGACTGGCAAGCAGGGATACCCTTGCAAATGATGCTTATTTTTTGTTTGACAGCGCTCGTCTGGTAAAGGCCTCTCGCGCTGGGCGCCAATTGTTGGCGGCAACCGAAGAAGGGGCCGAAGACTGGGCCGGTTTCTACGCATGTTTCGGACCTCGGTTTGACAGCTTACCGCAGCTTTTTCCAGATATTGGCACGCAAAAAGACGCAATCTTACACTCTGCTGATGGCGCCATTCTACGCTTACAAGTAGTTGGTCGGTATTTGCGTATGACGCTGGTTGAGGCTGATGTCGACGCGAACTGTTTCGCGGCACATCGGCTGTTTGCAGTGACCAAACAAATGAGACAGTTGCACGATATATGTGACAACATGCCCGATGTCATATGGCGTACCACTCAGGAAGACAGGTCAATCTGGCAGAACCAAGCCTATTTGTCGCTGCGTGATGCTGTTGGCAACCCAAGGACTAACAACCTGTTTGATCTGATCTTACCTGAGGATCAAACGACAGTCAAAAACCGGCAGAGCCTATATTTGAGCCGGCAAAAAAAGACAAACTGGTATGATATTGTTTCGATTTGGTCCCAAAACTTTTGGACCCATTATGCTGTGAACATCACTGAAATCATCAAAGCCGAAACGGCACAGCGAAATTTCGTTCAGACTCTGGGAAAAACCTTTGCCGAAATGTCTGTCGGGCTTGCTGTCTTTGATCAAAATCATCGCCTGGTCCTGTTCAACCCAGCTCTGATTGATCTGACGTCGCTTGGTGCAGATTTTCTATCAGAACGACCAATTCTAACTCATTTTTTCAATCAGTTGCGTGAAAACCGGATTATGCCAGAACCTCGCAATAGTTCGGCTTGGCGCCAACAGCTTAAAGAACTGATCTCGCGGTCAAATGAGGGTGCGTATTGTGCAACTTGGACGCTGCCAAATGGGTTAACCTATCGGGTCCGCGGGCGTCCACATCCAAACGGAGCATTGGCCTTTTTGTTCGAAAACATCAGTGCTGAAATTTCCCTGACACGTAAATTCCGGGCAAAATTGGACGGGTTGGATACGATCATCCAAAATCTTGAACCAGCCCTTATCGTGTTTGATGCGCTGGGTCAGATAAGACTGTCTAACCCCGCCTATGCGGCGCTTTGGGCAGACAGTGAGGCAGCGGTGACAAACGTTAAAGGTCGTTCAATCATCGAAGTGTCTCGATCTTGGCAAACCGCCTGCCTGCCAACCCCTGTCTGGGGGGATCTCAGGGACTATGCCGTCACGTTGGAAGGGCGCGAACGTTGGACGGCTTTGGTCAAGCGACACGGCGGTGACACGCTTCATTGCGCCGTCAGCCCCCTGCCGGACAATGGCACTATGGTTTGTTTTCAAATGACCGGATCCTGCGGATGTGAAGCGGCCTAAACAGGGTCTTTGCTCTTGCATTAGGGTGAAGTTTGCGCCCCTTGCACTTGGGGCGACATAGGGTATTTACGTTTTATGTTGGCAAAAAATATCACCCTATCCCTTGCCTCTCCGGCGGCGACAAACAAATTGGCAACCACTTTGGCGCCACAGCTGAAAATAGGCGATACTCTCCTGCTAAGCGGTCCGATTGGATCAGGAAAAACTCATTTTGCCCGTGCGTTGATCCAGTCTTTGCTGCGTGCGATTGAGGATGTTCCCTCACCAAGTTTTACCTTGGTTCAAACCTATGAAGCCGAAAATTTTGATCTCTGGCACGCTGACTTGTATCGATTGTCCTCACCTGACGAGGTGATCGAGTTGGGGCTTCTTGATGCATTTGATCAGGCGGTAACGCTGATTGAATGGCCTGATTGTCTGGGCAGTTTAAAGCCCGCATCCGCTTTGAGCATCACGCTGTGCCAGGGCGATGAGGATCAGAGCCGTTTTGCAGAACTCAGCTGGCAAGATAACAAATGGGACGTTCGCATAAAAGAACTGGCCAATGACCCGGCGTGAGCAGCGCCGCTTGGCGTTTTTGCGGGTCAGTGGTTGGGAACACGTACAGATCACGCCGCTTGCTGGCGATGCCTCAAACCGGAGGTATCTGCGCCTAACCGGCAATCCGGATCATCGGCGAGCGATTTTAATGGATGCCGACCCGAAGACCGTTGGCATGCAGCAGGCCTTTGTCGAAATGGCCAGTTATCTTATCGCTGCGGGTTTTAGCGCGCCGCATATTTTTGCCGCCGATCTCGCGCAGGGCTTTGTCCTACTTGAGGATTTTGGCGACGCGGTATTTGCCCGGATGTTGGTCGATGCCCCCGCACAGGAGGCCGCACTATACCGCTCTGCGGCCGATTGCTTGGCCGCCCTGCACCGACAACCGGCAGCAAAGCACCTGTTACAGACCACACCAGACGTCTTGGCCAAACTGATCGCCCCGGCGTTTGAATGGTATGCCGCCAAAGCCGCTCCTGATAACACCCAGAACGCTCAAACCGCCACAGTTGCGCTGTTAGCTACCAGCCTGCAACGCCATGTACCGCAGTGTTCGGTGACAGTATTGCGTGACTTCCATGCTGAAAACCTTATCTGGCTGCCCGGGCGCAAAGGAATCTGCCGCGTTGGGTTGCTGGATTTCCAAGATGCGGTGATCGGTCACCCCGCATATGATCTGGTGTCTCTGACCCGCGATGCTCGTCGTGATCTGGGTCCGGGTGTCGCGGCTTTGACCACAGAGCATTATTTGTCTCGGGCTGATGTCGAGTCTGCGCCATTTCTGGACGCCGCCGCAGTGCTGTCGGTTCAACGCAATCTACGTATTCTAGGTGTCTTTGTCCGGCTTGCATTTAACGNTGGCAAAACCCGCTATCTTGACCTTTTACCGCGGGTTTGGGATCATATGACAGACGATCTTTCCCATCCCGATCTGAGCGATATCGCCCGGTTGATCACCGACAATCTGCCAGCTCCCGATTCCAAATTAATAGCTAAACTGAAAGCCGCATGCCCACAGACACCCACGCCTTGATGTTGTTTGCGGCTGGTTTTGGCCGGCGCATGCAGCCCTTGACGCAAGACCGGCCCAAACCGTTGGTTGAGGTCGCCGGCAAAGCTTTGATCGACCACGCGTTGGATTTGGTGCCGGGGGCAGATATCGGCCGGATCGTGGCCAACACCCATTATAAATCCGAGATGATTGCCCGCCATCTGGCGGCTCGCCCCGTAACATTGTCGTATGAGAGCCCTGCTATACTGGAGACCGGTGGCGGCTTGCGCGCCGCTTTGCCGCTTTTGGGTGTTGATCCGGTCTTGACACTCAATAGCGATGCGGTGTGGGGCGGTGAAAACCCTCTGCGGCTGTTACAGTCAAGGTGGAATCCGACGAAAATGGACGCGCTTTTGGTTTGTATTCCCCCCCAACAGGCGCGCGGGCACAGTGGCGCTGGTGATTTTAATTGTGCGCCTGACGGGCGTCTGACCCGGGGGTGCGGTCTGATCTATGGCGGGGCACAATTATTGAAAACTGATGGTTTGCAGGCCATATCCGAAACAGCCTTTTCGCTTAACCTTCTGTGGGATCAGATGGCGTCAAAAGGCCGTTTGTATGGGGTTTCGTATTCAGGATATTGGTGTGATGTGGGGCGCCCTGAGAGTATCGCTTTGGCACAAGATATGTTAGGGTCGCCAGATGTTTGAGCCTGTTACAAAACTGCGTGTTTTTGGCCTGCCTCCCGGTGCAGATTTTCCCAAAGTGTTGGTCGCAGGTCTGGTTGAGCGGCATAAAACCCTGCCCCCCGAGGCGCTGGCGCGGGTTACATTGGTGGTCAATACTCGTCGGATGGCGCGGCGCATTCGTGCGTTGTTTGACGCAGGACCCGCACGTTTACTACCCAAAATACAACTGTTGACCGATTTGGGCAAAGGCCCTGAAACCGCAGATATTCCGGCAGCTGTTTCGCCGTTGCAGCGCCGTTTGGAACTGACGCAGCTTGTGTCTGGCTTACTCGACCGCGAACCCGATCTTGCACCCCGCGCGGCGTTGTATGATCTGGCAGACAGTCTGGCCAGTCTGATGGATGAAATGCAGGGAGAGGGCGTGCCTCCAGAAGCGATTGCCAAACTGGACGTTGGCGATCAATCTGGCCATTGGGCCCGGTCTTTGCAGTTTCTACAGATTGTTCAGACGTTTTTTGGACCGTCTGATCACGCACTTGACGCCGAGGCTCGACAACGGCTTGTGGTCGAAAGGTTGGCTAAAGTTTGGGCAGCAACCCCGCCCGCAGCCCCAGTCATATTGGCCGGATCTACAGGATCGCGCGGCACGACACTGGCGTTGATGCAGGCGGTGGCGCAGTTGCCACAGGGCGCGCTGATCCTGCCTGGTTTTGATTTTGAGATGCCCGTGTCGGGTTGGCACGATTTGTCGAATGCCATGACCGCCGAGGATCATCCGCAGTTCCGGTTTCGCCGGCTGATGGACAGGCTTGGGCTTGAGCGTGGTGATATCGGCTTGTGGCATCCGGCTTCTTCCCCGCCGTTATCTCAGTCTCAGTCTCAGTCGGCATTTTTGTCCATATCACCGGCGCGGAACAAGATTGTGTCGCTTGCGCTGCGGCCGGCTCCGGTAACCGATTGCTGGCTGTCCGAAGGCCCGCAACTGGGTAATATAATGCAGGCTTTTGATGCCGTTACNTTGGTCGAGGCGACGTCACAGCGCGATGAGGCGATGGCCATAGCACTGCGGCTGCGGCAGGCTGCTGAAAATGGTCAAACCGCAGCGCTGGTCACCTCTGATCGGGTGCTAAGCCGACAGGTGACCGCGGCTTTGGATCGCTGGTCTATTCTGCCCGATGACAGCGCTGGCACGCCATTGCACCTGACCCCGCCGGGACGGTTTTTACGCCATGTCGCGGCGCTGTTTCAGGGCGAGACCAGCGCCGCCAGCCTTTTGGAATTGCTGAAACATCCACTGTGCCATTCGGCGCAGGGNCGCAACACGCATTTACTGTTAACCCGTGATCTTGAATTGTATCTGCGCCGCTATGGGCNGGCCTTTCCCGNNAAACANGACTTGTTGCGCTGGGCGGGGAAACACAGCAANCCGGCCGCCATCGGCTGGGTTGACTGGATTGACAGCACCCTGCTGGGGCAGGCNCAGACGGATGANATTGCGCTGAGCCTTTGGGTGACAACCCATATNGATCTGGCGGGCCGCATAGCTGCTGGCCCCCAGATAGATCCTGACCAAAGCGACGCGGCAAAGACTGAAGCCGCGCAACCCGATTTCGTTCAGGGNNCCGGAGGTCTCTGGGAGCGAAAAGCCGGACAGAAGGCCCGCGAAGTTGTGGCCGAACTGAGCGAACATTCGTCTCTGGGGGGGTGCTTGTCGGCAGGGGATTATGGCGGGCTGTTTACAGCAGTTTTGTCGCGCGGCGAGGTGCGGGACCGCGATGCTCCCCATCCGAATATCCTGATCTGGGGGACGCTTGAGGCCCGCGTTCAGGGGGCAGATCTGTTGATCCTGGCTGGGTTAAATGAGGGGAGNTGGCCCGAGATGCCCGCCCCGGACCCCTGGCTTAATCGGACGCTGCGCGATCAGGCNGGATTGTTGCTTCCCGAACGCAGGGTTGGGCTTTCTGCGCATGATTTTCAACAAGCCATCGCCGCGCCTGAGGTCTGGCTGACCCGATCCACGCGATCTGACGATGCTGAAACAGTACCGTCGCGCTGGTTGAACCGCCTGCTGAATTTGCTCTCTGGCTTGCCCAATCAAAAAGGTCCTGAGACGATCAAATCCTTGCAAAGGCGCGGTGCCCAC
Source organism: Marinovum sp. (assembly GCA_002684375.1). GTDB lineage: Bacteria > Pseudomonadota > Alphaproteobacteria > Rhodobacterales > Rhodobacteraceae > CPC320. The sequence continues at coordinate 8,287 of NYVC01000049.1, forward strand.
TGGTTGGCTATGGCGGCCCAACTCGACGCTAGTGTGCCCGTGCCTGCCGCGCCACGTCCCGCGCCACAGCCCCCGATATCCAGCCGGCCTAAACAGCTCTCAGTGACCGAAATCAAGCGGTTGATCCGTGATCCTTATGCGGTCTATGCCAAACATGTGCTAAGATTGCGACCGCTGGATTCGTTAGAGAAACGCCCGGATCCGTTGCTGCGTGGCATTGTGATCCATGATATTTTAGAGACGTTCTGCCGCGTGGTGCAGGCTGATCCCAGTCATCTCAATACGCGCAGTATGTTAGATATTAGCACAGATAAACTGCTGCGGGATGTGCCTTGGGCCGCAACCCGCGCGCTGTGGTATGCTCGGATTGCCCGCACGGCCGATTGGTTTGTATCAGGAGAGGCCGATCGGCTGGCGCTGGCCCAACCGGTGGATTTTGAGGTTAAAGCCAGTGCTGTACTTGCGGATCTGGGCTTTACCCTGACTGCGAAAGCCGACCGCATTGATGTGGCGGCTGATGGGCGCGCATATATCTATGATTATAAAACCGGCTTACCGCCCAGCCCGTCAGAACAGCGCTATTTTGACAAGCAGCTATTGCTTGAGGCTGCAATGGCGGAAAACGGTGACTTTGAGGGACTGGGGCCGGCGTTGGTGGCTGAGGCGGTTTATCTTGGCCTTGGCAGCAAGCCGGTGACCGTTGCAGCCCCATTGCAAGACGAATCTCCAACACAGGTGTGGGAGGCGTTCCATGCATTGATTAAAGCCTATCAAGATCCCACCCAAGGTTATACGGCCCGCCGCGCCATGCAGAGCGATAAAACACCAGGTGATTATGATCAGCTGGCACGATTTGGCGAATGGGATGTGACAGTAGCTGCCACGGCACAGGTGGTAAAACCATGAAACGTGACGCTGCCAGCGAACGCCAGGTGCAGGCCGCAGAACCTGGCGTGTCGACCTGGGTGTCGGCCAATGCCGGATCGGGCAAGACGCGGGTGTTAACCGACAGGGTTGCGCGGCTATTGCTCGAAGATGTCTCGCCCGAGCACATTTTGTGCCTAACTTACACCAAAGCTGCGGCCAGTGAGATGCAGAACCGGTTGTTCAAACGTTTGGGTGGTTGGGCCATGAAACCCGACGCGGCGTTACGGACTGAGTTAAGCACGCTCGGGATCACTGAACGCATGACAAATGAAAAGCTGCGCCACGCCCGCACATTGTTTGCCCGCGCAATCGAAGCTCCGGGTGGGTTGAAAATTCAGACGATCCACTCGTTTTGTGCCGCTTTGCTGCGCCGTTTTCCTTTGGAAGCCGGGGTGGGCCCGAATTTTAAAGAAATGGATGATCGCGCCGCCTTGCAATTGCGCGGTGACTGCGTTGAGCAGATGGCACTGGCGGCGGACAAGGCCTTGGTTGCGCGCTTTGCCGAACAAATCAGCGCAGTTGATTTTGACGAGATTTGCGGTGAAATTATCCGCAATAAAGCGTTGTTCTCTAAAACAATCGATCGTGATCAAATTTATGGTGATTTGGGATTGACGGCGGGGTTCTGCCAAGCAGATCTATTTTCCATGGTGTTTACCGGTGGCGAAGACCAGTTGTTGAATCGGTTGATTTCGGCGCTGAAAACCGGCAGTGTAACGGATCAGAAAAATGCCGGAAAACTCACTGAGGTCAAGGGTCGCTCGCTGGCGACGCTGAAGGTTTTGGAAAATGTATTTCTTGCCGGTGCGAAAACCAGTACCCCGTTTATGGCCAAACTGGGCAAATTTCCGACTAAAAAGCTACAGATCGGGGCGCTGTCCGGTGATATGGCACAGATTGATGATTGGATGCGCCGCGTCGAGACTGCGCGCGAACACCGGTTGTGTCTGAATATCGCCGAGAAAACCGTCTCTCTTGGCGCGTTTGCCCAGCGTTTTATCCAACGCTATGAGGCGCAGAAACTGCAAAGGGGCTGGCTTGATTTTGACGATCTGATCCTTAAGGCGCGGGATCTTCTCACCGATCCGGCGCTGGCACAATGGGTGCTGTACCGGCTTGATGGTGGCATTGACCATATTTTGGTCGATGAGGCGCAGGATACCAGCCCGGTGCAATGGCAGGTGATTGAAAGGCTGGCACAGGAATTTACCAGCGGGCAGGGTGCGCGGTCAGATATCATCCGTACAATTTTTGTTGTCGGTGATAAAAAGCAATCGATCTATTCTTTTCAGGGTGCGGACCCGTCAGAGTTTGATCGCATGAAACAAGAGTTCGGTAGTAAATTAACCACGCTCGCTCAGCCATTTCAGGATCTTACGCTCGAATATTCGTTTCGCTCGGCCGAGGCGATCTTGCGGCTGGTAGACTGTACGTTTCGCGATCATATCGCTTCGGGGTTTGGTAAAACATCGCTCCACCGGGCTTTTAAAACCGACATGCCGGGTCGGGTGGATTTGTGGCCCGTAGTGCCGCGCGGCGCACCAGACGCCGAAAGTGCCTGGTATGATCCGGTGGACCGGCTTGGCGCGCAGCATCATAGCATTGTTTTGGCCCATCGCGTCGCTACTGAAATTCAACGACTGATTGATGAGAAAACGCTTTTGCCTGTGGGTGAAAACGCTGCGATCGCGACACAGGCGCGTCCTGTACAACCGGGTGATTTTCTGGTGCTCGTTCAACGGCGTTCTGAGTTGTTTGAAGAATTGATTCGGGCCTGCAAAGCGCGCGGATTGCCAATCGCCGGTGCGGACCGGCTCAAGGTTGGGGCCGAGATTGCAGTGCGTGATCTCACGGCGGTGCTGGCGTTTCTGGCTACCCCTGAAGACAGTCTTTCGCTGGCGGTGGTTTTGAAGTCGCCCCTGTTTGGCTGGGATGAACAAGCTCTTTTCAGTCTGGCGCATGGGCGCAGTGAACCGTTTTTATGGCAGGCCCTGCGGCAGCAGCGCGACCGCTATCCTGCGCTGGTATCCATGTTTGAGACGCTGATGGGGCAGACTGATTTTCTGCGCCCCTACGAATTGATTGAGCGGATTCTAACCCGTTATGACGGTCGGCGTAAATTATTGGCGCGTCTGGGTGTCGAGGCTGAAGACGGCATTGACGCACTTCTGTCGCAAGCGCTGAGTTACGAACAGGGTACAACACCAAGCCTGAGCGGATTTTTAATTTGGATGCAGACCGACAAATTGCAGATCAAGCGGCAGATCGACAGCAACAGCAATCAGATACGGGTGATGACCGTACATGGTGCCAAGGGCCTGGAAGCACCGATTGTTATCCTGCCGGATACGGCGCGGCGCGATATTAAGATCGACGACCAGATCCTAAAGAGGGGCGACCGGCCACTTTGGTCCGGGGGCGCTGATGAACGGCCACAGATCAGCCGCGATTTGATTGAGCAAATGAAACAGCGACAAGACTATGAACGGGATCGGTTGTTATACGTTGCCATCACCCGCGCTGAAAAATGGCTGATGGTTGCGGCAGCGGGTGATTTAAGCAAAGACGGCAGCGATTGGTACAGCCGCGTATCAGCGGGTCTTTCGGCTGCAGGCGCAACCGCGCATCGTTTTGAGTTTGGCGTCGGGCAAAGAGTGGAGAACGGCGATTGGGCGGCGCTGGTTTCGGAGACGGCCCCCCCTGACGCTGCCGGAAGCCCTCCGCCATTGCCAGCGTTTACCGCCCAGCCGGCCCCTTTGGTCACAGACCCCACAGAGACGTTAAGCCCGTCAAATCTGGGGGGCGCGAAAGCTCTTTCTGACGAGCGTGGCTTAGATACCGAAACGGCGCTGCAGCGTGGGCAATTGATTCACCTGTTGTTGGAACATTTGCCTGCACGGCCCGAAAGCGATTGGCCGGTTTTGGCAACTCAATTGCTTTCTCCAATAAATCAAGCCTGCGGCGCCGTGGATACAGCAGCCCTGCTTTCCGAGGCCACGGCTTTGTTAACCAAGCCCGATTTGCGCAGGATTTTTACCACCGAGGCATTGGCCGAAGTTGACGTAA
>NYVC01000005.1 GCA_002684375.1 Marinovum sp.
GGATCACTTTGGCCACCTCTTGCGCGGCCCATCGGTGTCGTATGGGCGAATTGGGCAATGCGGTGTCAGGCACGCCACCCTTGGCATGAATGCCAGTCTCAATTAAACTGAGTCGGACGGCATTGACCCGAATGCCTTCGGGGGCCAGTTCGTCTGCCAAGCCTAGGGTAAAAGTCTCAATCGCAGCTTTACTGGCTGCATAGTCTATATATTCATGCGCCATGCCCTTACGGGCCGCCGTTGAACTTACATTGACGATCCCGCCTCCGTGATGGGCGCGCATATAGGCCACCGCATGGCGCGCAACCTCGATTGCCGCCGCAACATTGAGAGAAAAAACTGCACTTACGCGGTCTGGTGTTAGATCTTTTATTGAGGCTTTCGGGGCGACAATCCCAGCATTGTTAACGAGGTTTAAAGCCGCATGCGGCAAGGCTGTGATCTGCTCAAACATCGCCGCGACAGCAGCCGGATCAGTGATATCGGCCCGAATGACCACGGCCTCGCAACCTTAGACATTGACCATTTGGGCCACAGTGTCTGCGGATGCGCGATCGCTGCAGTAGTTTATAATGGCAGTATCATAGCTCTCGACAGCGGCCGCCTGCGCAGTTGCGGCGCCAGTGCCGGCGCTTGCGCCAGTTACAAGTAAGGTTTTTCTCCTCACCGACCCCTTTGGCTGCTTACCCCAGAATGCGCGCGACCATTTCAGTTGTATCGCGGCTGAGCCCTTTTGTCGCAAAAATCCGCCGGAGTTCCGTTTCGATCAGCTCCTTTCGGTGGCTGTCATACCGGCGCCACGTCTCAAAGGCGCTGCACATCCGCGCGGTGGTTTGGGGGTTCAGCGGATCCAGTTTGATTAGCCAGTCTGCCAACAGGGTATACCCTTTGCCCGAGGCGTGGTGAAATCCGGCGGTTTTGCCGGCCAAAGCCCCAAGCGTGGCACGAAATCGGTTGGGATTTTTCATGTCAAAATCGGTATGCAGTGTCAGCGCCTGAGCAATATCTGCGGCCTTGTCTGGTGGAGCTGCGCTCACCTGTATTGCGAACCACTTATCAATTACTAGGCGGTCATTCTGCCATTCATTGTAAAAAGTATCCACGGCATCTGCGCCCTTTTCAGCCGTGAGCAAACAGGCGAAGGCGGCCAGTTTTTGGGTCATGTTGGTCGCGTTATCAAATTGCAACTGAGCCGCAGCGCCACCGTCGATCCGGGTGATCAATGCCAACACCTTGTTGCTCAAAGATCTGGCAGCCGACTGGGCGCTGTTGGGCGCATAGGCTTCCTGCACCTGATATTGGGCATACAAGCGTGGCAACAGATCCTGCAGGTGCTGGACAAGGCCAAGCGCCAGCGTTTCCCTAGCCTGCCAGATTGCATGGGGATCAGGGATATGGCCTTGGCTGTGCAAAGTGGTGGCGATATCATCTTCGCTGGGCAAAGACAGCGTCAATGCCCGAAAACTGGGATCCAGCGCATCGTCCCGCGCCACCGCCAAAAGTGCATCCAACAGGGCTGTTTCCGGTGGACTGTCATCAATGACCATTTTCACCAGCACGTTCCTGCCCAGCGCCTCACCCGCAGCCCATTTGTTGAACGGATCCGTGTCGTGGGCCAGTAAAAAAGCGAGGCGATCATTGCTAATTTCCTGTTCCAGAATAACTGGGGCGGAAAAATCTCGTAAAATGGACGGAGTTGGCCGACTGTTCAGCCCGTCAAACGAAAAACTCATTTCGCTTTGATTCAATTCCAGAACAGTCGTTGCCTGTACTTCCTTTCCGCTTGAATCCAACAGGCCGACGGCGATGGGAATAACCCTTGGGTCTTTTTTCGATTGGCCCGGTGTCTCTGGGGTATGCTGTTTGAAATGGAGCATATACTGGCCATTTTCAAAGCTATCGCGGACTGTCAGGCGCGGCGTGCCAGCTTGTTCGTACCATATTTTGAACTGGGTTAAATCGCGGCCGGTGCTGTCTTCGAAGACGGCCAACCAATCTTCGATGGTCGCAGCGTCCCCGTCATGGCGTTCAAAATATAACGCGACCGCCTTCGCATAGGACGTGTCGCCTATCAGCGTTTTAAGCATCCGGATCAGTTCCGCGCCTTTTTCATAGACAGTGGTCGTATAAAAATTATTGATCTCGACAAAGCTGTCTGGGCGCACCGGATGCGCCAGTGGGCCATTGTCTTCTCTAAACTGGCGACCACGCAGGTTAATGACGTCATTGATCCTTTTTACCGAAGCGCTGCGTCGGTCGGCGGTGAACTGGCTGTCGCGAAACACAGTCAGCCCCTCCTTGAGACAAAGCTGGAACCAGTCGCGACACGTGATGCGATTTCCAGTCCAGTTGTGGAAATACTCATGTGCGATAATTGCTTCGATACGTTCAAAATTGCTATCGGTCGAAGTCTCAGGACTGGCGAGTACGCAAGACGAGTTGAAAATATTGAGCCCTTTGTTTTCCATCGCGCCCATATTGAAATCATCAACCGCGACAATGTTAAAAATATCAAGGTCGTACTCGCGGTGATATTCTACTTCATCCCAGCGCATCGATGCCTTCAAAGCCTCCATGCCAAAGCTGCATTTGTCCTCATCTCCGGGACGGACCCAGATGTTTAAGTCAACATCTTTGCCCGATTGTGTGGTGAATTGATCGGCGTGATTAACAAGATTGCCTGCGACAAGCGCAAAGAGATATGCGGGTTTTGGCCAGGGATCGTGCCACTCGACCCAGCCTTCGCCCTGTGCACTTGGATTGCCATTGGACAAAAGGACCGGCAGCTTGCTTTCAATCCGTACGGTAAAGCAAGCCATAACATCGGGGCGGTCTGGATAAAAGGTAATCTTGCGAAAGCCCTCGGCTTCGCACTGGGTGCAATACATGCCGCCCGACATATAAAGACCCTCAAGTGCGGTATTTGTTTCGGGGCTGATTTCCACCTCGGCTTCCCAAATGAACGCTGCGTCGGGAACGTCAACCGTGAGCCGCCCGTTTTCTATTTTTGGCGCGCATTCCTTGCCATCAATTTTGGCGCTGATCAAACGCATGTTTTCGCCGTTCAGCATAAAATTTTGCTGATCGCTGTCCGGATTAGGGCGAAACGCAACCCGGCTGAGGACGCGGGTTTGTGTCGGATGCAGGCGAAACGTAAGTTGGACGTCATCTACTAAATATGCGGGCGCGGCATAATCTTTTAAATAAATTGTTTGAGGGAACACTGCTTTCATCAAAATCTCCGCTGTGAGAGGCGTTTGTTTTTGCGACCGCACGCCCTAGAACCACCCTAATCGAAGTGTGTTAAATATCCTTTTAGGTGAGTAGGTATATAGAGCGAATGCCGCAAGCTGCAATGCAAACATGCGTATCAAGTGATCTGGCCGCGGATCCTCTTACTCTGGTCTGGTTCAAACGTGACTTGCGCGTGACGGATCATCCGGCTTTGCAAAGCGCCGCATCTGGGCCAGGACGGGTGCTGCCGGTGTATATTATCGAGCCGGACTATTGGCACCTGCCGGATATGTCAGGACGACATTGGGGCTTTATCGCTGAATGCCTGCGCGATCTTCAAGCCGATCTGACGCGGCTGGGAACACCGCTTGCCCTTCGCGTTGGCGACGCGGTCCAGACGCTGGAAGACCTGCGGCAAAAATTTGGTTTCACACAGATGATCAGCCATATCGAAACGGGCAATCTTTGGAGTTTTGCCCGCGACCAAAGAGTGGCCAACTGGGCGCGGGCGCAGGGGGTGGTATGGAGCGAACTGCCGCAGTCAGCCGTCACCCGCGGGATTGCCAGAGCCAACCGCTGGGCCGACCGGCGCGGGCGCTTTGTCGCTGAGGCTGTTTCACCGATACCGCCTGTGCTGCGGGGGGTCAAACTGGAGCCCGGGACGTTGCCCTCTGCGGCGTCACTTGGACTGGTCGAGGGGCGTCCCGACACCTTGCAAGTGGGGGGACGACGTCAGGCCGAACGTGTGCTGGAGGATTTTTTACAGCGCCGTGGCCAACCCTACAGGCGCGCAATGTCGTCGCCCCTGTCGGCCGAGATGGCCTGTTCAAGGCTGTCGCCCTATTTGGCCTATGGGGCGATCACCGTACGCGAGGTTGTGCAGGCGACGGCCCGGCGGCAGGCTGAGTTGAAAGGCAGTCGCAGTGGCTGGCTCAGTAGCCTGTCTTCGTTTCAATCGCGTCTGGCTTGGCGGGACCACTTTACCCAGAAACTTGAGGATCAACCTGATATCGAAACCAAATGCCTGCATCCGGCCTATGAGGGGCTGCGACCAGAGGTGCCTGATCCGGCGCTGTTTCTGGCCTGGAAAACCGGCCAAACCGGCGTGCCGTTTGTGGATGCCTGTATGCGCTATCTGATTGCCACCGGTTGGCTGAACTTTCGCATGCGCGCCATGCTGATGTCGTTTGCCTCTTATCAGTTGTGGTTGGACTGGCGAAGCACTGGGCTGCACCTGGCGCGCCTGTTCACTGATTACGAGCCGGGCATTCACTGGCCGCAGGTTCAGATGCAGTCCGGAACAACCGGGATCAATACGATCCGTATTTATAATCCGGTCAAACAGGGGCTCGATCAGGATCCAGAGGGTATATTTACCCGCCGGTGGGTGCCGGAATTGGCACCAGTGCCAGATGTGTTTTTGCAAGAGCCCTGGCGCTGGGACGGGCGTGGCACGCTGCTGGGCGTTGCGTACCCCCGTCCTGTTGTGGACTTGAAAACGGCGGTCTCGCAAGCCCGTGATCGCGTCTGGGCGGTGCGCAGAGACCGGGGCTTTGCCGCCAAGGCTGGACAGATTGTAACTAAACATGCCAGCCGCAAAGATAGTGCGGGCCATTTTGTTAATGACCGCGCACCGCGGAGACCACGTCGGGCGTTGGGCGATGACAGACAGATGAGTTTTGATTTGTAATGGCGAAAATGCGACGCAAGGCGGATTTGGACAGCAAGCTGTGCTGCGTTTGTGGACGGCCGTTTTTCTGGCGTAAAAAATGGGCGAAAGTCTGGCACGAGGTGCTTTATTGCAGCAAAAAATGCCGATCCCAGAAGTCAAATTCTGATCCGGTGCGTCGATCCTAACTCTTTTGCAGGTATTGGTTATCATTATTTACCAATCCTGTTGCCTATCGGAAACTTAGTCCCTAAACCGCGCTGTAAATTGGCGAATCTAGGGGAAAGACATGTCTGACAGGATCGAAAAATATGGATTGAGAATCGCACGGTCGCTGGCAGATTTTATCGATCACGAAGCCTTGCCGGGCACCGGTGTTACCGCCGATCGTTTTTGGCAGGGTTTGTCGGACTTGGCGCATGACTTTGGCCCCAAAAACCGGTCGCTGGTGGCGCATCGCGAACTGTTGCAAAGCCAAATTGATGATTGGCACACTGCTCGCAAAGGCCAGCCACATGACGCCGGGGCTTATAAGGCGTTTTTGCAAGAGGTGGGTTATCTGATCCCCGAAGGTGCGGATTTTGAAGTGGAAACCTCAAACGTAGACCCTGAGATTGCGACGATATCGGGCGCACAGCTGGTGGTACCCGTGACCAATGCGCGCTTTGCATTGAACGCGGCAAACGCTCGCTGGGGGTCTTTATATGATGCGCTGTACGGTACGGATGCTTTGGGCGACTTGCCGGTGTCTGGTGGGTATGATGTGGCGCGGGGCGCGCGTGTGATCGCTTGGGGCCGGGCGCTTTTGGACCAATCCGTGCCTTTGACGGGTGCGAGTTGGGCTGCAGTGAAATCACTGAGTGTGAAGGATGGCGTACTTTTGGTTGACGGTGCTGGTCTTTCTGACGCGACGCAATTTGTCGGGTTTGGGGGCGATGGCGCGGCCCCGACCAGCGTTCTTTTGCGCAATAACGGCCTGCATCTTATTATCGAGATTGATGCCAACAGCCCTATCGGATCCACTGATTTGGCAGGCATTGCAGACATCCGGCTGGAGGCAGCGATATCGACAATCATGGATTGCGAAGACAGTGTTGCCACGGTGGATGCAGGTGACAAGGTCTTGGCCTATCGCAACTGGTTGGGCCTGATGCGCGGTGATCTGACCGAAGAAATCGTAAAAGGTGGCAAGTCCTACACTCGAAAACTGAATCCCGACCTGAGGTTTGCCGCAGCTGACGGGGGAGAGGTGACGCTCAAAGGGCGCTCTTTGATGCTGGTACGCAATGTTGGCCACTTGATGACCAATCCGGCTGTATTGGATCGCCATGGCAACGAGATCGACGAAGGTCTGTTGGATGCGCTGTGTACCAGTTTGATTGCGATACATGACCTGCAGCGGTCCGGTGGCAATTCGCTGCATGGCAGCGTCTATATCGTCAAACCCAAAATGCACGGTCCCGATGAAGTTGCCTTTTCAAGCGAGACCTTTGCAAAGGTCGAAGCGATATTGGGGCTTCCGGAAAACACCCTGAAAATGGGCATCATGGATGAGGAACGCCGCACATCGGCCAACCTGAAAGAATGCATCCGGGCTGCGAAAGCGCGGGTTGCGTTTATCAACACCGGATTTCTGGATCGCACTGGTGATGAAATACACACCAGTATGGAAGCGGGTCCGTTCTTGCGTAAAGGCGAGATGAAGACAACACCCTGGATTATCGCCTATGAAGATCGCAACGTTGATATCGGTCTGGCCTGCGGGCTTCAGGGCAAGGCCCAAATCGGCAAGGGCATGTGGGCAATGCCTGACCGGATGGCGGATATGCTCTCGGCAAAGATTGGGCATCCGACTGCGGGGGCGTCTTGTGCCTGGGTGCCATCGCCCACTGCGGCGACATTGCACGCGACCCATTACCACAACGTCGATGTCACGGCGCGTCAAAACGCGATCAAGGCCGCTGGCCCTCGCGGAACACTGGATGATCTGCTCACCGTGCCGGTGATGAGCGGCGAGAACCTTAGCGATGGCGAGATTGCCGAAGAGATTGAAAACAATGCACAGGGGATTTTAGGCTATGTTGTACGCTGGATCGATCAGGGTGTTGGCTGTTCCAAAGTGCCCGACATTCACGATGTTGGCTTGATGGAAGACCGCGCAACCTGCCGCATTTCGTCTCAGGCACTGGCCAACTGGATGCATCACGGCGTCGTGAGCCAAAACCAAGTGATGGCGGCCATGCAAAAGATGGCGGCTGTTGTCGATCGTCAGAATGCTGGTGATCCTGCCTATCGTGCCATGGCGCCCGGGTTTGACGGTATTGCGTTTCAGGCGGCCTGTGATCTGGTGTTTAAAGGCCGTATACAGCCGTCTGGGTATACCGAGCCGGTCCTCCACGCGCGGCGGCTGGAGCTGAAAGCCGCAGGGCTCTAGCACCGGCAGGCGATCAAAATAAAGCGTCCGGTGCTATAGCCGGGCAAGTCTTCCTTTTCTTGACAACCCAAATAGGAGTTTCCCATGGCCAGTATCACCGTGAACAAAGCCCGCGCCATTATTCGAAAAACACTGGAAAAAGGTACCGAGTTGGCACTGAAACCACTTTCTGTAATAGTTTTGGATGACGGGGGTCATGCCATCGCCTTTGAACGCTCTGATGGCGCGGCGCCGGGACGTTTTGGCATTGCCCACGGCAAAGCTTTTGGCGCGGTTATGCTGGGAATGGCTGGCCAAGCACAGATGGCCCGCGCCGAACAACAAGCCTATTTTATGGCTGCAGTAAACGGCGTTTTTGGTGGTGCGGTTGTGCCGGTGCCGGGCGGCGTGTTGGTGCGTGACAAGAAAGGCAAAGTCATTGGTGCCGTCGGAGTTACCGGTGACACATCCGACAATGACGAGATCGCCGCACTGGCAGGTGTCGCTGCCGCTGGGTTTGAAGGGAACGCGTGATATTGAGTTCCTTGATTGGTTGGCTATTGTGGGATTGTATCACTAGTTGAGGTTGCCCACCGTGCGTCCAGTTATCGGAATAATTTCGAACCATTATCTGGTTCATGAGCAATACCCCGTACACGCATCGGGAACGATGAATGGAGACGCTATCGCCCAAGTGGCTGATTGTATCCCCTTGATTGTTCCCGCTGATCCAGCGCAGATCTCTGTTCAAGAGTTGATGGCGACCTGCGACGGATTTTTGCTGACTGGGGGACGGCCGAATGTGCACCCTGAAGAATACGGCGAAGTCGAAACCGAGGCGCACGGCAGCTTTGACAGACAGCGCGACAGTTTGGTTTTGCCCTTGGTGCGCGCCTGTGTCGATCTTGGGCAGCCGGTGTTCGGTGTGTGCCGCGGCTTTCAAGAGGTGGCCGTGGCGATGGGCAGTACGCTTCACCCTGAAATTCGCGATCTGCCTGGGCGCAGCAATCACCGAATGCCGCCCGACGGCACATTGGAAGAAAAATTTGCTTTGCGCCACGCGATTGAATTCACCAAGGGCGGGGTATTCCACAGTTTGATGAATGCACCGACTGTGATGACCAACACATTGCACGGTCAGGGGATTAAGACCGCAGGGGCGCGGATTGTGGTGGATGGCTGTGCGCCTGATGGCACTCCCGAGGCAATCTATGTCAAAGATGCGCCCGGGTTCACGTTGTCGGTGCAATGGCATCCTGAATGGAACGCTGAGCAAGATCCGGTGTCGCGGGCGCTGTTTACCGCCTTTGGTGATGCTGCGCGCGCCTGGGCTTCCGGACAGGCTGGTCGGGTGCTGAAATCTGCTTGATTGACAGCGCTGGCTTTGAAGGCGCCCTAAAGCGCGGTGCGCAGCGCCCAGAGTTCAGGAAACAGTTCGACCTCTAACATGCGCCGCAGATAACTGACTCCACCAGTTCCGCCGGTCCCGCGTTTAAAGCCAATCACCCGTTCGACCGTGGTGACGTGATTGAATCGCCAGCGCCGAAAGTAATCCTCGCAGTCCACCAGCTTTTCTGCCAACTCATACAGTTCCCAATACTGGTCCGGGGATTGATACACTTTGGTCCAGGCGGCAGTCACCGCGTCATCCGCAGTATAGGGCCCGCCGAGATCGCGCGCCAGCACATGGTCCGGCAAGGGTAGGGACCCGGCCAATTGTTGCAGGGCCACATCATAAAGCGAGGGCTGTGTCAGTTCCTGGCTGAGCACGGCATGATCGGCGCTGCGATGGGCGTGCGGCATCAACATCGCCGGGTTGCGGTTGCCAAGCAAAAACTCAATCTGGCGGTATTGGAATGATTGAAACCCAGAGGATTGCCCTAGAGAGGCGCGAAAGCTGGTATACTCTGATGGTGTCATCGTGCGCAGCACGTCCCACGCGTTGTTGAGCTGCTCAAAGATACGGGCAACGCGGGACAGCATTTTGAACGCGGGACGCAGCTTGTTGGCCTGTAGGGTTTTGCGGGCGGCATGCAATTCATGCAGCACCAGCCGCATCCACAGTTCTGACGTCTGATGCTGGATGATAAACAACATCTCGTCATGCGCATCCGAGCGGGGGGTTTGGGCTGTGAGCAAGCTGTCTAGCGATAGATAATCGCCATAAGACATCTGGCCGTCAAAGCGCATCTGAGCGCCATCTTTGGCGGGATCAATTGGGTGTGACATCGAGAAGACCTGTGACTGTGGATTGGAAAATAACGGGCGGGCGATTGCGTCAGCCTATCCAATCAAACAAATTCTCCCAGAAAGTTTACGCCACAGGCACACCCAAGCGGTCGGGCGGCACAGCGGCAGATCAAGGGTCGCGGCATATCTCGCCGGAGTGATTTCGCCATTCAGGGCCGCTGCGCAGGCGCTGGCGAGATTAGGGCGCGCTGGGATCATGTGACGCGGGCACGAATTTTATAGGTGTCTTTGTCCCACAGTCGGTGGGTCATGACATCGGCGATGATACCCACCGCCGCGTCCACATCAGCTGCGTCAATATACAGCGGGGTAAAGCCAAAGCGCATGATATCAGGGGCGCGAAAGTCGCCCACAACGCCGCGATCGATCAGCGCCTGCATGGCCGCATAGCCATTGTCAAAGCGAAATGAGACCTGTGAACCGCGCAGGTTTGAATCACGGGGACTGGCTAGCGTCAGCATCGTGCAGTGCGCCTCGACCGCGTCGATGAACTGCGTCGTCAGTGCCACCGAGCAGGCGCGGATATCTGCCATCGTGGTCATGTCCCAGACATCCAGCGCGGCTTCCAGGGCGCCGAGCGCCAGAACTGGGGGCGTGCCCACTCGCATCCGCTCGATCCCACTGCCGGCACGGTAGCTTTGTTCAAAGGCAAACGGTGCGTCATGACCAAGCCATCCTGACAGCGCCGGGCGCGCAATTTCGGCATGGCGCGGTGCAACATAGATAAATCCCGGGGCGCCCGGGCCACCATTGAGGTATTTATAGCTGCATCCGACGGCAAAATCGGCCTCTGCTTTGGCCAGATTGACGTCAATCGCGCCGGCGCTGTGTGCCAGGTCCCATACTGTAACGGCGCCCATGGCATGAGCTTTAGCGGTCAGCTTGGCCATATCATGCAGACGGCCGCTGCGGTAATCCACTTCGGTGATCAGCGTGACGGCAACCTCTTCGGTGATATGGGCCTCGATCTCTTCAGGGGCCACCACTTGCAGTTTGTGACCCCGACCCAATGAGGCGATCAAACCCTCGGCGATGTACAGGTCGGACGGAAAATTTCCGCTGTCCGACAGGATAATTTTGCGGTCGGGCCGCATTTCAAGTGCCGAGGCCAGCGCTTGATAGACTTTTATCGACAGCGTATCGCCCACCATTACATGTCCGGTCTCTGCGCCGATTAACTTGGCAATCCGGTCGCCGACAAGCGTTGGCTGCGCCATCCATCCAGCTTTGTTCCAGCCGGTGATAAGCATCTCGCCCCATTGTTGGGTGACGGTCTCAGCAACGCGGGCCGCTGCGGTTTTTGGCAGGGGGCCCAGCGAATTACCATCGAGATATATCATCCCGTCAGGAATATGGAACATTGCTTTGGTGGCGGTGAAATCTGTCATCATTTTACCATATTGGGCGCGGCATAGTGTGATATTGCTATACTTGGCCACCAGCTATTTCAATAGTCTGCCCATTGACGCTTTGCGATCCATCGCCACAGAGCCATAGCGCGGTGGCGGCAATTTCGTCGGTACTGATCAGACGTGCGTGGCGGTTAGCTTTGACCATAATGTCCATAGCCTCTTGTTGGGACAGCCCTTTTTTCTGCATCAGATCGATATTCTGGTCGATGATTGGGGTCTCTACATAGCCCGGACAGATGGCATTAAATGTAAACGGCTCGGTGATATGGTCTTCGCTGAAAGAACGGATTAAGCCGATAACCCCGTGTTTAGAGGCCGTATAGGCGCCTGCGCCTTTGAGCCCGCGCACCCCCGCGATAGATGAAATCGCGATTACCCGGCCCCAATCGGTGCCGCGCATAGATCTGAAGCATTCTCGCATTGTGAGAAATGCGCCATCGAGATTGGTCGACATGATACGGCGCCACAATGCCATATCGGTCTTATGCAGCGATCGGCCTTCTGCGATTCCGGCGTTGGCGACACAGATCTGGACCGGCCCGCGCGAGGCAACGGCGGCCGCGACTGTCTGGGTCACCGAGGCCTCGTCAGTGACATCCATAACCGCCGGAAAGAGGCTCGGACCACCGGCGCGGTTCAAAACCTCGGCGCGCCTGCCGGTAATGGTAACCTTCGCCCCTTGACTGGCCAGTTGTTGGGCAATTGCCAATCCTATCCCGGTGCCGCCCCCGGTCACCAACGCATGTTTGCCNTTTAAAGTCATATGGATCNCTTTTATTGATAGGTCAGGCCCNGCAGCAGGCTTGAATGAAAGTTGGGTCGCACGANTTCAGGNNGTTTNCGGCTTATTTGTTGCCATTCGTANAGGTCCTTGTCGCGGCTTNCTAGAATTAAAGTCATCTAGATAAAAACCNTCGAATAAAGGGCTCGATTCCCTNGCGGCTCNTTATCTATATTTGACGAAGAGCAAAGGGTGACGGTGCGCTGCTATTGCAAATATTACCTTGGCTTTCGCCACGGTTGCAAGAAACGCAAAGAGAAACAGTGCGTCCTTCTGGGTTCGGTCATTGTCTTTGTCTTCTGCGGCTTCAGGGGCGAACTCGGCCGCGGTTGCCTGTGAAATTTCCGACTGATTTTCAGTAACTTGCACCTTGGCGCTCTTGTCGAAGGGNGTGGTTTATGATTGTGCTGGCGGTTTTCCCGCGCACAACCGCGATCTGCATCAATTAAAGTGGCAAATTGCCGCAATAACGGTCGAGTGAACGTCTCGCCCTCNGTAATTTTAGGCGGGTTTGGCCAAGTNGCCGCGCTTGAGCGCACTTGTGATCTTTGGAAATGGGTTTCAATCTTGCATTTTGATGCGGTGTTGACCATATTGCATGTTTAGCTCGGTCTGGGCTTTACAAATCTCTTTTTCAGGGGTGCGCTTTGAAAGCTATCAGCCGTTGCATAGCAGNCAGTCTAGACCATGAATTTGGGGAGAAAGTCACGTGAAAATCGGAACGCCGCGGGAAGTATTTGAAGGAGAGTCACGCGTCGCGATGACACCAGACAGTGCGCTTCAATTGCAAAAGCTGGGTTTTGACTGCGTCGTTGAAACGGGTGCCGGCAGCGCCGCCGGGTTTTCAGACGAGGCCTATGTNGCCGCAGGTGTGGAGATTGCCGCAACAGCGGCCGCACTTTGGAAAACCGCCGATGTTGTNGCTAAGGTGCGCCCCCCGAATGATACTGAAGCCAAGCGCCTCAAGAAATCCCAAACACTGATTTCGTTCTTCTGGCCGGCGCAAAACGAGCAACAGATGGGNTTGCTGGCTAAAAAAGGTNCCAGCGTGATTGCAATGGANATGGTGCCGCGTATCAGTCGGGCGCAAAAAATGGATGCNCTTTCGTCGATGGCCAATATCGCCGGTTACCGAGCGGTCATCGAAGCAGGTAATAACTTTGGCCGGTTTTTTACGGGNCAGGTGACGGCGGCTGGAAAAGTGCCGCCGGCCAAGGTGCTGATTGTTGGTGCGGGTGTTGCCGGTCTGGCGGCGATCGGCACTGCGACTTCGCTTGGGGCCATCACTTATGCGTTCGATGTGCGCCCTGAAGTGGCCGAACAGATCGAATCGATGGGAGCCGAGTTCGTCTTTTTAGATTTTGANGACCAAAACGCTCAAGACGGGGCGGCGACAGGGGGNTATGCGGCGCCGTCCAGCCCGGAGTTTCGGGAAAAGCAACTGGAAAAGTTTCGGGAGCTTGCGCCCGAAATCGATATTGTCATCACCACAGCGCTTATTCCCGGCCGCGATGCNCCCAANCTTTGGCTCGAGGATATGGTTGCCGCGATGAAACCCGGATCGGTTATTGTCGATCTTGCGGCGGAAAAGGGCGGCAATTGTGATCTGACCGTCATGGATGAAAAGATNGTTTCGCCAAACGGGGTGACGATTGTCGGGTATACAGATTTCCCAAGCCGGATGGCAGCGCAGGCCTCGACGCTATATGCCAATAATATTCGCCATATGTTGACGGATTTGACACCAGAGAAAGCTGGAGAGATCAATCACAACATGGACGATGATGTGATCCGGGGGGCCACGGTGGCCCATGCTGGGGCCGTGACCTTTCCGCCCCCCCCACCCAAGATCAGCGCGATTGCAGCCGCGCCTAAAAAACAGGCTCCAAAAGAGCCNACAGCAGAAGAAAAACGGGCCGCNGAGANCGCCGCCTTTAAAAAGTCAACGCAACAACAGGTCGGTTTGTTATCTGGTGGTGCGGCGCTGATACTTCTAGTGGGGCTTTATGCACCAGCGAGTTTCATGCAGCATTTTATCGTATTTGTACTGGCAGTGTTTGTGGGTTTTCAGGTGATCTGGAATGTCAGCCACGCTCTGCACACACCGCTGATGGCGGTGACGAACGCAATCTCGTCTATTATAATCCTCGGCGCGCTTATTCAGATCGGCTCTGGCTCGTGGCTGGTGATTTTACTGGGGGCTCTGGCGGTCTTTATGGCTGGAATTAACATTTTTGGCGGCTTCCTCGTGACACGGCGGATGCTCGCCATGTTTCAGAAATCTTAAAGAAAGGTGGGATCAATGGATATCGGATTTACTACCGCAGCTTATGTGGTTGCAGCTGTTCTTTTCATTCTCTCGCTTGGCGGGCTTTCGGGACAGGAGAGCGCGAAACGCGCGGTTTGGTACGGCATTGTTGGCATGGGCCTCGCGGTGGGCGCTACGCTGATCGGGCCAGGNTCGGGCCTTTGGTTGCTCTCGCTGGTTCTGATCGGGCTCGGTGGTTTCATCGGCATGCAATTGGCGCAACGGGTGCAGATGACGCAAATGCCCGAACTGGTTGCNGCGATGCATTCTTTGGTGGGTCTTGCCGCGGTTTTCGTAGGCTTTAACGCNGATATTGAAATTACCAACGTCAAAACCGCACTTGCGGGGGGCGGCGATCTAAAGAGCCTAACGGGGTTTGCGGCGCTNGTGGCGAAAAAAACTGCCGTTGAAATCAATATTCTAAGGGTGGAGCTGTTTTTGGGCATCTTTATNGGTGCGATCACTTTTACNGGCTCGGTGGTGGCCTACGGCAAGCTGGCGGGTCGGTTTAACACAACAGCTACGCAACTACCCGGCGGTCATGTGCTCAACGCGGCTGCGGCGATCTTGTCTGTGGTTTCGTTGCTGTGGTATTTCCAATCGGGTGATCTGTTGCCGTTGTTGATCATGACCGTGGCGGCGTTGTTCATNGGGTGGCACCTNATTATGGGGATCGGTGGTGCCGATATGCCTGTTGTCGTTTCTATGTTGAACTCTTATTCGGGCTGGGCGGCTGCGGCNATTGGCTTTTCGCTGGGCAATGATCTTTTGATTGTGGTCGGGGCGCTTGTGGGATCTTCGGGTGCTATTTTGAGCTATATCATGTGTAAAGCGATGAACCGCTCGTTTGTCTCAGTGATCCTCGGTGGNTTTGGTGGGTCTAGCGGACCCCAGATGGCGGTCGAAGGCGAGCAGGTAGCGATCGATGCTGATGGTGTTGCTGCGGCGCTGGACGAGGCTGATAGCGTGGTGATTATTCCCGGCTATGGCATGGCAGTGGCGCAGGCACAACAGAGTGTTAGCGAGTTGACCAAACGCCTGCGGGCTGCGGGTAAAACCGTACGCTTTGCCATTCACCCGGTGGCGGGGCGTTTGCCGGGACATATGAACGTGTTGTTGGCTGAGGCCAAAGTTCCTTATGANATCGTGCTGGAAATGGATGAGATCAATGATGATTTTCCCGATACGGATGTTGCGATTGTTATTGGCTCGAACGACATTGTGAACCCAGCGGCACAAGATGATCCCAACAGCCCGATTGCCGGGATGCCGGTGTTGGAATGCTGGAAGGCCAAACAGGTTTTCGTCTCAAAGCGAGGGCAGGGCACCGGCTATTCCGGAATTGAAAACCCGCTGTTTTTTAAGGAAAATACCCGTATGTTTTATGGCGANGCTAAGGCCAGTCTTGACAAGCTTCTGACGAAAATTTCATAAAATTTTTTCGTTGAATACGGAAAACGCGCCAATTTGGCGCGTTTTTTATGTCGGGTGGTCGGTTGAAATGTATACGATTGTATACTCGTAACATTCTGAAATATATATGTTTATTTATTTTTGAATAGCGTAAGCTTACTCAGCTACTCTGTATTTTGTAAGGATGTCTTCCGATGCCGTCAGGCCNACCCTCATCGATAAAAGACCACAGACTGCGCTATCAATTGGCCAATGAACTGCATGCCCGACCGTTTCCTTCGATGGTGGCCCCGGGTATCGCGGTGTTTTTGGCCATTAAGCAAGAGGAGCAAGCGGTGGGGCGCGACCGTGCGACTGATCTGAACCACCTGATTGATCTGCTCAAGCGCTATGGCGCCCCGCTTCCAGAAGCCGGAGCGACGCATTATTTTGGCGATATTGGCAAATATCAGCTGAAATGGGAGCAACATACCGAGTTTGTCACCTATACTATATTTGGTGCGGGGCTTCGGGAGCGGGCTTTTGATCCGGCCGAGTTTGAGCTGTTTCCCNAAGACTGGCTGGGCAGCATGCCCGGAGTCAGAATGACTTCGGCGCTGATCCGTATTGAGCCGCGTTCAGACGATGAAACGATTGCCGCGCGGCTTGCTGATTGGTTTGTGCCCGAAAGCCTTGCAGTCAGCCATGTNCTTGATCGNGCTGCGGTGGTGGCGAGCGATTTTCGCATAGATCCCNGCGGACATCTGAGGATCGCGATGTTTGTCTCTCCGGACACAGGGCGTCGTCGCATCGGTCGGGTGGTACAGCGCCTGTGCGAGATTGAAACCTATAAGACTATGTCGATGCTGGGCTTTTCTCGCGCGCGAGAAATGCAATCGCGGATGGGCGAAATTGATGAAAACCTGACAGCTTTGATGGTTGATATGACGTCTGGGGNCAGTGCTGCCGAGCAAACGTTGGATNCGCTGTTGAGTATTTCGGCCGAGTTGGAAAGCCTGTCGGCGCAAAGTGCGTTTCGATTTGCTGCAACTGAGGCGTATGAGGCGATTGTTGGGCAGCGGGTTGAGGTGCTGCGCGAACGCAGGTTCGCAGGTCGTCAGACATTTGGCGAGTTTATGATCCGGCGCTATGATCCGGCCATGCGGACGGTGAAATCCACAGCGCTCCGNCTCAGCGCGATGGCGGATCGAGCGATGCGGGCGGGGCAACTGCTGCGCACGCGGGTCGATGTGGAACGCTCGGCCCAAAATCAGGCCCTGTTAGAGAGTATGGACAAGCGNGCCGCCCTGCAGTTGCGCCTGCAGCGCACGGTTGAAGGGCTGTCGGTTGTGGCGATCAGCTATTATGCGGTGTCTTTGGCGGGGTATTTGGCCTATCCTTTGGCCGCGGTTGCGGGGGTGAGTAAGACGATGCTCAGCTCCTTTATAACCGTGCCAGTTGTGGCATTGGTGTGGATGGCTGTGCGGCGGATTCGCAAGAATATTTNATNTGCGCAATGGCTGGCGGGCCACANAGTTGGGCGCATGCTTGTGCCGTTTACCGGCCTCGGATGCGNGGATCNAAGGCATCGCGCAACCCATCCCCAAGATAATTGACGCTNAGAACGGTAAGAGAAATTGCCAGCCCCGGCCAAAATACCCGCTCNGGGTATTGCTGCAGGTAATCGGTGGCATCGTTCAGCAACCGCCCCCANGTCGGAAAATCGGGTGGAAATCCCAAGCCCAAAAACGACAACGCCGATTCTGTGATAATCGCATTTGCAATACCCAAAGTGGCCGAAACCATAATCGGCGACATNACATTGGGCAGGATGTGGCGCAGGATCAACCGCGTGTTAGTGGTGCCAATGGATCTGGCGGCAAGTACAAATTCGCGCTCTTTGAGCGCCAGCACATCGCCGCGTACAATCCGTGCTGTGGGCATCCAACTGGTAATCCCGATCGAGACGGTGATCAGAATAAAGATACCTTTTTCCGGGCCAAATGCATTGTTCAAGACCTCACGGAACAACAACATCATCACCAGCAAAATGGGCAGCAGGGGCAGTGCAAGAAACAAGTCTGTCATCCGCATTAACAGGTTGTCGAGACGTTTGAAAAATCCGGCTAAAACCCCNATGAAACTGCCGAGCACCAGCGCCAAAAGCATGGCTGTCAATCCAACGGCGATTGAGGTCTGCCCCCCCGCCATCATCCGCGCCAGAGTGTCGCGTCCCAATTGGTCGGTGCCGAAAGGATGTGCCCAATTCGGACTTTGGTTGCGCGCGCGAATATCGATATAGGTCGCGTCATATGGCCAGAGTAGTGGCCCCAGANATACCGTTGCAACAATAAGTATAAAGACAATGCCGCCAAGCAAAGCGCCTTTGTGGCTGCGAAATTGCACCCAGATATCATACCATTGGTTGCTTGGCCGGGAAGATGTGTCNCTGTCAGTCATAGCGGATCCTTGGATCGAGAATGCCATAGAGCACATCGGCAATCAGATTGAATGATACGATGAGAATGGCAAAGATAAATGCCACTGTGTGAACCATGGGCAGGTCGTTGGCCAGCAGAGCGGTNATAAACAATTGGCCGATGCCGTTCACTTTGAACACCTGCTCTGTAATAATCGCACCGCCAAAGACCGCCGGCACCCCCAAGGCAATGACGGTGACCACCGGAATTAGCGAATTGCGCAAGACATGCGCCAGCACAACGGCTTTTTCACCCAGACCTTTTGCCCGCGCGGTGCGTACATAATCCTGATTGAGGTTNTCCAACATCGAAGCGCGGGTAAAGCGGCTGAGCTGCGCTGTGGTCTGCAGCGCCAGCACCATCACCGGCATAATCATTTGGTTCAACTGGATCATGAAACTGTCCCAGTCGGTTACCACATGGGTGGTATCGTAAATTGATGGAAACCAGCCCAAGTTTACCGAAAACAACACNATAACGAGCACACCGCTGAAAAAAGGCGGNANCGCAAAGCCNATCATTGATACAAAAGTGCCAACTTGATCAAATACAGAATACTGCCGGTAGGCCGAGTAAATGCCGATGGGCAGCGCGATCAAGACACCGACAACATAAGACATGCCAACAACCCATAAGGTCTGTGGCATGCGTTGGATGACGATATCCATCACCGGGCTTCGGGTTTGCCAACTGATCACGCGCAGATCACCTTCGGAAAAGGTGGTGCCGAGAAAATGATCAATTAAGACTTGTGGCTCGATCCAGAAAAACTGAACGATCCATTTCCAAAATCGCACTGGCACAGGTTCGCCCAAACCCAAAGCGAGACGCATCTTTTCTTTGACCTCCGGAGGGACCGTNAGGGGTACCTGTGCCATTGGGTCGCCGGGGGCCAATTCAAGCAGAAGAAAAATTATCAGGCTAATGAACAGCAAGGTAGGGACGGTTAGGGCCAGCCGTCGGAGTGTAAAGGTAAACATTCTAGGTGCCTTTGGGGCTTATCTTGACGTATGGCAATTGTGCGAACTCCGGCACGTGTCCGGAGCCCGCTGTTGCATCATAAGGCGCGAACGCCCTTTGGACGGATGTCTATTTGATCCGGTGCCAGTCGGCAACATTCCAAAGTTCGGAATCCCAAGTGTTCAGGACCACCCCGCCAAGCGATTTGGCATGTGCCGACACCCGGCCGCGGTGTACGAGCGGCACGATGGTATAGCTGTCTTTGGTCAGCATATTGTTCAGCTTGATCGCAATTTCGCCACGTTTTGCCAGATCACCTGTCTGGGCCAATTCGTCCAGCATCGCGTCATAGGCCGGATCACAGAACCGGTTGATATTTTCACCCTGCCACTGGCTTTCCGGCTTTGGCTCATTGCCGCAGCGATAGGCCGCCAGATAGGCTTGGGGGTCTGTGCCGTCAAACGTGTTCGCGTACATTTCCACATCCGCATAGAATTTTTGGAATGTATCGGGGCTGCCGGGGTCACCGCCAAAGAAGACCGATGCGTTCAAATTNCGAAGCTCGGTTTCAACACCGATTTCACCCCACCACTGTTTGATCAAGGCCTGAAAGTCTTGGCGAACGGCGTTGGTTGAGGTCTGGTACAGAATGGACAGGCGCACACCGTCTTTGGCGCGGATGCCATCGCCACCCTTGGCCCAACCTGCGCTGTCCAGCAGAGCGTTTGCACCAGCGATATCTTGCTTCATGCAATAGTCATTATTTGCGGCATAAAGGTCCGGTGCTGGTACCAGATCGCATGAGACGCGACCGGCTTTGCCATAGCCCACTTCAACAAGNAGGGGCCGGTCGATTGCCATCGACAGGGCTTTGCGCACGTTGATGTCCGATAAGAACGGATGCGGTGCTTTGCGTGTTGAACGCGTGTCAGCATCCAAAGAAGATGACGGGTCAGTCATATTCATTTCAAGCCGCTCAACCAGCGGGCCAAAACCCGCGATGGCAACGCCTTTACCAGCTTTTTCCATATTGGCAATTACATCGGGGGCCAATTGCAGGTTCCAAGCATAGTCAAATTCGCCGGTCTCCAGTACCGACCGCCCAGCGCCAGTGGCATCACCGCCACCTTTGAAAGTCAACGTTGCAAAGGCCGGTTTGGCGGGATCGCGGTAATTTGGATTGGCCGCCATCTGGATCACGTCATTTGGCCGGAAATCGGTCACAACAAAGGGGCCAGTACCGATTGGGTTGAAGTTTGCTTCGGTACAGCCTGGCGCTTTGGCACCCATGCAGTTTTCAAATTGTGCTTTTTGAATGATTGGTGTCTGGCCGCCCATGAAAGGACCGTAGGGATTGGGCTTGGGGGAAGAAAAATTCACCGTAACTGTGAGCGCGTCGGGGGTATCAATTGAGGTGACCCCTTCGAATTTGGCAAGCTGTGCACAGCCACCTTCTGGATGCATGCAATAATCCGCGGTGAATTTCACATCCGCAGAGGTGACAGGTGATCCGTCCGACCACAACAAGCCTTCTTTCAACCTCCAGGTGATCGCAGTGAGGTCAGCGCTGACCCCGCCGTTTGCAACGGTGGGAATTTCCTGAGCGAGATAGGGTACAAGAGCGCCCGTTTCAGTATAGCGCCCCAGTGGTTCGATCACGATTGATGATGATTCGATATCCTTCGTCCCGCCCGAAAGATATGGATTGAGGATCGATGGTGCTTGCCAATAGATGATTTTGACATCTCCGTCGGCGCCGCGTTCGGCCATGGCCGCCGGGGCCAGCGTAAACGCGGCGGCGGCTCCAAGCAATAAGTATCTGATCATATTATGTTATCTCCCGTATCTATGTTTCGTATTTCTGAAAATCCGGCTTGACGCTGAGTTGGACCGGATGAAAGCAGTTTAATAACCCTTGGCTATCGAATTATAAAAAGCAGAGTTTTAAAAAAAAGCAAGAGTTTACAAATATTTCTCATCAGGGCGCCAATAAGCTGCTGATTTTGTCAAATTTGACATCTTTCGAATTCTGTTTGACAGGCTTGTATTTCTGCAAGTACGTTTCGGGTCATATCTTAGGGGAATTGTATGTTAGATGCTCCCATCGCGCGCGTCGAAAATTTACGGGTCGAATTCCAAACAAAACAGGGGCTTGTAGTCGGGGTTGAAGATGTCTCGTTTGAGATCAACTCCGGTGAAACCGTCTGTGTCGTAGGCGAATCTGGCTCTGGCAAGTCGGTCTCATCCCTGTCTTTGATGCGGTTGGTTGAGTTTGGTGGCGGAAAGATTGCGGATGGCAGGCTGTTGTTTGACCGCAAAGCTAAGGGCTCCGTTGATCTGGCGCAAACCGATCAGGCGCTTATGCAATCGATACGTGGCAATGAGATTGGGATGATCTTCCAAGAGCCGATGACGGCGCTGAACCCGGTGTTTACCGTTGAACGTCAATTGACCGAAGGTTTGCGCCTGCACAGGTCACTTGACAGCGATCAGGCCACGAAGCGGGCGCTGGAGTTGCTGCGCGAGGTGCGCATTCCCGAGCCAGAGCGTCGGATCAAACAATATCCGCATGAGCTGTCGGGGGGCATGCGGCAACGCGTGGTCATCGCGATGGCAATGGCGTGTGAACCGCGGTTGCTGATCGCGGACGAACCAACCACGGCGTTGGATGTAACGATACAGGCCGAAATTCTCGCGTTGATGGATCGATTGAAACGTGAAACCGGAACCGCTGTTCTGTTCATCACGCACGATATGGCGGTGGTGGCCCAGATGGCTGACCGCGTGGTGGTGATGTACCGTGGGAAAAAGGTGGAAGAGGGGACGGTTACCGATATTTTTGAAAACCCCCAACATGAGTATACGAAATCACTACTGGCAGCGGTGCCGAAACTGGGCGAGATGCGCGGCAAATCCCTGCCGGAACCGATGCGGCTTTTGGGGACCAAAGATCACGTTTTAACCCCGATTGAAGGTACGAATGAGCCGCTTTTGACGGTGCAGAACCTAACCACGCACTTTCCTGTTAAGGGTGGTTTCCTGCGCCGGACNGTGGCNAATGTCCACGCTGTTGAAGATGTGTCGTTCGTGATCAACAAGGGGCAGACGCTCTCTTTGGTGGGCGAATCTGGTTGTGGAAAATCTACGGTGGGGCGCTCGATCTTGCGACTGGTTGATCCGCTCTCTGGCAGTGTTGATCTTGGGGGGCAGGACATACTGGCGTTGCCGGCGGCAGAGATGCGGCAGGCGCGGGTGCATATGCAAATGGTATTTCAAGACCCGTTTGCGTCGCTGAACCCGCAGATGCAACTGTCGGATCAGGTGGCCGAACCGTTGCGCAATTATAATGTTGTCAGCGGGCAGGCACTTGAAGACCGGGTGGCTGTACTGTTTGATCGGGTGGAATTGCCCCGCAGTTTTCTGCAGAGGTTTCCCCATGAATTGTCAGGCGGTCAACGGCAGCGTGTGGCGATCGCGCGGGCGCTGGCGCTAAACCCAAAGCTGATCATCGCCGATGAAGCAGTCTCGGCTTTGGACGTCTCTGTGCAGGCACAGGTGCTGAACCTGATGATGGAATTGCAAGCCGATCTCGGGTTGTCTTTTTTGTTNATCAGCCACGATATGGCGGTNGTCGAACGTGTGAGCCATCAAGTTGCAGTGATGTATTTGGGGCGGATCGTCGAGATTGGTGCGCGGTCTGCGGTATTTGAGAACCCTCAACATGCCTATACCAAAGCGTTGATGAAGGCGGTTCCGATTGCTGACCCAAGACGGCGCAAAAAGGAAAAAGATCTGANTTTCAAGCCTATACCATCTCCGATCCATGATCTAGACTACAGCCCAGCACCGTCACAGTATAATCAAGTCGCGCCGGGCCATTATGTTTTGACCACTGACAGCGGCTATTAAGGAGCATGATGACCCAGCCAATGAGCGCGCGGGCGCTGATGNATAAGCTTGTGTCTTTTCCNACNGTCAGCCGGGATAGTAATTTGCCACTGATAGATTGGGTGCAAGAATATCTTGAAAGTCAGGGTATCGTGAGCCACCGCAAATATGACGAGAGCGGTGACAAGGCGGCCCTGTTTGCGCATGTCGGCCCAGATCAGGCAGGCGGTGTTGTCTTGTCTGGCCACACCGATGTGGTACCCGTGGATGGGCAGCCTTGGGACACTAACCCGTTTGCGGTAACCGAAAAAGACGGCCGTCTATACGGGCGTGGAACCTGCGATATGAAGGGCTTTGACGCACTGGCACTCTGGGCCTTGGTCGAGGCACATCATCGCGGGGTAGAACGTCCGCTGCAACTGGCGCTGAGTTATGATGAAGAGGTGGGCTGTACCGGTGCACCGCCAATGATCGCGCGGATGCTTGAGGTGTTGCCCAAAGCGTCGGCGGTGATCGTGGGAGAGCCTTCAATGATGCAGGCTGTGACCGGACACAAGGGCGGGCGCGGATTTCATACACATGTTGTTGGGTTTGAGGTGCATAGCTCGCTGATGCATACAGGCGTCAATGCGATTATGTCAGGTGCCAAATTGATTGAATGGGCCAATGAGATGAACCTTCTCAACCGAGCCAAGACGGCCACAGAACTTGACGCAATGTTTGATCCCCCATGGACAACAGTGCATGTCGGCATGATCGAGGGCGGTACAGCGCATAATATCACTGCAAAAGATTGTCGTTTTGGCGTGGATTTTCGCAGCGTGCCAAGTGAGGATCTGACCGCTTGGGGGGCGGCTTATCATGCCAAGGTCCGCGAGGTCGAAGCCGAGATGCAGGCGGTCCACCCCGAGAGCTATATCGAGATCAAGGAGCGCTTTTCCGTGCCGGCATTACAGCAGGAACCGGACGGAGAGGCCGAACGAATAGTTCGCCAATTGACCGGCGACAACGCGACCCATGTGGTGTCTTATGGCACCGAGGCCGGCCAATTTCAGGAACGCGGCTATTCAGCGGTGATCTGTGGTCCCGGTGATATCGCGCAAGCACACCAGCCGAATGAATATATGACTACAGACCAGTTCGCGGCTGGCGAAGCGTTTATGTCGCGCTTGCTCGACAATCTGTCAGGGGCCTAGATATGCCAATCAGAAACCGTATTGCTGACTTGCACGATGAAGTCACGGGGTGGCGTCGCGACATGCATAAAAACCCTGAACTGATGTTTGAAACGCACCAAACGTCGGCTTTTATTGCCGATAAGCTGCGAGAATTTGGCTGCGATGAGGTGGTTACCGGTATTGGCCGCACCGGAGTTGTTGCTGTGATCAAAGGCAAGACCGACAGTGCCGGCAAAGTTGTCGGGTTGCGGGCGGATATGGATGCGTTGCCGATTAAAGAGGCAACCGGTCTAGAGTATGCCAGCCAGACAGAGGGGGTGATGCATGCCTGTGGTCATGATGGCCACAGTGCGATGTTACTTGGGGCAGCAAAATATCTTGCTGAAACGCGTAACTTTGACGGGGCGCTTGTTGTAATTTTTCAGCCCGCCGAAGAAGGTGGCGGTGGTGCGCGCGAGATGTGCGAAGATGACATGATGGCGCGGTGGAATATTCAGGAAGTCTACGGCATGCACAATTGGCCCGGCGAACCGGCGGGCAACTTCTATATTCGCCCGGGGCCATTTTTTGCGGCCACCGACCAGTTTGATATCACCGTCGAGGGTTGCGGTGGCCATGCGGCCAAACCTCAGCAGACCGTAGATCCTACCGTTGCGGCCAGCCAGATGGTGCTGTCTTTACAAAGCGTGGTCAGTCGAAACGCAGATCCGGTACAGCAAATGGTGATTTCGGTCACCTCATTCGAAACGTCTTCCAAAGCCTATAATGTCATCCCGGCCTCGGTACATCTGCGGGGCACGATCCGCACGATGAGCACCGAAATGCGCGCTTTGGCAAAAAAGCGGCTGATCGAGATCGCGGAAAATACGGCCCTTGTTTTTGGGGCTAAAGCGCACGTGCAGTATCACCCCGGGTATCCGGTGATGAGCAATCACGCACAGCAAACAAAGCTGGCCGCCGATGTGGCGCGCGTCGTTTCAGGCCAATGCGATGAAGCCCCGCTGGTGATGGGAGGCGAGGATTTTGCGTACATGCTGTTGGAGCGCCCGGGGGCGTATATTCTGATGGGAAATGGCGACACTGCGGCAGTGCATCATCCCGAATACAACTTTAATGATGCGGCAATACCCGCTGGCGTTAGCTTTTGGGTTGAACTCGCCGAAAGCCGCATGCCGGCTGCTTAAAGGTGATCTGATATAAAAAAACCCTCAATGCAATTTTGAGGGTTTTTGTTGTGCGATTTAGGTTTTAAACAAATCCGTTATTATTTTGGCAGTGGTCCAATCATCATGATCATTTGCCGACCTTCCATTTTTGGCATGTTTTCAACCTTGCCAGAGTCTTTCACATCTTCGGCGACCCGCTCTAGTAATTCCCGCCCCAAATTGAGGTGCGCCATTTCACGTCCGCGAAATCGTAAGGTTATTTTAACTTTATCACCATTGGCCAAAAACTTGTAAACGTTCCGCATTTTAACATCATAATCATTGGTATCAGTACCGGGCCTGAACTTAACCTCTTTAACCTCGATTATTTTTTGTTTTTTACGGGCCTCTGATTCGCGCTTTTGCTGTTCATATTTGAACTTTCCAAAGTCCATGATCTTGCATACCGGCGGGTTCGCGTTGGGGGATATTTCAACAAGGTCCAGGCCAACGGCCTCAGCCATCTCGATACCTCGATTTGGTGATACCAAACCGACGTTCTCTCCTTCGGCGCCAATCAGGCGAATTTCGGGGTTGTTGATCCGTTCATTGATCCGGGGTCCGGTTTCGCGTGACGGAGGCGCGTTGTGAGGTCTGCGGGCTATTTTTTTGTTCCTTCGGTTGTTTGCTGATTTAGAGCGNGACGGTACTCGCCTGCGCCGTTGTTTTCAAGTGTGAACTTTGTTTTTGAATTAATTACAAGACGCATCGGCCTTGACGGCTTCAAGCACTTATCTGTGCAAGTGCTTTGCATGGAAGGTTTGTGAGCTAACTCTGCTCAGAGCTGGAGAGGATTTGGTTGACTTGAAATTTAAGTTCAGATCGACAAACTCGTCCTGAAGGCTTTGACGTCGTATTAACCTCGTTAGCACATCACGGTCGCATCAGGACTTTGGTATAATTTATAAGGACTTGTTCTTCTAATGAAGATATGGTGCAAATTTGTTCTCATCCGTGACAAAAAAATAGNTAGATTGGGTATACTTTTTAAATATAAATTCTATATATAAAGTCAGTATGAATTTATTTATAGATAACGCAATCAGGCTAAACCCCGGCAGCAGGAGACGCGGCGCTTGAACAAAATTAAAATTAACGAAACTCATTCTCTTTCAGATACCGCCTATCAGACCTTACGGCAGGCGATCCTATCGGGCGAACTTGCCGCAGGTTTTTTTGCCTCCGATAGAGAGCTTTGTGAGCGGTTTTCTTTTAGCCGCACTCCGGTGCGCGAGGCAGTCTTGCGCCTGCGTGATGAGCAATTGGTTGAAGTTCTGCCTCGGAAAGGTATGCGTGTCTGTGCGTTGATGGTCGATGACATGCGTGAAATGAGCATTGTTTTGAAAGCACTAGCTGTTCAGGCGGCTGCACAGATATCTGACAGCGCGCTTAATCCTGAAGATTTATCCGCCATAGAGGACGTTGTGACTCGCATGGAGAAAACGGTTGGTGATGAGGATCTAGGCGTCTGGTTGGAGTCTGAGAAACAATTTCACATGCAGCTTATCCGTCTGTGCGACAATCAGAGGCTGATCGGAATATATGAAAACCTGTTTGGGCTAATGGAACGGGCGCGATATTTTACTTTGTACCTTCGCCAAGCTCCTGTCGAATCAACGAAAGAGNACCGGGAAATTCTGAGCGCTCTTTCTCCGGGGGCAATGGAGCGTCTGGTAAAAGTTTATCGTGCACATTGGGAGCGCNGCTCTGAGGAGATGTTGCAGTTAATCTCCAAGTACACCAAGGGCACCGTCCGGGCAACTTTGGGCATGTGAAGCGCGATGTCAGGGGGTGAGATATGTTCCTCTGNGCACCCCCTCAACGCACCGNCGNNTTAGCCTTATGTTGCCTCAAGAATGCGTCAGATCGCGCCTAACAATTTTCTTAGGTTGAACGNNCCNTAATAAAATCATTTTGATATGAAAATACCTTTGCGAGTAGGTTATGGAAAAAATTCATATATGCATTTTTTTGCATTTTATTGTGGGCTGCAACTTTTGTCTCACTTTGTTAATCAACTTTAGCTCGAGTAGAGACCCAGCCGCACCTTTGTAATCAATATTGTAATTTTAATTAAGCGGCACAGTTAGCCGACAAATGCTTTCTCAACTACAAACTCGGCTGGATCTGAATTGGCGCCCTCGCGCAGACCGTAGTTCTCTAAAATAGATTTTAAATCTGTGTTGAGCCCCATTGATCCGCAGACCATTGCACGATCATGTTCGGCGGTGATTTGAGGCAGGTTGAGATCTTTAAATACCTTACCTTGCTGCAATAAGGTGGTGATACGCCCCATGCACGGGCTGTCCTCGCGGGTTGTGGTCGGGTAATAGATCAATTGGCCATCGATCATATCGCCAATCAACGGGTCGTCCCGCAAACTGCTGATCAAGCTGCGGCCGTATTCTAAATCTGCGAGGTCGCGGCAGGTGTGAGTTAGGATTACTTGGTCATAATCTTCATAGGTTTGGGGTTCACGGATCAGTGATGCAAACGGTGCAATCCCAGTGCCGGTGGCAAAAAACCACAGCCTTTTGCCTGGCAAAAGTGCGTCATGCACCAACGTTCCTACGGGTTTGGGTCGTAAAATTATCTGGTCGCCTTTTTTGATATGCTGCAAGCGGCTGGTCAGAGGGCCATCTTGCACCTTAATCGAATAAAATTCCAGCGTATCGTCCCAAGTGGGCGAAGCAATGGAATAGGCGCGCAGCAGGGGCTTGCCGTCTTGGTTTGANAGGCCAATCATAACAAATTCACCAGCGCGGAACCGAAATGACGCAGGGCGGGTGATGCGAAACGAAAATAAGCTATCGGTCCAATGCGTCACCTCAGTAACTGTCTGCAAATCCGGGCGAACTGTTGGTTTTTTTACAAGCGCTTGCTGTGTGGCGTCTATCTTCGTCATTGTGCTGTGATACGTCATTCAGTGTCGGGAATATCCCGCCCCCTTTAGCGTGAAATTTTACAGAGTGTAAACGTTTTAATGCGCGCGTAACCGCGCCTGATAATCGTATTCTTGCCATTCGTTGGCGCGGAACAGCCATTGCTCTTCCGGCTGTCTGCTGGCCAACTCCGGGCTAATCTCGATTTCGTCAAACCCTGATCTGCGCGCCATTGCGTATTGATCGGCAATCACATGGCCCTTGGCGCGAAGCCTGCCGGTAAAGCCCAACAGCCGGATCAACCGTGCGAGCGTGAACCCTCGGCCATCGGCAAAGCTCGGNAAGTCGATGCGGATCATGCGTAGATGTGGTGGCATGAAAATATGCTCGGGCGCACTATCGGAAGGTATGTCGATGGCCTCGACTTCAATCGAATGGGCAGCGTCTGGGCCAAAGGCTATCGCGCTGGTCCAATCATCTTTAGAAAATCCGCTATCGGTTATTAGGACGGCGTGTGTCATACGTTCGGCCTTTCAGGCTGTTTGGGGGGGCGAGGGCTGTGCAGGCCGCATTCCGTTTTGGTCTGTCCGGGCCATCGCCCCGATCGNGGGTCTTCGCCGGTCGCGACGGGCGACGTACAGGGCAGACAGCCAATTGAGGGATAGCCCTTNTTGACCAGTGGGTGTCGTGGCAATTTATTTTTTGTCAGATACTGATCCACATCGTTCCTGCTCCATTGTGCCAGAGGGTTGATCTTGATTTTGTCTCGGTCCGGATCCATCTCAAACCACGCGACAGTTGCACGGCTGCTTCCCTGAAATCGCTTGCGACCGCTGATCCAACCGTCAAAGCGCCGCAATGCGTGGTTGAGCGGAGCGGTTTTGCGCAAATAACAACAGGCATCGGGATCGCTTTGATGCAATTGTCCGAGCGGATCTATGCGCGTGTGTTGATCCGCCTTTGCGCGGATTATTTGTACATTTGTCAGTCCCAGTAGCGCGCTAACCTGCTGTTGGTATCGCAGTGTTTCGGTGAACAGCAGGTCTGTATCGATGAAAAGTACCGGAAGGTCGGCATCCACCTGAGCGACCAAATGCAATAGAACGACGGCCTCGGCGCCAAAACTTGATACCAGGGCCAAGCGTCCGGGTTTGATCAGGCGGTGGGTCATCGCAATTATTGCAAGACTGTTAAGCCTGTGGCTTTGCTTGTTGAGGTCCGCGACCCATTTTCTGCGTTCTTCAGGCTGCATTGACTTGCCTTATGCGGGTTGTTTCCGGATAGAGCGCGGTTTTGAAAGGCGCGAGCCCAACGCGCCGGTAGGTTTGCAAGAACGCCTCAGACCGGTCCGTCCGCAATTCCAGATATGCGGTAACCAGCCGGTCAATTGCCGGTACAATCTCATCGGCCGAAAATCCCGGTCCTGCGCGATCGCCGATTGCCGCGGTCTCGGTTGCGTCACCACCAAGGGTGATTTGATAGTTTTCCACCCCGGCACGGTCCAGACCCAGAATGCCGATATGACCGATGTGATGATGGCCGCAGGCGTTAATACATCCAGAGATTTTGACTTTAAGCACGCCAATATCATGCTCTGCTTTTAGGGTGTCGAAATGCGTGGCAATTTCTTGGGCGATCGGGATGGAACGCGCGGTCGCCAAGGCGCAATAATCCATTCCAGGGCAGGCGATAATGTCTGAGATCAAGCCAATATTTGCCGCAGCCAACCCAGCGCGCTGCAACATCTTATGCACGGTCTCAAGATCACTTTTATGCACATGCGGCAAGATCAGGTTCTGTTCGTGGCTGACGCGCAATTCATCATGGCCATAGNGTTCGGCAATCTCGGCCATCACGCGCATCTGCTCNGCGCTGGCATCCCCCGGAGTCTTGCCAGGTGTTTTCAGGCTGATCGAGACAATGGCGTAGGCGTGGTTACGATGGGGGTGGGTATTGGTGTTGACCCAATCGCGAAAAACGCGGTCNAAACCATAGCGCTGCTCAAAAGCTTTTACCGGGCCGGTCTTGAAGGTCGGTGGGGCAAATCCAGTCCTGATCTGCTCTAGTAGGCGTTGGTCATTACCTTGAAAACTGCCACGCAGTAGTGCAAAGCGCTCTTCTACCAAAGCTCGGATCTTGTCGATGCCGTGCTCGTGAACAGTGATTTTGATCCGCGCTTTGTATTTATTGTCGCGTCGGCCAAGCAGATTCCAGACGCTTACAATGGCNTCAAGATAAGGCAGCAGATCGGCGGGAGTGATGAATTCGCGGATCACCTTGCCAATCATTGGAGTGCGTCCCAAACCGCCGCCAATGATCACTTCAAACCCGACCAAGCCCTGCTTTTTGACCATGCGCAGGCCAATGTCATGCGCGCGGGTCACGGCGCGGTCTCGGGGGCTGCCGGAAAGGGCGATTTTAAATTTGCGCGGCAGAAACTGAAACTCTGGGTGGTCGGTCGACCATTGCCGGATCAGTTCGGCATAGGGACGTGGATCCTCAAGCTCATCGGCGGCAGCACCGGCAAAGTGATCGGCGGTGACGTTTCGAATAGTGTTTCCCGAGGTCTGGATTGCATGCATATCCACATCTCCTAATGCGTCGAGGATATCGGCGACATCAGGCAGCTTGGGCCAGTTGAACTGGATGTTTTGCCGCGTGGTGAAATGGCCATAGCCTTTGTCCCAACGATCGGCAATCATCGCCAACTGACGCATTTGCCCACCGTTCAGGCTGCCGTAAGGGATTGCCACCCGGAGCATATAGGCGTGAAGCTGCAGATAGAGCCCGTTCATCAACCGCAGGGGTTTGAACTCATCTTCCGTCAACGAACCGTTCAGTCTGCGCTCAATCTGGGCGCGAAACTGTGCGTTGCGCTGGCGGATAAAATCACTATCAAACTGGCTGTATTTATACATTTTCTGCACTTTCTTGCTTGCCGTGAAAGTAATTAGAGGGGCCCGTACGGCGGAATTCCTCGCGGAAGTGCCGTGGCTCTGGCCCAGTCTCTGCGGGGGTGACATCCGCCAGATAAGCGCCGATGATATTCAGGACATCACTGCTGCCAACTGCCAGTCGCGCCTTTGCGGTGGCTTCATCTTGCAGGACCTCGGCCTCGGCGAGGTGACGGCTCCAATTGTTAACCTCTGTCAGGTAAACCACGTCGCCCTCGCGCAGATCATTGGCGGTGACAACTTTATCGATGAACGGTCGGACCATTACGCCAGATCCCTTTGCAAGATGTGTTGCAGAGTTTGCACTGCGTCACGGGGGGGCAAACCGTAAAGGCTGAGAACGGGGCCTTGAAAGGCGTGGGTCTGATGACATTGCGCCAGATCAACGAGTGTTGTCGCAACCACGCGTTCATCTGCGCGCGAGGCATTTTCCACCAGCGTGATCGGTGTTTTGGCGGCGGCACCATGCATCAAAAGACGCCCTTGAATGAAGCGCGCGGCGGTCGTGCTCATATAGAAGGCGGCAATTTCGTTGGGGCGTGCCAAAAGGGTCCAATCGTGATCGGCAAAGCCTTTGATATCCTGACCCGACAAGAACCGCACGTCTGTATTGCGGTGCCGTTTTGTCAGGCTTTGGCCGATACTGGCAACTGCGGCCGAGGCGGCGGTGATGCCGGGGACAATAGACCATGCAATCTCCTGCGCATCACAGGCGTCCAGTTCTTCGTCTAGCCGACCGAAAAGGGTTGGGTCACCACCCTTTAAGCGCACCACCTGCGCACCTTTTAGGGCATGAACGCAGAGCAATGCATTGATATCATCCTGTGATGTCGCGGGGCCAAAGCCAATTTTACCAACCTCAATGATATGGGCTTCGCGGCGGGCCAGCTCAAGAATTTCTGGCGCAACCAAACGGTCGTGCAAGATTACATCTGCCCGGTCCAAAAGCCTGCGCGCGCGCAGTGTCAACAGATCAGGATCCCCGGGGCCGGCGCCGACAAAGGCGACATGGCCTTTGCGAGGTGTCTTTGACAGATGCATAAGCAGCAAGTCAGATAGGGCTGTTTTTACGGCCCGCGGACCTGATTTTGCAAAGGCTTGGGGGCCGGCGCGAAAGTAAAAATCAGACCAAAAATCGCGGCGCCCCCTCCCATATGGTAACGCTCTGGCCTGATCGCGAAAAGCTTTGCCAATTCGGGCTAAAATGCCAAGGTTTGTCGGAAGCTGAGCCTCGATATCGGCTTTGATCGCCCGCGCCAGAACCGGGGCTGCGCCCTCGGTGCCGATGGCCACAGTGACAGGATCGCGATCAACTATGGCGGGGGTGATGAATTGGCTCTCGGCCAGATTGTCGACTATATTTATCAAAGCGCCCGCGGCCTCTGCGATCTTGGCGACGCGGGCGTCTTCCGCGGCATTCTCATTGGCTGCGTAAAACAAGACCGCCCCGGTCACATCGCCAGCACCCAAGGCGCGCGGCACCAGTTGTAAGCGGTCTTGCGCTGCCCATGCTTTGATCTCGTCACAGGCTTCGGCGGCAAAAGTCACGATTTTTGCTTCAGTCTTCATCAGAAGACGTAGTTTTGCAATTGCTGCCTCACCGCCGCCTGAAAGGACGATTTTACGGTTTTGAACAGCAATGAAAATTGGAAAATGTTGCATCGCGACTTCCTATGACCTGTATTTACAGTTGAAATATAGAATTATTTTCTGCTAAAATACTATATGAGAAGTTAAATAAGAACATATGTTCTTTATCAAGGTATTTTTGATAGAGCTGTTCTAATAGAGTTAAAGGATTAAAGATGTCGGTTCTTCCAGATGAAATAGACCGGAAAATTCTTGCAGAGCTGCAGCGTGATGCCAGCCAGTCATTAGATGAAATTGCACGGAAAGTGGGGTCTTCTAAGACGCCGGTTTGGAATCGTATTCGCAAATTACGCGAGGCTGGGATCATTGGTCAGCAGACGGTTGTGCTAAATGCCGAGGCCCTGGGCTTTGAGGCCTGCTTTTTCGTGCTCATTCGAACCAGTGAACATGAGGCGGGTTGGCAGGAGGCGTTTTTACAGGCGTTGCTGTCTCGTGCAGAGGTGCAGGAGGCACACAGACTGGCGGGAGATGTCGATTATATCCTAAAAGTCCGGGTGAAAAACGCCCGGGCCTATGACGCGTTCTATCAGGCGTTGATCTCAGAGGTGCGGGTGCATAATGTGACGGCCTTGTTGTCAATGGAAGAGATCAAATCGACCACCAATCTGCCGTTGTAGGGCAATACCTGTACGTCGCGGAGCTTCAGCAATTTATCATCAGGCGTTCGAGCCCATGAAAGTGATACAGGTTGGCATAGCGTGGTGGTTCGGCCAAGCGCAATGTCGGGCAGCGCTCAAACAAAATTGGCAGCGCTATTTGCAGCTCTAGCCGCGCCAGCGCTGCGCCAACGCAAAAGTGAATGCCGCCTCCAAAGGCGGTGTTCACCTTCCGGTTGCGCTGCGGGTTAAATACGTCGGGATCGCCCCAGACTGCCGGGTCACGATTGGCCGCCGCCAGCATCAATGCGACCTGATCGCCGCGTTTGAACTTATAGTCAAACACGGTCACATCCTCATAGGCGTAGCGGGTGAACAATTGTAGCGGCGGATCAAACCGCAGAATTTCTTCGACTGTGTCGGCTATGGCATTTGGGGCCAGAGCTGTGCGCGGGGTTTCACTTTCGAGCAGTACTTTGACACCGTTGCCAAGGCTGTGCACCGTGGCTTCATGCCCAGCGTTTAACAGCAGTATGCACGTGGTAATCAATTCGTCGATCGACAGCTTTTCACCATTTTCTTCTGCGGCAATCAGATGGGTGATCAGATCATCCTGCGGTTGCGACCGTCGGGCTTTGATATAGCCGCGCATGAAGGCTACGAAGTCCTGTGCCGCGCAAACTGCACGGGTTTCAATTTCGGTATCCCGGCGCGCTTGATACATCGCCACCATCGCGTTCGACCATGCGAGCAACTGAGCGGCCATATTGTCCGGGACGCCAAGCAGACGCGCGATAACAATTACGGGCAGCTTATTACCGAACTGTGCAATCAGATCAAATGGTTCGGTTAGCTTTCCTGATGCGATTGGTGCGGCTGTCAGAAATTCGTGACATAACTGCGTGATCTCAGGCGACAGTTCCCGTATCCGCCGCGAAGTGAACGCCCTCAGGACCAAGCCGCGCAGGCGGGTATGGCGGGGCGGTTCCAGTTCCAGCATCGAGTGGGCCTCGACCGCATAGAAAGGCGCCAGAACCGCGGGGGGGGGTACCTGCATTTCGACAGGAATTTCACGCCCGAACCTCCGATCTTTCAACAGCATGGAAACCGCCCTATGGGAAAAGGCGGCGGGCATCTGATAATCTTCCCAAAAGGAGATGTCGCCGTGTTGTTGGGCCTCGCGATAAAACCCGTAGGGATTTTGTACAAATGCCGGGTCTGTCGGGGATTGTGAAAGCGATGCCATGTGACCGTCTGAAAGAAATTGAGGTCTGGTCAATTGATCCGCTCCGCGTCTAGATTGCAAGCGATGAAAGCAAAATTTGCATATCGCGGGTGGATCACGGCCACGTTCTTTCTGTCTTTGGCGGTTTTTTCCTACGTGATCTATGTGGCTTCATACGGTCAGGCTCTGGACCGTCTGGCGCGGAGTGGTGCGGCCGATGTGACCCTTGCTGCGGATCGGTTGCAAAGCCAATTGCAACGTTATCAAGAAATGGTTGTCCTGCTCAGCGATCACCCAGCGTTGAATATCTTGGCGCAAACCGATCAAAAAAACCATGCCACTGCAGATGCGCTTTTGCTAGAGGCCGCTGATAAAACGGCGGCGCTGACACTATTCTTTGCGGACGCTCAGGGCCGGGTTTTGGCCTCGGCCCATGGTAAATATCCAGATGATCTGACCCGGCAAGGTTATTTCCGCCGGGCCATGAACGGAGCGCTGGGCAAGCAGCATGGCAGCGATGACGTTTTTAAAAAGCGCGCGTTCTATTTTGCNGCGCCATCGTTTGGAAATNCCCGGCAAGTGCAGGGCGCGCTTGTGGTGGTTGTCGATATCGAACGGCTTGAAACCGATTGGCGTGGTAGGGGNCCNGCGGTTTTTTTTAGTGACGATAAAGGCGAGGTGTTCATAAGCAACCGATCTGAACTGCTGTCGTTAAACCAGACCTTGGGCAGATCAGAGGCGGCTGGCTCATGGTCCGCGTCGATCACGTCTGTCGGCCTGCACGAAGTTTGGAAATTGGATTTGGGCCCTTATTTGCCCCGTCAGGCGTTGCATCTGACGCAATCATTGCCGACGATAGGTATGACTGCAGAGGCCTTGATCGACGTGGCACCCGCCCTGAGGCTGGCAGGATTGCAGGCGATGATGATGACCGCTGCAGTGTTTATCATCGTGGCACTTTTGTTTTTTACGACTGAACGGCGACGCAGTTTATCGATGGCCAACATCACGTTGGAGCGGCGTGTAAGCGAGCGCACCCAAGCGCTTTCAGACATAAATCGGCAATTGCGGCGGGAAATATCGGAACGTCAAGACGCGGAGGCGGCGTTACAACAAGCGCAGACGGATTTGGTTCAGGCAGAAAAGCTGACTGCATTGGGTAAGCTAAGCGCTGGTATCAGCCATGAATTGAATCAGCCCCTTATGGCGATTCAACAGTTTGCCGCTAATGGCGCAGAATTTCTTGAGCGCGATAGGCCGGGCAAAGCGGCTGATAATTTGACGCGGATTGCCGAACTTGCGCATCGTATGGGGCGGATTATTAAAAACCTGCGGGCCTTTGTGCGCAATGAAAGTGAACCGATGAGCCGTGTGGATATTGTCGCTGTCATCGATGGGGCGCTGGAGCTCTCGACCGCGCGCCTCAAGCGCTCAGGCATTGTTGTGCGATGGCACGCGCCGCAAGCCCCCGTTTGGGTGCAGGGCGGCGACGTGCGTCTGGGGCAGGTTATGGCTAATCTTTTCGGCAATGCGATCGATGCGATGGCGGGACAGAAACA
Source organism: Marinovum sp. (assembly GCA_002684375.1). Classification (GTDB taxonomy): domain Bacteria; phylum Pseudomonadota; class Alphaproteobacteria; order Rhodobacterales; family Rhodobacteraceae; genus CPC320. The sequence continues at coordinate 36,037 of NYVC01000005.1, forward strand.
AGGAGCGCTTGAGGTGACCCTGGTCAAAGCCCCTGATTATGTATCGATTACCGTTGCGGATACGGGTCCGGGGATTGCACGGCCCGAAAAAATGTTTGATCCGTTTTATTCCACCAAAGAGGTTGGCAGCGATGAAGGGATGGGCCTAGGTCTGTCAATTTCTTATGGTCTTTTGCAAAGCTTTGGCGGTAAGATTGTCGGCCGCAACCGTCCGGGTCGCGGCGCTGAATTTATAATAGAATTGGTTCACGCTCCGGTGGAGGGCATTGAATAATGCGTCAGGTTTTGGTGATTGATGACGACCGGGCTGTGCGCGACGCATTGGTCCAAACCTTGGAACTGGCCGACTGCAGGGTGATCAGCACAGGGTCTTTTGTTGCAGCAAAAGACTATATATCGCCTGATTTTGAGGGTATTATTCTGTCCGATATCAGGATGCCGGGCCGTGATGGCTTTCATGTTTTGAACTATAGTCGTGAGGTTGATCACGATCTGCCGGTGGTGTTGCTGACTGGCGAGGGCGATATCCCAATGGCTGTTTCGGCAATGGCGCAGGGGGCCTTCAGCTTTTTAGAAAAACCCTGTGATTCGAAAGATCTTATGCGGGTGTTAGAGCGGGCCCTGCGGGCGCGGGCAACCGTGCTTGAAAATCGTCGGCTCAAAACTCTGGCTACAGTTGGTGATCCTGCCGCGCGGCTGATTTTTGGCCGCTCGACGCTGGCTGAGGCGCTGCGTCATGAGGTCCGCGCCGCGGCCCGATTGGAGACCGCTGTGCTGGTCAAAGGCGCGCCGGGCACTGGTATTGCCAAGATTGCTGAGGTGTTGCATCTGTGTTCTGCGCGCGCCAAGGGAGCGTTCCACAAACGCTCGGCGTCCGGTCTTGAACGCGACGCTCTGCAACGCGAATGGCAGGCCTGCCATGGTGGCAGCCTGTTTCTTGATGAGATCACGGCCTTATCCGAGGATGCTCAAATGGCGCTGCTTGATCTGCTGGAGGCCGGATCCGAGACCCGTTTGCTTGCCGGATGTGTCACCCGCGATCCCTTGGCAAGAACGCAGTCGCCGGCGCTAAACAATGATCTGTTCTACCGGCTTGAGGTGGTGCAAGTGCGCATTCCAAGCCTTTCAGAACGAACCGAGGATATTCCAGTCTTGTTTCAACGTTATGTGACGCAGGCCTGTGAGCAGGCGGGCGTTGCCGAGCCGGAAATGTCCGCTGATTTCATGGCAGAACTGATGGCGCGCGACTGGCCAGGNAATGCCCACGCCTTGATGAGTGCGGCGATGCGCTTTGCTTTGGGATTGACCAACCCACAGGATGTGGGTGGCGATTTTGGGTTGACCGAACAGATGGCCCAAATTGAGAGGTCGCTGTTGGTAGCAGCGTTGCGAAAAACTAAGGGCCGGGCCTCGTTGACGGCGGAACAACTAAAAGTACCCCGCAAAACTTTTTATGACAGGCTGGCTCGCTATGGTTTGAAAGCCGAAGAATTTCGTGAATAGATTTTTAGTCTGTGATGGCTAGAAATCGCAATGTGTTTTGTATCTTGCCAGAGTGCCTGCAGAATGATTTTTTGTGGCTTTCCGGTTTCATTGAGGCGGATTCACGGCAAGAGGGTCGCCGTGAACCAGTAGTTGATTTGTCGCTCGTTTTTCGATGTGCAACCTCATCCGCAGTCAGTTTTTATGCTCCAAAATACGTGATAATTTTAGTGTTTATGTTTCTGATCCCGGAGTTGGATAATTGCCCACTGTTCTGGCAGCTTGGATGGCGGCATCAACGTCAAATTCAGGCATCATCAAAAGCTTATCCCAACCGCCTGATTGCATCATAATGTCNCTGACACCGGCGGCAACTTCGATTGATGANATTTCAACAGTTGCGAAAACATCATATTCTCCCATNAGATACATGACATCGCCAAGGGTTGCATCAACTTTTGCAAACATGTCTCTAACGGCTTCGACGCGTTTCGCATAGCTGCTATCCAACATCCCCGACAGCCCTTGTTGACTGTATTTTCCCATATAGACCACTTTCATAATATTCTCCCTTTTAATGTTTTTAAGCGTGCTCTCATATCATATGTTATAAGACAAACGGGTCAATTAATCTTCTGATTTATCCAGTCGTTTTAAGTGGGTGAATACATTTTATTACTTTGCGATGACTAATCTTGCATGGACTTTAGNAAAACTGAATCGTTTCTGGTTTATCTAGGTAGGAATATTTGATGCCGCCAGGTTGTGAGGCAGATGATTGGTCATTAAAAACACCCGCGAAATCTGACGTTGGTTTAAAAACTAGGCTGCAAAGAGGATACGCTTTGGGCTTTGATAGTGAATTGGTTGATTTGCTTGATAGGCTAAAGCATGTGGGACAACCCGTCGGTTATTGAGCCCGCCATGGTCGAATGTCTTCTGCAACAATTGTGGGGTTTCCCTTTCGGACCCTGCTAGAGCATGGGTTTTAAGTTTGTAAACATAAATTGAGGGCTTGCAGTAATAATTGCTTCGGTTAAATTNTTATGAGAGGCTCTCTGCGCAGCAACTAACATGAATGACCGCGAAAGCCGCCAATTTTTTGTGGCAAAGGCGGCTGGCACATAGTTTATGGTTTTGAACTTCACCAGACACTCTTGATACATCTTATATCAATTAGCCTAATGGGATTATCTTCAATCAGGTCGANTTTGTGTTGGACGGTTGANAGAGTTTGATGTTCATTGCCAAAGCAAACCTTGTTCTTCTTTGGCTTAGCTGCGATTTGGAATGCGCAGATTGGTTGATCAAGCCAGAGAGTAAAAATAATGCGTGCCGCGCACAAAATTCAGGCGGAGGCTGCTTTTGTTAAAAGGGAAATAAAATGTCCGAAGTAAAAAATATTCATGCACCCGTTGGTTCCATAGACAGGTTTTCGCGACAAATTTTCCAAAATGCCGGGGTTGATTCACGCAGTTCTGATGCAGCGACGCGGGCGATGTTACATGGCTCGATACATGGTGTGGACAGTCATGGTATCCGGTTGCTTGCCCATTATGTTAAGGCGTTTCAAGGTGGGCGGCTCAATAAACAACCAAAGATAACGATTACCCAAAAACGCAGCGGAACGACGGTTTTAGACGCGGATAATGCCCATGGGGCTGTTGGTGCTTTTGCGGCGATAGAACACGCGATTGGCAATGCTCAGGTGGCAGGAATCGCCGCAGTTGCTATTCAGAATACATCGCACTTCGGGCCCGCCGGAGCATTTTCGAAGGCTGCCGCAGATGCAGGAATGATTGCCTTGGTCTTTGGCAATTCGGATGGTTTTGTACGTTTGTTTGATGGGGCTGAACCTTTCCATGGGACCAACCCGATTTCGGTTGCGGTACCTTCGGGCCAAGGTAATCCCTGGCTGTTGGATATGGCCACCAGTTCAGTCCCGTTTAATCGGGTTGAACTGCATCAGTCCCTGCAGCGCGATTTGCCCAGGGGGGTCGCATCAGACAGCGACGGCGGTGATACCACTGACCCGTTTTGTGCCGAAATGCTGGCACCATTGGGTGGCTCTGACTTTGGCTTCAAGGGCGCAGCTTTGGGTGGTGTTGCCGAAATATTTTCTGCCGTTTTAACAGGTATGAAACTGAGCCCCGACATTGCGCCGATGGCTGGACCCGACTTTCTGCGTGCCCGCGAGATGGGCGCGTTCGTNATTGTGATGGATCCCGTGGCCTTTGTTGCGGCACCTTTGGTAGAAGCGGGTATGACACGCTATCTTGCTCTTTTGCGAGGTTCAAAACCGCGAGCCGGCCAATNCGTTATGGCGCCGGGTGATAGAGAATGGGCAAGAGCAGCCCANAGACAGGTTAAAGGNATTCCTTTGGACCCTATTACCGTCACGAATTTTTCNCANTTNGCTGANGACTATAAAGTGAAACTTCCATGGCATACTGGCCCTTCCTGAACGGAAACAGGGGCAATTTGCCCAAAACCTAAGGAAACTTTCAATGTCTGCACGCTTTGTTCGGCCATGCGTATGCGCCGATGGATTTTGGATTGATTTCCTGCTTCCCACGACAGTTCGCTGGCAATAATAAGATTGGCAACTCGTGCCCAGCCGTTTGGCATTTGCGCAGATGCAACGAGACGCCAGTAAATTCAAGCGTAAATTGTCTCAGGAGCGTTTACCAAGATTTACGGGGCGATGTTGCACCACAGTAGTAAACTGATTAGCTGGCGACGAATTGAGTATTGTGTTTTACTAGATCTCCAAGACGAAACAATGTCTTGTGATGAAACATTGTTTAGAGGAAAAATATGTCTTTAGAATCTGATCTCACGGGTCGAAGTGGCGGTGTATGCGAGCTTTGCGGTATGAAAAATGCCCGGACCGCATGCGATGTTCCGCCCGAAGCTGATGGCTCTGCTGAGATGGCTGTTTTGCTCTGTCGGACTTGTCTTAAGGGGGTTACAGGTGTCATTGAGGATGCACCACATTGGCGGTGTCTGAGTGAGGCGGTTTGGAGCACCTATGCCCCCGTCCAAGTGACTGCATACCGTTTGTTGCAGCGTTTGTCAGAGCAACATTGGGCGCGTGATATCTTGGAAATCCTTTACCTTGAGCCGGCTGTGCTAACATGGGCTAAAAAAAGCCCAACAGCAAATGTGCCTGAAATTATTCACCGCGACTCAAATGGCGTGTTACTGGCAGCTGGTGATACGGTGACGCTGATTAAAGACCTGCCAGTCAAGGGGGGTGGTTTTACTGCGAAGCGGGGAACCTCGGTCCGGAGGATATCGCTTGTCGAAGACAACGAACACCAAATTGAGGGTCGTGTGAACGGGCAGAAAATCATAATTCTGACTGAGTTTACCAAATTATCCAGTTAATACAGATCATGGTTATACGTGGTATCTAAAAAGACTGGGTATTGATTGCAGCTAGAGCAGGCTGTTTAAGCCAAGATTTTACAGTTTATCTTCGCGGTTGATTTTATGGCCGGCGTTAGGTCAGGTTCACCTGCACAATAAGGCCCCGACCGATGTGCCGGCAGAAATGACGTTTTCAAACTTCTGNGCNAAACCTCATTGAGTAATAGCTTATAGCTGCCGATTATTACCCTTTGCGTTGAGGTCTGCTCACAACAGGCTGAACCCTTTCAATTGTATGATTTAAACAGTGTTGTTTATCGAGCATTATCGATCGTTATATTATGATCGATTACGCTTTTGGCTGGATGAACCAAGTCTGATCATGGCGGTCAACAACCCTCAAAATAATTGAGACGCCATATTCAACCCTTGCTGAAAAATANCATGTGAAGGTTCACATGATAAACAACCAAAGCGGTATCATAAGTTTATANANTCACCTTTAAAGNATANNNCCCCTTTTTAAGGCNNATTTTTTCTNTTTNTTAAAAGGNGNAAAGTTATGNCTTNGTGCTTAAAAGGTCTA
>NYVC01000050.1 GCA_002684375.1 Marinovum sp.
GTCTTTAGTGAAATCGACAAGGAATTAAATGCATAATCTGAAACTGCTTGGGAATTATCTGGTTGGAAAGACTACTACGATTTCGGTTTTGGTGATGTTTGATTTCTCTAAATTATGAAATCCAGATATCATTTGAAAACCGCAAAAAAAGAAGTTCGTTTCCAATGGAAATGAACTTAAAAAATGAAACTCTCTGAAACTGGGTACCTTGGACAATACGTTCCCATGTTGCAGACAGCATCTGTTCCGAGGAAAGGTTAAGTGTTTCATTCTTTATTACTTGAATTGTATGGTAGGCATTACCCAAACCATCGAGCAACCAACCCAGATCAGACGTTAAAAAATCGGATTATAATTGAATGAAGAAAAAAATCTTATACTTCGACATGGATGGCGTCCTTGTGGATTATCCATCCGGACTTGCACAACTCTCTCCAGAAACACTCAAAGAATACGAGGGAAGACTTTATGCGGTTCCTGGCGTTTTCTCACTCATGAAACCACTTGATGGTGGTTTGGATGCTTTCGAAAAACTTGCGAAATTCTATGACGCCTACATACTTTCAACGCCACCTTGGGACAACACAAGTGCATGGAGTGACAAGCACCAGTGGGTAAAGAAATACCTCGGTGAAACTGCAAAAAAGAGACTGATACTGTCACAACACAAACATCTAAATCGGGGTGACTATTTGATTGATGATAGGACGGTAAATGGGGCAGGAGAATTTCAAGGAGTACACATTCACTTTGGACAGGAAAAGTTCCCAAACTGGAAAAGTGTTTTGGATTATTTGCTATAGGGTGTGCAAATCACTAGTCAGTTATCGTTTCTTTGTGGCACATCCATTTTAAAGTTAAGGTAACGGAAAACACCGTGTCAGACAGTTGGAAAGAAAGGTGGATAAGAGATAAATTGATTAACCTCAAATTGGGGTCATTTACTCATCACCTAAGTCTATTTCTCCCTTAATTTTTTTATTTCTAAGGACTGATTTTCTAATGTCTTTTCGTGATGGAATAATTTCTCAAAATGCTCTTCGTTCACTCGCTCAGTATTTTTTATTTTTTCATCCAACACATTAGTTTTTTGATCCATTTGATCTATCATATCACGCGACCAGGCGGATGCTCGTTCTAGTGCACCTATCGTATCTTGAATTTCTTCTGTTTCTTTGTTGATTTTTTCTTCGAAAGTTTTCCGAATATTTAATTCATTCTCTTGATGTNTTTNTGAATGGTTTCTTGNANTTAATTCTTTNTCCCTAANTTCTGCATTTTCACGATACAACTCATCNACTCTCTCACCATTTTCNTTTATTTCCTGTTTGAGTTTGCGCTGTTCATTCCAAAAATATAACCAAACTACGCCTACCACCAATAGCAAGTGCCAGATAGAAATCGGGTCCGTCAAAACATTCATTTAGTGCTCCCGTATTTTGATAATCAAAATTTCTAGTTTAAGTTTTACTATGGCATTCGNACAATACACCGAAACCGCAGAATTTCTAACATTATCAAATTACCGGAATTGTTGATGGAAACGCGTAATCACAGTCTAATATTCGCGATCTGATCCTCGCTTTGTAAAGTTTAATGTTTAAGGAATAAATTTGTGTCTAAGTTTTCTCGGTGATACCTGTCAAAATCCCAAGCAGTGCAGGGGATTACAATATTCTAGAAATTATTTTGGAAATAAAACTTAGACACTCAAATAGACACAAATATATAAATATTTGTTTTATATAGTGTCCAGTGCACTGAAAATCCTCGTGTCGGTGGTTCAAATCCGCCCCCGGGCACCATCTTTCAAATAAATATCGATGACTAATAGTTTCCACTAACGTAAAGCGTGTTCATTATTCTCGAATCCAGGCTCAAACACTGTGTCTAGACCCTATAGGGAGAACCGAGTCGTTGCTTAAAAGAGCGCTGTTAGAGTTTGGGTTGACGTATTTTAAGTGACAAGCTGTTCCACACCAACTGATTTTATAAACGAATTTTATGGGTTTGTGCTACATGCCATCCAAGATATAAATCAGATATGACCTTTGATCAAATTAGAACATTCTTATGGGTGGCGCGGCTTGGCGGTTTTCGCAAGGCTGCAGAACGTCTTTGTCTTTCTCAACCTGCGGTGTCAACGCGCATAGCCAACCTTGAAGATGAATTGCGTGTACCTTTGTTTGAGCGAGGTTCGGGCGAATTAGTGCTCACGAAGCAAGGCACTTTGCTTCTATCTTATGCGGAACAAATGCTCTTCGTTGAAGAAGAGATAAAACAGCGGGTTGCGAACCCGTCTGAAGCTGATGGTTTGTTCCGAGTGGGGGCATCTGAAACAATTGCGCAGGCTTGGCTGCCAGAGTTTCTAAAAGCTTTTAGTGAAACTTATCCACGCGTAAATGTGGATCTTACGGTAGACATATCTTTGAATTTACGCACGTCGTTGTTAGAACGCAAACTAGACCTAGCGTTTTTGATGGGACCCGTATCAGAATTTTCTGTTGAAAACGTTCCCCTGCCATCTTTTGATTTGCACTGGTATAGGTCTGTCTCAAACGCACAAACCGATTTAAGTGTAGTTCCGGTCATTTCATACGCGCGCATGACGCGGCCCTATCGCGAGCTGATGTCAGAATTATCCCGTAGAATAGGGCCAAGCGTCCGGGTGTTTGCTTCAGCCTCCCTATCGGCCAGTTTGAAGATGATCGCGGCAGGAATCGCTGTGGGACCTTATCCGCGTGCACTGGCACGTGACTTTCTTAAGTCAGAACAAATTGTAGAATTTGATGCTGGATTTCGTCCACAGCCACTACAGTTTACGGCCTCTTATCTGTCAGAGCCACGTAGCTTTCTTGTTGAAAATAGCGCCGAAATTGCGCAAAGCGTAGCTTTAAATTGGGATAAATCCCAACCTTAATAGTTTCAAAAAATTTATCACAAGCGATACAAAATGATAATTTGAATGGATGGGCTGCTCTGTGCAATGCTCTGCTGAATTCTATGAGAGCGCTGTTATGTTATCAGAAACTAAAACGCATGCTGATTTGAAAATGGTTACGCCAGACGAGCTGCGCGCTGCCATTCGGGCGGGGCTTTATAAAGGGCATACTGCTGGCCTGGCAGCTGGAAAACTTCAATGCAATCTGGCGATTTTGTCCGAGTGTTACGCATTGGACTTTTTGCGCTTTTGTCAAAGAAATCCAAAACCATGCCCGATTGTTGGAATCGGAGATAGCGGCTCCCCGTTTTTACCTACGCTTGGCAAAGAGATTGATATCCGCAGCGATGTTTCCAAATATCGCGTCTTTCAAGACGGGGTATTGCGCGAGGAGGTAACCGATATATCCAATATATGGTCGGAGGATCTGGTGACGGTGGCGCTAGGCTGCTCGTTTACGTTCGAGAATGCGTTGATCCGTAATGGTATTCCAGTTCGGCATATCGAAACGGGCAAAAATGTTCCAATGTATCGTAGCAATATTGATTTGGTACCTGCTGGCAGGTTCTCGGGCAAAATGGTGGTGACAATGCGCCCCATTCCAGAGGATCTGGTTGAGCAAGCACGCCGCATCAGCCGTCAGTATCCGCAGGCGCATGGTGCGCCTATTGCAACGGGTGATCCGGCGGAGATTGGGATCGCGGATCTAAGCCAACCAGATTGGGGCGATGCGGTTGAAATCCAACCCGATGAGGTCCCCGTTTATTGGGCCTGTGGAGTGACCCCGCAAAACGTTCTGCTCGACGCNAAACTGCCCATATGTATCACGCATTCCCCCGGTCATATGCTGGTCACAGATGTATCAGAAGATGCTGAAACTACAATTTTACCAAATCCACAAAACTCATAACCAAAAGGGAGACTAAAAATGAAACTGAAAAAGATCACTACAGCACTCGCAGGATTGGCCCTTAGCGCCAGCGCCGTCTTGGCCGATGGGCCGGTGGTCCTGACTGCGGTGGGAACTTGGTCTAGCCTGACCAATTTTCAAAAACATGAAGAGCCATTTTTCAACACCCGCCTCAACGCGGCTTCAGGCGGGGATATCGTAGGCAAAATCCAGTCGCAATCTGGCCTCGGTTTGAAGGGGTTTGAAATTATGCGTTTGGTCAAAAACGGAGTGTTTGATTTCGCCTTCGGTTTGCCAGGCTATGTGGCGGCTGAAAATGCCATTTTTGAGGGTGCTGATCTGTCTTCATTGACCCAAGATATCGATACGCAGCGAAAAGTATCTGACGCTTACTTCCCGACCCTAGAGAAAGCATTTGAAGAAATTTATAACGCAAAATTACTGATGCTTTATCCATTCCCCAGCCAGACCTTGTGGTGCAATGGAGAAGTGAATGGTATTGCAGATCTAGATGGTAAGAAAATCCGAGTTTACTCGACCACATTGGGTGATTTTGTCGAAGGCGTGGGTGGCACCTCGGTCACAGTTTCATTTGGGGAAGTGATTCCAGCGCTTGAGAAGGGCGTTGTGGATTGTGCTATTACGGGAACAATGTCTGCCTACACAGCCAAATGGAACCAAGTTGCAACGCATGCATACACCTTACGTGTGGGTTGGGGCCTCGCCTTTGGCGCCATGAATATGGATAAATGGAACAGCCTGTCAGCAGATCAGCAAGCGTTGATACAAAGCGAAACAGCTGCGCTTACCGATGCAATGTGGACAGAAACCGCAACTGAGGATGATATTGCCATTTCTTGCATAACTGGCGGAGAGTGCTCTGTAGGGGAAGGTGGCTCGATGACTTTGGTGGAGCCTTCGGCGGCTGATCTTGCATTGCGCGATACGATTGCGACAGATGTAGTTCTGGCGCGTTGGGCCAAGCGCTGTGGTGCAGAATGCGCTGAGAATTGGAACGAAACCGTCGGCCCGATCTTGGGCCTGACGGCCGCTGCCAAATAAGCGCTTGATAAACCGGGCGGCGATATTCCCGCCGCCCTCTTTGAGATCAACGAGGAACTGAGATGTTAGAACGTTTGCTAGATAACACGCGCAAAGCTAGCCTTTGGCTAACATGGCTCGGTGGCGGATTGATTGTTTTTTCTGCATTTCTGGTGACCTTTGAAGTTTTCCTGCGCAAAATTTTTAATATTTCGCTGGGAGGGGCCGATGAAATCTCAGGGTATGCGTTCGGCGTAGCGACAGCGCTTGCCTTATCTTATGCCCTGTTTGAACGGGCTCATATTCGCGTTGATGCGTTGCTTGGTCTTTTTCCCAAGAGCGTACAGGGGGTTGTCAATTTATTCGGTATGATTTTGCTGATGGGGTTTGCTGCAATTCTTGTAGAAAATGTTTGGTATATGGTGGCAGATTCCTTGGAAAACGGATCGCGTTCTATCACGCCGATGCGCGTGCCGCTCGCCTTGCCCCAAATTCCTTGGTTGCTCGGTTGGATNTTTTTCTTGTTTTCGGGTTTTTTGATCTNGCTGGTGGCGCTCAAACGCATGCTTCAGGGCGATGGGGTCGCGGCGCAGGATCTGGTTGGCGTCAAGTCATTAGACGAACAAATCGAAGACGAAACGGTTTAATCTGATGCTTTTTAAAACACTTTTGATTTTATTGGGCTTGATAGGGCTATCGGTGCCGATTGCAGCTTCGCTTGGCTGGTTGGGCCTGATCCTACAATATACCGATAGCCCCATGCCGCTGTACCGCGCAATTTCCGACTTGGCATGGCAAACCTCAACTGATTTCTTGCTGGTGGCGATCCCTATGTTCGTAATGATGGGCGAAATCTTGCTGCGCGCTGGCATCACGGAACGTATGTATGACAGCATCGTAAAATGGCTTGGATGGTTGCCGGGGGGCTTAATGCATTCTAATATCGGCTCATCTGCCCTATTCGCTGCAACCTCTGGATCCTCGGTGGCAACGGCTGCTACCATTGGTACGGTTGCCTTGCCGCAGATTAAGAAGCGTGGCTATAATGAAAGCTTGTTTTTGGGCACGGTGGCCGCCGGGGGCACATTGGGAATTTTAATTCCGCCATCCATTAATTTAATTCTTTATGGATTGCTGACCAACACATCAGTCCCAGAACTTTATCTTGCGGGTTTTTTACCGGGGTTTCTTCTGGCTTTGTTATTCATGTCGACCGTTATCATCGCATGCCTGTTGAACCCAAAATGGGGTGGAGAAAAACTGCGCCACACCTGGTTGGAGCGGCTAGGCGCTTTGCCTTCATTGCTGCCTCCTTTGGGCATTTTCGCGGTTGTTGTTGGATCTATATACGCAGGAATTGCTACGCCGACCGAAGCTGCCGCGTTGGGCGTGGTGGCGGCCATGCTCTTGGCCTTTGCCAATGGTAAAATGTCACTGGGTATGATGCGTCAAGCCGCTGAGGGAACCATGCGCACAACAGCAATGATTATGCTTATTATCATTGCTGCGGTCTTTTTGAACTTTGTGTTGTCAATTATCGGCCTGACGCAAGCCCTAACGGATTTTGTAACCGGGCTTGGCTGGACGCCGATGCAAACGATGCTGATGATCGTTGCGGTTTTGGTGCTAATCGGGTGTTTTATGGAAACCTTATCGATGCTACTGACAATGGCGCCTTTGATAACGCCGATTGTTGTCGCTTTGGGTTTTGATCCGGTTTGGTTCGGGATTTTACTGATGGTGCTTTTGGAAACTGCGCTGATTACACCCCCGATTGGGATCAACCTTTATGTTGTTCAGGGCATTCGCCAAGGCGGACCGATGAATGATGTGATCAAAGGGGCACTGCCTTTTGTGATAACGATGTTTGTAATGTTGGGTTTGCTTTTGGTGTTTCCTGGTTTGGCGCTGTGGTTGCCATCTTTGGTATATTAAGCCTCTCGGAATTATTTTTTAATATGTGTAACCGGCTGGCACGCCAGCGCAGGAAGGAGTTGTGCCATGTGGCAGTTTTGGGTCGATCGTGGGGGAACATTTACTGATATCGTAGCGAAAACCCCCGAGGGCAGGCTGCACACCTATAAACTGCTGTCGGAGAACCCCGAGGCCTATGAGGACGCTGCCATATATGGCATCCGAAACTTGTTGGGTTTGAGTGAGGCTGAGCCTATTCCCAAGGAAAAAATTGGCGTGGTGAAAATGGGTACCACCGTTGCCACAAATGCCTTGTTGGAACGTAAAGGCGAGCCGACGCTGTTGCTGATAACCCAAGGTTTGGGGGATTTATTGCGCATTGGGTATCAAAACCGGCCGCGCTTGTTTGATTTAAATATTCAACTACCAGAGCTTCTTTATGGCGAGGTGGCCGAAATAGAAGAGCGTATAGCGGCCGATGGCCAGGTGTTGCAGCCCTGTAATATAGCGCAGGCGAAGCAGGCTTTGGCCGCGGCTTTTGCGAAAGGATACCGCTCGGTGGCGATTGCGTTGATGCACAGTTACAGGTACCCCGCGCATGAGAAAATATTGGGAAACTTGGCCCGGCAAGCAGGATTTTCGCAAATCTCGTTAAGCCATGAAGCCAGCCCCTTAATAAAATTGGTGTCTCGGGGTGATACAGCGGTCGTGGATGCTTATCTGTCGCCAATTTTGCGTCGCTATGTTCGACAAGTTTCAAACGCGCTGGGAGCAGCAGAGCAAGAAAAAAGCCCCCGTTTGATGTTCATGCGCTCGAATGGCGGTTTAACCGATGCAAGCTTGTTTGAGGGGCGCGATGCCATTCTCTCTGGCCCTGCAGGGGGGGTGGTGGGGATGGTGCGAACCGCCGCAGAGCTTGGCTATGATAAGCTAATTGGCTTTGATATGGGCGGTACTTCTACAGATGTGTGTCATTATGCAGGCGAATTTGAACGCAGCTTTGAAACAGAAGTGGCGGGAGTGCGCATGCGCGCCCCGATGATGTCAATTCACACTGTGGCTGCAGGCGGGGGCTCGCTTTTATCCTATCGCGACGGGCGCATGCAAGTTGGGCCAGAAAGCGCTGGCGCAAATCCGGGGCCTGCGGCCTATCGGCGGGATGGCCCGTTGACGGTGACAGATTGCAATGTGCTTTTGGGTAAATTACAGCCGCACTTGTTTCCTGCAGTTTTTGGACAGAATTCGGACCAACCTCTTGATAAAGCCGTTGTTAACAAAAAGTTTCAGGCTTTAGCCCATGAGATTGGTATTGAAAAATCGATCGAGGAGCTTGCGGAAGGTTTCTTGCGCATTGCAGTTGAAAATATGGCCAACGCGATCAAAAAAATTAGCGTTCAGCGCGGCTATGATGTGACCCGGTATACGCTGAACTGTTTCGGGGGTGCGGGCGGTCAGCATGCGTGTTTGGTCGCAGATGCGTTGGGCATTGAGCGCGTGTTTATCCACCCCTTTGCGGGTGTATTATCGGCCTTTGGTATGGGTTTGGCAGATGTGCGCGCGCTGCGCGAACATCAATTTGGAAAAGGGTTTTCAGCGTTGGCTGAGGCGGAAAAAGTGATGGCGGATCTGGTGGAAAAGGCNCGGTCTGAAGTGGCCAGCCAAGCTATTCCCATGGATCAAATCACTATGAAAAAAATGGCTCATATTCGCCCTGAGGGCGCACAGCAGACATTAGAGGTACCTTTTGCAGCGCCCCAGAATATGACCGCAGCCTTTGAAGCAGCGCATCAGCAACGTTTTGGCTTTTGCCCAGAAGACGCAGTGCTGTTGATTGATATGCTGACCGCAGAAGCCGTTGGGTCGACTGGTGAAACCGTAAAAATGCCTGATATGCCTAGAAATCAGACGCCCCCGCAACAGGCTGAGATGTGGTCTCAGGGGGCATATCGCACNGTGCCCCTGATTGAGCGGGGTTTGATGTCTAAAGGTCAGATTGTTGAGGGTCCCGCCATTCTTAGTGAGCCTACGGGAACCAATATTTTGGAACAGGGCTGGCATGCAGAATGCGTAGAAGGCGGTGCATTGATCCTGGCCCGCGCCGTACCCTTAAAGCGCCAAGATGCTATTGGAACCCAAGTGAATCCAGTGATGCTTGAGGTGTTCAACAATTTGTTTATGTCAATCGCTGATCAGATGGGCGCGACCTTGGCCAATACGGCTTATTCGGTGAATATTAAAGAGCGTTATGATTTTTCCTGCGCANTGTTTGATCAGGCNGGNGATCTTGTGGCCAATGCGCCGCATGTCCCTGTGCATCTCGGCTCCATGTCTGAAAGCGTGCGCACCATATTGCGTCTGAACNAAGGCGCGATCAAACCTGGTGATGTATTTATGATGAATAACCCGTATAACGGGGGTACGCATTTGCCAGATGTAACGGTTGTGNCTCCGGTTTTTGATACAAGCGGTGAGCAGATTATCTATACGGTTGCCAGCCGGGGCCATCATGCTGATATTGGGGGAAAGACCCCAGGATCTGCACCTCCAGACAGTCAGATAATCCATGAAGAAGGCGTGGTAATTGATAATTTTTTGTTGGTGTCGCAGGGACAAATGCGCGTTGCGGAAACCCGCGCTTTATTGGAATCTGGCGAATACCCCTGCCGGGATGTTGACCAGAATATGGCAGATCTATCTGCGCAGATTGCGGCAAATGCTACGGGTGTGCAGGAATTACAAAAAATNACGGCACAATTTGGGCTTGAGACTGTNCATGCCTATATGACCCATGTTCAGAACAACGCAGAAGAAAGCGTCCGTCAGGTTTTGGATGTATTGCATGATTGTGATTTTACCTATCGCCTTGATAGTGGCGATCAGATNCGAGTGGCGATTTCTGTAGATCATAAAGCCCGACAGGGAACCATAGATTTCACCGGTACATCACCCCAAAATAAATTTAACTATAACGCGCCTTTGGCAATTTGCCGGGCCGTTGTTCTTTATGTTTTTCGCACTTTGGTGGGTGCAGATATTCCGATGAATGAAGGCTGTTTAAAACCTTTAACCTTGGTGGTTNCCGAGGGCAGTATGATCAACCCGAAAGCTCCAGCCGCGGTGATTTCGGGTAATACCGAGGTCAGCCAGGCCATCGCTGATACCCTGTATGGTGCGTTGGGNGTGATTGCNGGNAGCCAAGGGACAATGAATAATTTTGTNTATGGCAATNACANCTATCAAAATTATGAAACGATTTGCGGCGGCGCAGGTGCGGGCGATGGTTTTGATGGGGCCAGCGCAGTGCACAGCCATATGACCAATACCCGGATGACGGACCCTGAGGTGCTGGAAACCCGTTTTCCGGTGCGCCTGAACGAATTCTCTATTCGCAACGGTTCGGGCGGTCAGGGCCGCTTTAATGGTGGTAATGGCATNGTAAGAAAACTCCAGTTTTTAGAGCCAATGACTGTTACCATGCTCTCGTCGCATCGAATTATAACTCCTCATGGAGCAAAAGGCGGCGATGCGGGTGCAATCGGTGAAAACAGCGTTATCCGTGCAAATGGAGAACATCAGACGCTGAGGGGAAATGATGAGATCTCTGTTTTGAGCGGTGATGTGGTCGTTCTTAAAAGCCCCGGTGGAGGTGGTTTTGGCGAACGAAAACAAAAATCTGTCCATAAAATGAAGAGAAAGCAATTTTGATCTGCTGAGTATCGNNAGTAAACACAGCAGCGCTGATCTTTTAACCNNATATTATCCACAAGCATGGTGTATTTNCCCGGTCCGTGANCCATTAGCATGTGCAAAGAAAGTGTTTTTGTTTTTTAATGATATCTAAGAAACATNTGTATTGGCTCAATATTTTNNGCATAAAAGTTCAAAGGCTGCAGGATCACTCGCAGTGCATCTGTAGTGCACTTTTTTGTGGGCGTTCATAGAGCAAACTGTAATCTCAAACACTGTGTCTAGACCCTATTGGAAGAACACAGTCATTGTTTTTCGGATTTCAAAAGATAGGAAACACAGAACCAAAAGAAGGCCACTCAAGGCGCTGGATTACCACTTATGGTGCCGGACAGGATTATCCCGATGGAAAACAGGTCAAGTATGTTCTAACATTGCAATTGAACCCGCAGATAGGGCCGCTCATTTGAGCGGCTTAACGACCAACATATCTGTTTGACGCTGCAACAGAGACAAGGCTTATGGTTTCATTTTTCGGAAAGCACTCACTATGAAATTCATTCATATAACGGATGTCCACCTCGTAGGAGATAAGGGCGCGTTGAACGGTCTGGTACCTTTTGTACATTTGGATGCATGTCTCAACGATGTTGTTCAGTGGCATCGCGATGCAAGTTTTTGTGTTATTTCTGGCGACTTAGCCGAATTCGCAGAAACCAACGCCTATCAGGCTTTAAAGATGAGGCTTAGCTCTTTTCCTCTGCCATGCTTTTTAATGATCGGCAATCATGACAATCGCACTGTGTTCCAGTCGGTTTTTCCCAAACACCCGAAAGATTCAAATGGTTACATCCAGCATAGGTTTGAAAAAAATGGCTGTGTTTTCTTGTTTCTTGATACAAAAAAAGAAGGGCGTGGTGTGCATGAGGGGCAGCTTTGTGCGGATCGCTTGGATTGGCTGAAACAGCAGTTGATACAGGCTAAAGATAAGCCTACGTTTTTGTTTCTGCATCATCCGCCTTTTAACATTGGCGTTCCATATGTGGACAATATCCGCTTGCAAGAAGTCGAAGAGTTTGCGGCTGCCCTAAAACACGGGCAAAATATACGGCACGTGTTTTATGGCCACGTACACAGGATGACATACGTGAACTGGCGCGGGGTTCCCTTCACGAGCTTGCCAAGCCTAAATCACCAGATTCCCCTTAACGCAGCCAGTGTACAGGGAGAATTTTGCGATGAACCTGCCGCTTATGGTGTTGTGCAGATAGAAGATGATCAACTGACAGTGCATTTTAATACCTTCCTACAGCGCAATTCTCTGCATCAGACCTGAAATATGGATTTTTACTGGATAGGTTTGGTTCTGGTATCCGCCTTGCTTCATCCGTTGCGAGACTTGATTCTCAAAGGGACCGCGCAACCGATGCTGTGCTATGCGGGGGTGTCCGTTGTGTGGGTCGTGCTGGCAGGTTTTCATGCGGTCACGACGGGTCAAGACCTTTCTTTGCAAAAAGAAATATGGCCCTTTGTTGCGACTTCGGTTCTTGGGTTGAGCCTATATTACTATGGCACTTTATCCGCCTTACGACGTGGAAATCTCTCTGTCTATTATCCAATCATTCGATCCTCTCCCATTGCCATTGTTGTGTTCAGTTGGCTCGCGATGGATCGGTCGTACTCTTGGTTGACTATTGCGGGTATCTTTACTGTTTTGTTGGGCAGTTTTATGATTCAGAAAACACCGGGTAGTGTTCTGGAGGATCAAAAAGCTTTTGGTCTGGCGATCATAGCAATGTTGGGTTCGGCTGCTTACTCGATAAGTGACGCCGGTGCGATGCAATTTACAACGCCCGCAGTATACTTGTTTTATACGAACATCTCAGTCACGGTTTTACTTCTCGGTATTCAGAGATGGGAAAGCCGCTTGAACACACTGTCATTTGGAGAAGTTGCGCAGCAATGGATGCGTGTTCCTTGGAGAATTATGTTAGCGGGGGTTTCATCTTATCTTTCCTATTTTTTTATTTTAAGGGCTTTTCAGCTTGGAGCCGAAGCCGCTGCGGTGAGCGCAGTGCGTCAAGCCTCGATTCCAGTCTCAATTCTCCTTGCAGCAATAATCCTTTTAGAACCTAGTTTTTTGAAGAATATCGCTTGGGCCAGTTTGATCATGTTAGGAATTTTACTTATCACGCTTTCAACACTTTAAGCAGCTGTTGGAGAGGCTTAAATGCCCAGGGCGCGTCCTTCGTAGAAAATAAGGCTGTTTTTGCTGACGACTGTAAGTACTCTTGAAACGCCAACGGTTAAAATGAAAGTGTGCAGTGGCTTAGCGTACCTAAAAGACGGGATATCATTTTCATTTAAGACGTGCCAGTTTCTAGACTCAAAAACCGTACTGGCTAAGCTGCATCGGGGTAATTTTTTGTGAAGTCCAGCGGGCCTTTCAATTCAGAATTTTGAGGCAACGCTTCTGGGTCGCAGTTGGCCATTCGGTGGCTGCAGTCAATTCTTTTTCTTGTACGACACGTCANATATTGTCCGAAAGAGGTGTATGNTTTTTCGTTCCTTAAGGAATGCCAGAAATACCGGGTGGTAATACCTACGCCGATCGGGCGCGTGCAAATTCGAACCCGGCAACAAAGTTCATGCCCAGCCCNCTTTTTGCAAGCCCTCTAAATAATCTTGCGGCTGCCCATATCAGACATAATATGGATCNAAAACTGATGTTCAGGGCATGATACGGGAAAGAAACCCAACTTTGATTTGCAACTGTCTGAAAANAACGCACCGCAATATAGAGCTTTGCATTAGTCTATGGTTATGATTGAAATNAAAAATTTGANANNTAGGCATTTCTCAGACATGCTTTTTGATGTACCGCTCTGGCGAGCGTAGTCTATGGGATGTGGAACATGTGGTCTTATAATAATCCGGTCAGAATTCTTTTCGGAAATGACGGGTTTGCCTCGATTGCGCCTTTAATTGATGGTCGGCCCTATGCTCTNGTTACCTATCCTGATNCTCCGTTTCAGGTTTTGATAGAANANNTNACNAAAGANGCNGGTAANCCGNTNATNGTTGTCAACGATATCGCCCCAAATCCTGATTTTAANCTNCTNTCCGAACAATCAGCGCGCTTTGCTTCGTTGAGAGCTGGGCCTGAGGTGATCGTTGCACTCGGGGGTGGCTCAGTTATCGATTCTGCCAAAGTTTTTGCTGCAGCGGGNGGTGATTTCAATAGAGTGCAGCGCCACNTGGAAGCNGGCTGTGGCGAGCCTACGTTGGCAACCATTCCAGTCATCGCCGTACCCACAACAGCAGGTACAGGCAGCGAGGTTACTTCCTTTGCAACCGTTTGGGATGAGGAACGCGGGCGCAAATTCTCGCTTGCGCATGAGAGTCTGTATCCTGAAGTAGCCGTTGTTGATCCCAAACTTATGCTGGGCAAGCCTTACGGCTTAACACTTGCTACGGGGCTTGATGCCCTGTCTCATTCAGTCGAGAGTATCTGGAATGTTAACGCCAACCCCGTTTCAGCCCGTCATGCAGTTGCTGCCGCAAAAGCGATCCTTGCTGACCTTGCTAATCTTCTAAGCGATTTAGGTAATCTTGAACTGCGCAGTAGAATTGCCGAGGCATCGTTGGATGCGGGGCTAGCGTTTTCAAACACTAAGACGGCCATTGCGCATAACCTGTCTTACCCAATCACATTGGGTTGGGGGGTGCAGCATGGGATTGCCTGTTCGTTCACATTGCCGACANTNNTGCGTTCAGTAGCTGGTGTTGGCGGATTTCGCGAGACCGCTTTAAAGCAGGTTTTTGGAGAAGATCTGGGCCGGGGTGCTGACGATCTGACCAATTTTCTGAAATCCCTTGGCGTTGGTCACAGGTTTGCCGACCACGGCGTACCCGATGACGCCTGTNCTNAAATCATTGACGAGGCGTTCGCTGGCGAACGTGGTAAGAACTTCATTGGTTCAAAGGCTAGNTTCTTGAAAGCAGCCAACCAATCNGGTGTTCTGACGCCGTCGCTTGNATAATAAACAAAGCGGCAAGGATACCAGGTTTCTTCAAATTCACCAACAAAGGGTGATATGAATATCTGGATTAAAACAAGCAGGTTTGCGCGCTTAGCATTGCGGGTGCCAGTGACAATTACAGGATTCACACAGGCTTAGGCGTGCAAGACCCCTGAGGTAAGTCGTCTTCAATGATTCCAACTGCGGAAACGATTTGTACGTGTCGGCCCTAAAGGTTTATGGTTCAGAAGAGCTTTGTTTGGATAAAAGGTAATCGCACCCCTAGCAGGTTTGTTAACAACGACCCGTTGATGGTGATCATCTGTCCGAAACCNAAGATCAAAAATCATGGAAATGTGACTTGTTATTCGTTGAACCCGNTTGGGCAAAATTACNAATTTCCNATGGTCGGTTCGATTAAAAAATAATCATTNTGTCTTGGGATAATGAAAAACCTGCGTAAATTTTGGTAAAAGGATCGCTACTTTCACAGGAATCCCACTATAATTTCATCATCACCGGACACTTGGTCCCGATTGGAAGGACCGGAATAAAAACGAGGCGCTTATCAGACGACATGCGGGATCACACGGACATAAAGACTGCTGCCCCGCCACGAGCCATAGGGACGTTGCATATCGGTGCAAAAATAACGGCTGGGGCAACCGAATTAAGCGATCTGTATCAGAACGGGTGTTTAAGGGCTTTATTTCCTCGCCGCCAAGATCATCTTGAGGCCGTAATTATAAACACAGCGGGCGGAATAACTGGCGGAGACCGTCTAAAGGTTGCGGCCAGTGCACGCGATGGGGCGCGTCTTGCGGTGACCACCCAAGCCAGTGAAAGAATTTATCGCGCACAACCTGACAGTTTTGGTCGACTGACGACCCAATTAAAGGTGGANAATGACAGCGTTCTGCATTGGCTCCCTCAGGAAACTATCTTTTATGACCGAGGNAGNCTTGATCGCCGCTTAAGCATTGATCTGGCCCCGACAGCGCGTGCGTTGATCGTTGAGCCGGTTCTATTTGGTCGCCTTGCCATGGGCGAGACGCAGCTATCGGGGATGTTTCGTGATCAAATCGATATGAAAGTAGCTGGAAAATTGATCTATCGCGACGCATCTGTTCTGCACGGCGATATTACCAGCCAACTGGAGCGNCCTGCGGTGGCGGCTGGAATGCGTGCTATGGCAGCTGTGCTCTATCGGGCNCCCGATGCGGCAGCCTATATTTCCAAGGCCCGTTCATATTTAAATGCGACCTCTGGTTGCAGTTTGTTGGGTNCTGATCTGTGTGTGCTGCGCCTTCTAGCNGTCGATGGGTTCGCACTGCGTCAGATGATGCTGCCTATTCTGGATCTGTTTACACAAAACAGCCTCCCCAAATGTTGGAGACTATAAATGCAACTCACCCCAAGAGAAAAAGANAAATTGTTGATCGCAATGGCGGCCGAAGTCGCCCGCAAACGGTTGGCGCGGGGCGTAAAGCTGAATTACCCTGAGGCAATCGCTTTGATTTGTGATGCCGTGGTGGAAGGCGCGCGGGATGGCCGAAGTGTATCTGAAATGATGCAATTCGGGGCCACGATCATTGCCCGCGATGACTGTATGCAAGGCGTGCCTGACATGATCAGTGAAGTACAAGTCGAAGCCACCTTCCCGGACGGTACCAAATTGGTGACCGTGCACAATCCCATTCGCTAGGAGAGCATAAATGAAAAAGACACTAACCGTTGCGTTTTGCACCGTTGCCGTCCCCTGCATCGCCCAAGCACATGTGGCGGCGCATGGTCCTGAGCCCTCAAGCTCGGCGATGTTAACAGCGCTCGCTGTGATAATGTGTACCGCTGGTGCATACGCAGGGTACGAAAAGAGCGCGCGATGAAACCGGGAGAGATTATTTGCGCCCAAGGCGATATCATTCTGAACGCAGGCTGTGACGCGATAGAAGTGCGCGTGGCAAACACCGGAGACCGGCCGATACAAGTGGGCAGCCACTATCACTTCGCAGAAACCAATCCTGCCTTGGAGTTTGACCGTGCTGTTGCCCGTGGCTGTAGATTGAACATTGCAGCCGGCACCGCGGTGCGCTTTGAGCCCGGCCAGACCCGGTCGGTTGCCTTGATCGAGATCGCTGGCGCACGCCGCATTTTTGGCTTTAACGCTCAGGTCATGGGGGATCTCTAACAATGGCCGTTAATCTTAATCGTCATGACTATGCGGGCATGTATGGCCCGACAACGGGTGATAAGATCCGCTTGGCTGATACAGACCTGTTTGTCGAGGTTGAAAAAGATCTGACGACCTATGGAGAAGAGGTTAAGTTCGGGGGTGGCAAAGTGATCCGTGATGGCATGGGCCAGTCGCAGGTCACCCGCGCCGCAGGGGCCGTCGATACGGTTATTACCAATGCTTTGATCTTGGATCATACAGGGATCTATAAGGCTGATATTGCCTTGCGCGCTGGCCGTATCGCGGCGATTGGCAAGGCTGGAAACCCCGACACTCAGCCCAATGTCGATATAATTATTGGTCCCGGAACCGAAATTATTGCAGGCGAAGGTAAAATACTGACCGCTGGTGGCTTTGACAGCCATATTCATTTCATCTGTCCGCAACAGATCGACGATGCGCTTCAGTCGGGTGTGACGACAATGCTTGGCGGCGGCACCGGACCGGCACATGGCACCTTAGCGACCACCTGCACGCCGGGTCCGTGGCATATTGCGCGCATGTTACAGGCCGCCGATGGCCTGCCGATGAACCTCGCATTTGCTGGCAAGGGTAACGCTTCGCTGCCTGGCGCATTGGAAGAGCAGGTCATGGCAGGCGCTTGTGCGCTTAAACTGCACGAAGATTGGGGCACCACACCTGCGGCTATCGATACCTGTCTCACCGTTGCAGAAGCCATGGATGTTCAGGTTATGATCCACACGGATACTCTGAACGAATCTGGCTTTGTGGAACATACCATGGCCGCGATGAGAGGCCGGACGATCCATGCTTTTCATACCGAAGGGGCNGGTGGCGGGCATGCGCCGGATATTATCCGAATTTGCGGTGAGGAATATGTGCTGCCCTCCTCCACCAACCCCACACGACCCTTTACCGTCAACACAGTAGAAGAACATCTCGACATGTTGATGGTCTGTCATCATCTCGACAAATCCATTCCAGAAGACATCGCCTTTGCAGAAAGCCGTATTCGCCGTGAAACCATCGCGGCTGAGGATATTTTGCACGATATGGGGGCCTTCAGCATCATTGCTTCGGACAGTCAGGCAATGGGGCGCGTTGGCGAGGTGATTATCCGTACTTGGCAAACTGCAGATAAAATGAAAAAGCAGCGCGGGGCATTGCCCGAAGAAACTGGCAACAATGACAATATGCGCGCGCGCCGCTATGTGGCGAAATACACTATCAACCCTGCAATCGCCCATGGCATGGCCCATGAGATCGGATCTATCGAGGTTGGCAAACGCGCTGATTTGGTATTGTGGTCACCTGCCTTTTTTGGCGTAAAGCCTGAGATGGTGCTGATGGGGGGCAGTATCATTTGCGCGCAGATGGGCGATCCCAACGCATCAATCCCGACCCCGCAACCGGTCTATACAAGGCCGATGTTCGCCGCATACGGGCGCGCTGTGGAACACAGCACGGTGTCCTTTGTTTCCGAGGCGGCAAATGCCGGCAACCTGCAGCAAAAATACGGTCTGGCCAAACAGACGGTTGCAGTGGAAAACACCCGCAATATTGGTAAGTCTGATCTGATGCTCAACACTGCCATGCCGCATATCGAAGTGAACCCCGAAACCTACGAGGTGCGCGCTGATGGTGAATTGCTGACCTGTGAACCGGCTGAAACGGTGCCGATGGCGCAGCTATATTTCTTATATTGAGGATTCAGATGTTACCTACCGCACAAGCAGTTTTAAGTGATCCACCAGACGGCAAAGCAGATTATATCTGTGCGCTGACATATGAAGAGCGATTCTTGCGGCGTCGAAAACTGACCACTGACTGTGGCACCAGCTTTGTTGTAGATTTGCCTAAAACCACCGATTTAAAGCAGGGAGATCATCTTGTCCTATCGAATGGAAAGACGGTTGAAATTCAGGCGCGAAGCGAACCCCTGATTGCTATTATTGGTGACAACCTGCTGTCACTTGCCTGGCATATTGGCAATCGCCATACCCCTTGTCAAATTGAACACGACAGGCTTGTGATTGCGGGCGATCATGTGATTGAACATATGATCAAGCTGTTGGGTGGGCAAATCAGCCACGTCAACGAACCCTTTAACCCCGAAGGTGGTGCATATGGAATTGGGCGTACCCACAGCCACAATCATGGCAACAGCCACCACGGTCCTTCAGGCGATACATATGACCACGCCCATGAACACTAGCAAAGACTTTCTGACAGCGTTGCAATGGCTGTCACCGGCCTTTCCAGTTGGCAGCTTTGCCTACTCACACGGGTTGGAATGGGCAATATCAGCCGGGCATGTAACACAAGAGGCCGAACTGTTGGAATGGGTGCGTGATTTGGTCCAGTTTGGGTCGGGGCGCAACGACGCCTTCTTGGTGTCGCTTGGATATCAGGCACATGATATTCAGGCGCTACGGGACCTCAACGCGCACGCTCTAGCGCTGTCTGCTTCGCGTGAAAGACAGGCTGAGACCGTGTTTCAGGGGCAGGCTTTTGTGAAAACATTGAAAGACGTTTGGGGGCACGACCTGCCAAGCCTGTGCTATCCCGTGGCAGTCGGAGCAGCGGCGCGTCTTGAGGCATTGCCGCAAGTAGACATTGTTGCGGCTTATTTACATGCCTTCAGCGCCAATCTGATTTCAGCGGCGGTGCGGTTGGTTCCCCTTGGGCAAACCCAAGGCCAACGGGTCTTGCTGGAACTGACCTCAAGCCTGCTTTCTGTGAGCAACGCAGCGCTTGACGCAGATGCTTGCGCCCTTTCCAGCACCACGTTTTTATCAGATGTCGCGTCTATGCGGCATGAGAATCTTCAAACACGGGTATTTAGAACATGACCAAAATGAACGGGCCCCTGCGTGTTGGAATCGGCGGACCGGTTGGTGCGGGCAAAACATCCCTGACCGCAGCACTGGCCCGCAGCCTGTCAAAACGCTTTTCTGTTGGGGTCATCACCAATGACATCTATACTCAAGAGGATGCCGAAGCCCTGATGCGCCAGCAAATTCTGCCGCAAGACAGGATCATCGGCGTGGAAACCGGTGGTTGCCCGCATACCGCCATTCGAGAAGATGCCTCGATTAATCTCGCCGCTGTTGCAGAATTGGAAAAGCGCCATCCAGAGATCGAGATAGTGATGATCGAAAGCGGTGGCGACAATCTATCAGCCACTTTTAGCCCCGAATTGGCCGATTTGACTGTTTATGTCATCGACGTGGCCGCAGGCGAAGAAATTCCGCGCAAAGGTGGGCCTGCACTGACCAAATCGGATATTCTGGTGATTAACAAAACCGACCTCGCGCCTTATGTTGGCGCAAGTCTAGAGGTCATGCGCCGCGATGCTTCGGCGCAGCGCGGCGACAAGCCGTTTTTCTTTGCGCAGATCAAAAACGATAAAGGCACAGCAGAGATTGAAGCGTATTTGCTGGAACTCGCGGGAGTATGAAACACCCTGGGCGTGCAAACCTCAGACCGGTAACCAAAGGTTCAATGGCATCTGCAGTGTGGCTGTCCGATATGGCCGAATAATTTTTCGAAACCAGGGCATCACATATTAACCGCAATCACTTTGCGATGAGGACTGCTTTTTATCGCGGCTGTACTTTTCATCTTATTTAGTGTTTCGCGTTAATGATTTTGTTTAAAATGGTCACATAAAACCCCCAATTGTCGCGTTAAAGCAGGGGTTTTAACGACTGGAATTTCAATCTTTTGCGGTCAAACTGTAAGGATTACTATTTAATATCAGATTGCTGTGTGTCTCGTCGATTTNAACTGTTGTTTGCAAGGTCGGGTTGAGATCGGTGCTGATATATTTACCAGCNCCGNTGACTATTTTACCGCTTCCCATGNCGGTCTCGGGATGAACCAAGCCTGTCCAAACAGAGGCGTCTCCGTCCGGGTCAACCGACCCAAAAATCCCATTGATAGAGGATGTGGCTTGCTGTCCTGCTGCCATCAATGTGGTGTGGTAGCAGGGGGCGATGACCACGTTGGGCCACCCCGCCGGCACGGTTTCATCGTTTTAGAAATCCTGCACGATACTGCGGATGCTTGTGCCGGTTTTACCAGCTAACGTCGTGGTTGGTATGGTTGTGGAAAACCCTTGCCCATGACCTTGGAGGCCATCTGCTATGTTGAACGCACCTGATATTGACTCCACAAAGGTTGCCAAGGCCTTTGTAAGCATGTGCTTCATTCGTATCGCTTAAAATTTTAATGCGGGTGAAACCGATATTTTGTTCAAGGAGGTTTCTATAAAATCCGGGTTATCAATAGATACCTCAAACCTCATAAGTGTTTGGCAATTCTGGGATTGGTTCTGTGATTTGGCTGAGGTGCATGGTGCCGTAAGGCGTTGAATTGCTGATGCTGAATATCGGCGGATTAGGCTGTGCTGTTTATACAAAGTTTTGGATAAAACCTGTGTCGCGGTAGCAAAGCAACCGCATTAAGCACGCGGTGGTTTAACCATATTTCAACAGGGCATGTTGCGACGTTCACAGCTGATTATCCAGTTAGATTATTGTGATCGAAACGCCCTGATTTGTGCCAGCTGACTTGTTTTGGAAATTGTAAAACGCGGGTTTGATGGTGAAATTTGTTTGGCGTTCACCAAAATGGCCAACGCATCTCACCCTCATCTATTTCAGCATTTAAAGGGTGACTGGAACCCGTCTCAAATTGATTTACGGTCTCTGCGCTTCATGTAAACCCTGTGGTTTCCNTGCAAATCCTGACAGGGNGCCAAANCCGCCNCGTTAAAAGCCCTNTGCGGTGACCATGCGGTGACCATGCTGTGACAGACTGATTAGCTTTCGGGGATTACTTTCCCCGGGTTAAGAATATTGTTCGGGTCCAGCGCTTTTTTNATTGCCCGCATCGCGCCCAGCGCAGGTTTGTTTTTGCGCCGAAGCATCGAGGGCAGTTTGGTTTGGCCAATTCCATGTTCGGCTGAAAAGCTGCCACCAAGTGACAGTGTTACATCTTCAACGCTTTCCATAATTGCGCTGTGCACGGCAGGATCGGGTGATTTGGGCCAGACCGCGTAATGTACATTGCCATCACCCAGATGCGAAACGATGATAGTTTCTGCGCCCGCATCCAATTGTGGTAGCAGCTCCTCCATCTGGTGCAGGAACTCGGGCACCCGGTCCAAAGGTACCGCGATGTCACTGTTTACAATGGGATGACGGTGCATGGTGATCTCACCCGCTGCCTCGCGCCGTTCCCACATTTCGCGCCGCTGTGCTTCGCTTTGGGCCACCGCAGCGTCCAGAACTGCGCCCTGTTCAAACAGTTTCGCCAGCGTGGTTTCTAAATNGGCCATCAGCGGCACGATGCCATCGCTGTCCGGCGTGCTGTCGCTGGGGATGGTGGTGGCGATTTCGACCAGTAAATTGACCTCATAGTCGGTCTCGAACGGGGGACGTTTTTCGGGATACTGCGCAGCATATTCTTTAAGATAGTCGCGCGGCATATATTCAAACGCTTCGACCAGCCCTCCCGTCGCTGTTTGTAATTGATTGAGCAGGTTCAGCGCGACGGGCAGATCTTGGACTGCCACCATGGCAGTGGCATAGGCNCGCGGTTTTGGGGCCAGTTTAAGCACGGCGGCGGTGATGATGCCCAAGGTCCCTTCGGCCCCGATCATCAAGTGTTTCAGATTATAGCCAGAATTGTCTTTGTGTAGTTCAGACATTAAATCCATCACTTCGCCACTGGGCAGGACCACTTCAAGTCCGAGACAAAGATCCCGTGCATTGCCATAGCGCAAGACGTTCGAGCCGCCAGCATTGGTTGCCAGATTGCCACCAATCATCGCCGAACCACGCGCGCCAAACGTCAGTGGAAAAATTAGGTCATGTCCGTCTGCCGCATCATGCAGAGCCGACAATATAACACCGGCCTCGACAATGGCCAAACGTGCCTTGGGGCGTATTTCGCGGATGCGGTTCATCCGATCCAGCGACAGCTGAATAGAGCCTTCGGCCTCGGCACCTCCTGCCAGGCCAGTGTTGCCGGAAACGGGCACCACAGCCGTCCCGGTTTCATTCGCCAGCCGCAGAATTTGCGAGACCTGCTGTGTATTTGCAGGCCGAACCACTGCCAGCGGGGTGTATTGATAGGCACCACTCCAATCGCGTGACCACGGGGCCAACTGGTCATCGGCCACCACATAGTCAGCGCCTACAATCTGCATCAGTTGGTCTTTTATCATGGGATTATCCTGTTTTTTATATAAAGGCTGCCGCCNCGCGACATTTACGACAAGNGTTTTGTTTAGTCGGGTACGGCAAAAGTCAGCGAGGCCCAAAGCGATTCCCAAACCGCGCCATCAGATGTTGCCGCATCCAAGGGACGCATGACCACAGCGTCTGCCAGATAACGTCGCCCACGCTGCACCGGCACCCGGACATGTCCAGTTTCATCTGTCCTGTGCAGGGTGATCTGGACTTTGCCGTCCGCAGCTTTCTCGAACAATTCTAGCTGAGCGTTGGTGCGTGGGGCCCCTTTGTACAGCACCTGTAACAATATGCCTTGGCCAATGTCATCGGTGTAGGGGTTTGTCCGCGCGACCAGTTCGGTCACAAGGCCGACTTCGCGGTCTTGGCCGGCCCCATTACCAACTGCAAAAAGGCTTTTTGCATAGCGGCTATAGCGTTCTTTGAAGCCGGTTTCTGGCAAACCGCGCGCGAAATGGTCACTGGTGGCCCAAGCGAAATCCTTGTGGGTGACAAAGGCTTTGAATTTTGCCCAGTCTTTATAAGTCAGGGTCATATCACCGGTGACGTGCACGGCGGTTATTAACCCTGTGGCGGGGGAGGGTACATTCAGCGCGGGCCGGTCGCCAGGTCGNCCNANNACCGGTTGTGTGCCTTTAGATGTGACCAGATCAAAGCGTCTGAACTGTGGTGGATAATATGCATAGGCCGCGCCGCTGAAATTCTGTCCAACCCGGATATCAGCCACCAAAGGGGCGTCGGCAGGCAGTTCAAATATTACTGGATCAATCCAGAACTCATGCGCCATCAGCGCGCCATTTGCCGGAGCTATGACGATCAGCCAGCCAAGCATCTTAAGGGTGTTAATTATGTATCGCATCGGTGNCTCACTTGGTCTCATTGTTGGGCCCGTCACGGCCTGGGCTTGGNAATGAAGGGCCGGTCGGTGTGGCGCAAGACCCTGTCTGCCGCTGATTTTGCATCTTNTAGTTCGTTACACGTTTGCCACTCGGTGACAAGAATGGCCTACGTCTACCGCAAATGTAGTCGAGGCGCAGGCGCCAGGGCGATTGGGCCTAAAAATATTTTCTGGTCTTTAAGGGTCAACGTCAGATCAAGCGAACTGTCTTGGCCTTTCAGCCGTGCCAAAAACCCCAGGGCTTTTTCCATCATGTCAATCACTTGGTCTGGTAACTGTCCCGCATTGCGGGTCAAATCCAGAATTTNGCGCCATTGGGANGCCTTTACGGTGACCTCGCCGCTGGGCCAACCGGCAGCNTCGATTGCCAGTTTGCCGGCAATTTTAAGGTTAAGCGCACCCCAGGTTGCCTGCGCCAAATGAAGATCAATAGCAGTTGGTTGTGGCCTAAAGGCTTCAAGGGTTGATCGGTCCCAGGGTCGGTCAAATGCAATGGTCATATCGGCTTTTAAAAGTTGCAGATAGCTGGGNAACATTGCNGTAGGGTCGAGCTGTTTGCGGGTGGCTTCNAGGGGGCCNAGACCTTCTGCTGACAGGGCGATTTGATAGCTGTGGGTTGTCAAGTCGCGGCGCTGCAGCGCCAAGGACATAAGGCTTGCCCGAACGCCGGTCTGATCTGCGTTGGTCACGGTAAGATCTTTTGCAACAAAGCTACTGCGGTCCAGTGCAAGTGATTTTGGGTTATCAACAACAAGACTGGCCCGCATATCGGCGCTGCTGATCGCGAGTTTACGGTTTGGTGTCGANAGCTTTTGCTGTGGAGGCCATACCGCAATCAGGTGGGTGGGTTTGTAGCTNAGGCTGAACAGTTGGAAAAAATTTACAGACCAGGCCCAGCCGGTGCTGGGGTCGGCCAGCTCCAAATCGGTGAAATTGGTGTCAAATCGATTCGGAAAACCACGCACAGAAACGGCGCTGTAGGCGGCGATCCAGCCCGCATCCTGACGACTTTCAAACCAGTGTGATATGCCGTGTCGAAGGCTTTGGGCACCGACAAACCAATACCCGGACCAGCCGAGAGTGGCGACAAGGATGACAAATAGTAAACGTTTCACAAAACACCTCTCTTCACCTTACTTGCGATAGCGTTTACAGCACATCCTAGCATAAGAACCAGAGGAATGCGTATGTGGGTATTTGGCTATGGATCGTTGCTGTGGAACCCGGGGTTTGAGTATGTGCAGTGTCAGCTCGCAACGCTTTCGGGCTATCACCGCAGCTTCTGCATGCGTTCAATTCACCATCGCGGCACCCCCGAGGCACCCGGGTTGGTTTTGGCCTTGGATGAGCAACCTGATGCGCTGTGTCATGGTATGGCGCTTTTGGTGCCTGCGGCAAGGCGGCAGCAGACGCTAAGCTATTTGCGTGAACGCGAGTTGGTCTCGTCGGCTTATGTCGAAAAAACGCTTCTCATAGTTCTTGCAGACGGCTCTACGGTATCGGCGCTGACCTACGTGGTTGACCCCGATCATGTACAGTATTGCGGGGCACTTTCGATGGAAGAACAAGCGCTTATTATCAGCCGAGCGGTGGGCGGACGCGGCGCGAACAGTGAATACTTATATAAGACCGCACACCAGCTTGCCGACATGGGTATTTGTGATGCAGATTTATCGTGGCTTTCGACGCGTGTCGCAGCTTTGGCAGGATAATAGCTTGGCTTAACGCTTAAGAAGAAATAGGATATGGATCTGAAACGTGCTAGGACCGATTTTTGATGGACTTATCAGATCCAAAAACAGAGCTGCATTTTTCGCAGCCGATACGTCAGATTGTACTGATGCTTTTGGTTTTGGCTCTGGTGGCGTCTGGCGGTACTCTTGCGGCGCCAAGAGTTCTGCCAGTATTTGAGGCCAATCCCTATCTGAACGGATTTATCCTGTTTGTATTTTTTATTGGTGTTGTCGGGTGTTTTTGGCAGGTTGCACAGCTGATCACTTCGGTGCGCTGGATTGAGCGTTTCGTTGGAAAACATGATGATGTCATGGATGCTAAGGCACCTCGCTTATTGGCGCCATTGGCGACACTTCTGCGCACCCGTGGAATGGCAATGCAGATTGGTGCCTCGTCTAATCGGTCAATTCTTGATTCGGTGGCAACTCGAATTGATGAAGCGCGTGAATTTACTCGTTATTTGGTCAACTTACTGATATTTTTAGGCCTTTTAGGAACATTTTATGGGCTTGCGACAACAGTTCCGGCGCTAGTTGATACGATCCGATCCTTGGCACCACAAGACGGCGAAGAGGGCGCTGCCGTTTTCGGCCGCTTGATGAACGGGCTCGACAGCCAACTCAGTGGCATGGGGGTTGCGTTCGCCTCGTCTTTGCTTGGCTTGGCGGGTTCACTGGTTGTGGGTTTGCTTGAGCTATTTGCCGGACACGGGCAGAACCGGTTTTACCGCGAGTTGGAGGAATGGCTCTCCTCGATTACCCGGGTTGGTTTTTCCAGTGGCGATGGCGACAGCAACACAGAGCAGACAATGGTGGCCGGCATTCTTGATCATATGGCGCAGCAGATGGAAAAGATGCAAAATATCTTTGCCAGCGCGGAATCAAGCCGATTTGTGGTTGACGAAAAATTAGGTCGCCTTGCCGATGCGCTCGATAACATGACGCGCCAGATGGAGGCGTCGGATAACGTCGAGGGTGGAATGCAGCGTGTTGCGGAGGGCCAGCAACGTCTGGTGGAAACTTTGCAGCAACTCGACCTTGGCGATGGCTTCGACGCCGAAAGCCGCATGCGATTGCGATCGATGGATGTGCAGATGCTGCGCATTCTTGAAGAGATTGCCGCCGGTCGCCAAGAGACGATGGCCGAACTCAGGGCCGATCTGGCATCCCTACATGAACCATTGGAAAATATGGCTCAACTGATGGCGGGACGCCAGTCGATTCGTCAGATGCGTGAAAAAGCCAGAT
Source organism: Marinovum sp. (assembly GCA_002684375.1). GTDB lineage: Bacteria > Pseudomonadota > Alphaproteobacteria > Rhodobacterales > Rhodobacteraceae > CPC320. The sequence goes on from NYVC01000050.1 coordinate 26,849, forward strand.
TGGCCTCCGCTTCTGATGGACCGGTGCAGGAGGGCTAGTCAATGCCCCTGTCACGGCGTACCGGTCAACGGTTCCAAGCCTCAATCTGGCCGGGTTTTGTTGATGCTATGACCGGTCTGTTGTTGGTTTTAATGTTTGTGCTGACGATCTTTACCGTCGTGCAATTTGTCCTGCGTGAAACCATTACCGGTCAGGAAAACGAACTGAATTCGCTGGCCTCAGAAGTTCTGGCTTTGGGTCAGGCACTGGGTTTGGAACAGGGCCGTGCAATCGATCTGGAAACCAAGTTGGGGGATCTTTCGGGCCAGCTTGCAAGTGCAAATGCCGCAGCCACCGAACAGGCGGCTTTGATTGCCTCGCTGCGACTGGCCAGTGCCGCGCAGAAACAGGCCCTGTCAGAGGCGACCGCGCAGATAGTGTCGTTTGAAGATCAGGTGGCAGGCCTCTTGGCTCAGCGCACAGCTTCTCTGAGTACCATTGATACTCTGCAGCAACAGCGCGAGGCGCTCGAAGTTGAGCGGCAGGATTTGCTGTCGCGCGAAGAGGCGCTGCAAGTGGCGCTGACCCAGAGCCGCAGTGAAGTGGATGCACAATCCGAACAGGCACGGTTGGCGGCGACCAAGCGCGAGGCTCTTGAGGCTTTAATCGAGGATTTGCGCCGGGATGCTGCTGACCAACAGAGCGTTCAAGCCGAACTCACCCAACGTTTGACCGCCAGCGAAGAGGCGCTAAGCGCAAAAGAGGCGTCGCGTTTGGCCGAAGCTGCGGCCGCGGAGGCGCTGCGCGAACGTCTGAAAAATGCTGATGCCGAACTGACCGCAATGACCATGGCGCTCGAACAGCAGAGGAAAGAGGCCGAAGACACGCTGACCCTGCTTGCGGCGGCCGATACGGTGCAGGATGATTTGGATATGCAGCTTGCGGCAGCACTGTTGTCAAAGACTGATGCCGAGACCCAATCGGGTCTTTTGCAGACTGAACTTGAGACGACGCGGGATGATCTTGACGCAGTGACCGGTAAACTTGCTCTGACAGCCGTACAGCTTGAGGTGACGCAGGATCAACTGGAGATGACCCAAAAGCAGATGCAGACGGTACAGCAGCGATTGGATACTGCGCAGATGACGCTGGGGGAGGCCCGCGGCGCAGCAGATGCCCGCGCGGCGCGGCTGTCAGAAATAGAACAAGCGCTGGCGGCGGCGTTGTTGGATTTGGAAAATGCGCGGATAGAGGCGGTGGTCGAGCAGCAAGAGGCAGAGCGGCAGATGGCCCGCCTAGAGGCGCAAAATTCTGCTCTGCAATCGGATCTTTCGGTTCAGGAAGACGCCTCTGTTGAGCGAGACGACGCCATGGCAAAACTGCAACAACAGCTCGCTCTGGCGGCGCAGGATCTGCAAAAAACTTCGGAAATTGCCGCCTCAGAACAGACGGCAATGTCTAACAAAATACGTCTATTAGAATCCGAACTGAGTGCCCTGCAAGCCGATGCGCTTTTGCAGGATCAACAGTTTATGGCGCTCAGCCTGAAGAGCGAGACCGAACGCGGCACCGCAGCCGAGAAATATGCGGCCCTAGAACAGGTGTTGGCGGATTTGCAAATTCAAAATGCCCGGCAGATTGCTCAATTTGAAAATCTGTCTTTGCAAGCCCAGGAACAGCGGCGTGAAGCCACGACCACAATATCAGAGTTGCAAAAAGCGTTGCAAATGTCCCAGACTGAGGCCCGTGACCAAGACGCGCGTTTGACCGTGTTGTCAGAGCGTTACGCGATGGAGCGTGATACTGCGTCCAATGCGATTGAGCGTTTGCAAGCTGACCTGGTGGCGCTGAAAGCACAAAACGCGGAACAAGATAATGCGCTGGCCGCGCTGGCCGCACGCAGTGCGACAGAGCAGACGGCCGCTTCTGGCACAATTGACAGTTTAAATGATGATCTGCGGGCGTTGCAGGCCGAAAACGCAGGATTGAAAGCTGATCTTGTAGCGCTGAACGAGCGGTATGAAGCGGAGCGGTTGAGCGCGTCTGACACGATTGGCAACCTTAAGACCGATCTGTTGGCGATGCAGTCCGAAAATGCCAGCCAGCAAAAAGACCTTGCGGCTTTGACCGATCGTTACGACAGCGACAGCGCCGCGTCTGCTGGCGAAATTGCTGTGTTGAGGGCTGATCTTTTGGAGACGCAGACCCAAAACGCGAGCCAGCAAGCAGAGCTTACTGATCTGACTGCGCGCTATGATGGATTGCGCGCAAAATCGACGGCGACAATAGACGACTTGCAAGACAAATCGCGCCTTCTACAGGCTAAGATCAATGCACAAGAGGCGCGTTTGGAATCTTTGAGTGCCGAGAGTAGCGGATACCAGAACGCTTTGTTAGCGGCTACACAGGCTATCGCAGAACTGCGGGCGGAGCTGGCAAAAACCCGCGAGGCCGCTGCCCAGGCGAAAGCTGCGCTGGAGCAGGATGCAGACGGGCTGAAAAAACGCCTCGCGGCGGCACTGGCACAAAAACTTGCGGATGACGCTGAACAAGAGGATGTTCGCGCCAAGCTTGCCGCAGCACTTGCGGCGAAACTTGCGGCTGAGCGGTTGAACGCAGATCAGATGACCGAGGCTGAAACCCGCGCAGCCCTGCTGTCTGAGGCGCAGAAAACGCTGTCCAAAGAGAAAGCAATTTCGGCCAAGGCGCGGCGTGAAATGGCGTTGTTAAACCAACAGGTAGCGGCACTGCGCACCCAGTTGCAAAATCTGCAGGGTCTGTTGGATGATGCGATGGCCAAGGATATCGCCGAAGAGGTTCAATTACAAAACCTCGGCAGTCAGTTAAACTCTGCTCTTGCGCGTGTCGCGGCCGAAGAACGCAAGCGCCGCAGGCTTGAAGAGGCAGAACGCAAACGCCTTGAACGCGAGGCTCTGGAACTTCAGGGCCGTACGGAACAGCTGAGTTATCAGGCGAAAGATCTCGAAAAGTATCGGTCCGAATTCTTTGGTCGGCTGCGTGATGTTTTGGGTCAGCAAGAAGGCGTAAGGATCGCCGGCGACCGCTTTGTCTTTTCATCTGAGGTGTTGTTTCCACCCGGTGGGGCTGATTTNTCACCTGAGGGCCAGCAGGAAGTGGCGAAAGTGGCTGAGATTCTTAAGACGGTTGCCGGGCTGATACCTGAAGAAATCAACTGGGTTATTCGGGTCGACGGTCACACCGATGATACCAAAGTGGTGTCGGGATCCAGATTTGCCGATAANTGGCATCTCAGTCAGGCGCGGGCGCTGTCAGTGGTGCGCTATTTTGCCAACACACTGGATATTCCTCCCAACCGGCTTGCGGCGAACGGTTTCGGCGAATATCAGCCGGTAAACACTGAAAATACACCTGAGGCTCGGGCGCAAAATCGGCGGATTGAATTAAAGCTTACTGAAAAATAACTGGTTTTCAGGGTGTAACGGTCAACCGGGTCTGCCGCACTGCGAGGATACGGTTGTTGCGCCACAATGTGACGATACCGCGATAATCACCGCTGGGCCATCCCGCTTTCGGGCGGCGTTTGCCAAAAGCGCGGAACAGCTGGTTTTGGGTTTTTTCGATCTGGGTTTCGTGTTCAAAACTCAAATTCCCAGGACCGATTACGCGCAGATGGATAAGATCACCTGCCTCGGCATAGAATGCATAACCATAAAGCACGAGAGCTGGATCGTAACGGCCCAGAGATGTCTGCCGCGCCGCGCCGGTTTTGACATCTGCAAAGCTGGGAATTTGCGCAGAAAAGCCAACAGCAAAAAGACCTGCCGGGCTATAGGCTGGCGCCTGATACCACAGGCCATTGCCCTTTGTTCCAGAGCACGTTTGGGTCTGTTCGGTCCGAAAAGGGTCTATTGTTTTGCCGTTTTTGGACACGCTCAAATGCAGATGTGGAAAATTCGAAAGGCCGCTCATGCCCACTTGACCCAGTACATCGCCCGTTTGGACCATATCGCCTGGCTTTTTGCGCAATGAATTATTTTTGAGGTGGCAGTACCGGGTTTCCCATCCACCATGATGTTGCACTGCAACCGCGTTGCCACATTCCTGTCCAGCGATGCTGGCGCGGTTTTGCGGGGTGACGGGGCGGTCTGGCAGGCCGTCTCTGACGGCGCGTACCCTGCCCGAGGCTGCGGCGATTACGTTGACACCTTGGGTCATCTGCTGTTCTGATAGCAGGCCGATATCTGTGCCTTTATGGCCATCGCGTGATTTTAGACCACATCGATAGTCTGTGTGTCCGTCTCCGGGATCAAGGTCGACGTAATCCTCGATATAGCAGGTTTGACCCAGCACACAGTCCAGCGGAAAGATAAGCTCAACAGGCTGCCCCGAACTTGGGCCCGCCGCAGCAAGTGCCGTCAGAAAGATCGCTTTTGCGGTCAATCTGCGGTGAGCAACGGCGGTTTGTCTCCGGCGATACGCGGCTTTTGTGGCCCTTCGGTTTTCAGTTCCAGCTTACCATCTTTGACAGAAACTTTCACAAAACCGCCTTTTGTCAGCTTGCCAAACAGTAACTCTTCGGCCAGCGGCTTTTTGATATGTTCCTGAATAACCCGTGCGAGGGGGCGGGCCCCCATCTTATCGTCATAGCCCTTGTCGCCCAGCCAAGCGGCGGCCGCCCGGCTGAGTTCGATGGTGACATTGCGATCCATGAGTTGGGCTTCAAGCTGCAGGACAAACTTTTCAACCACTTGCAGGATCACAGATTTCGCCAACGGTGCAAAAGAAATTACGGCGTCAAGACGGTTGCGGAATTCTGGTGTAAAGGTCCGTTCAATCGCGGCAGTATCCTCGCCTTCGCGGCGGTCGCGCCCAAATCCAATCGCGGCTTTGGCCTGCTCTGCTGCCCCAGCGTTCGACGTCATGATTAACACGACATTGCGGAAATCAACCGAGCGGCCGTTATGATCGGTGAGCGTGCCGTGATCCATCACTTGTAACAGGATATTGAACACATCGGGGTGGGCTTTTTCGATCTCGTCCAAAAGCAGCACGCAATGCGGTGTTTGATCAACGCCATCCGTTAGCAATCCGCCCTGATCAAACCCAACATAGCCCGGAGGTGCACCGATCAAGCGGCTGACGGCATGCTTTTCCATATATTCTGACATGTCAAATCGTAGGATATTGACCCCCAGCGTATCAGCAAGCTGGTTGGCGACCTCGGTTTTGCCGACGCCCGTCGGACCTGTAAACAGGTAATTGCCAATGGGTTTTTTCGGTTCCCGCAAGCCGGCACGAGCCAGCTTGATTGCGCTTGCCAGCGCGTCGATCGCAGGATCCTGACCAAACACCACGCGCTTGAGGTTTTTTTCAAGGTCGCGCAGCACCTCGGCGTCATCCTTGTTGACGTTTTTAGGTGGTATGCGGGCAATTTTCGCTACCACATCCTCAATTTCCTTGGTGCCAATGGTCTTGCGCCGTTTGCTTTCAACCACCAAATGCTGTGCCGCGCCGGCCTCGTCGATGACGTCGATGGCTTTGTCTGGCAGTTTGCGGTCAGTGATGTAGCGCGCTGCCAGCTCAACCGCGGATTTGATCGCCTCGGCTGTATATTTGATCCGGTGATGGTCTTCGAAATACGGCTTTAGACCCTTAAGGATTTTAACTGAGTCAGCCACAGAGGGCTCGTTGACGTCGATCTTTTGAAAGCGTCGCGCCAGCGCCCTGTCTTTTTCAAAATGTTGCCGGAATTCTTTGTAAGTTGTCGAACCCATACAGCGTAACTTGCCGCCCTGTAATGCCGGTTTCAAAAGATTTGAGGCGTCCATCGCACCGCCCGAAGTTGCTCCGGCGCCGATCACAGTGTGGATTTCGTCGATAAACAACACCGCATCGGGGTGGTCTTCCAATTCGGTGACAACCGCCTTGAGACGTTCTTCGAAATCGCCTCGATAGCGTGTCCCTGCCAAAAGAGCGCCCAGATCAAGTGAAAAGATTGTGGTCTCAGCCAGCACTTCTGGGGTTTCTTCTGCAACAATCTTTCGCGCCAGCCCCTCTGCGATTGCGGTCTTGCCGACTCCGGGATCGCCCACAAGCAGCGGGTTGTTCTTACGGCGGCGGCAGAGCACTTGAATACAGCGTTCCACTTCGTGCGAGCGGCCGATTAACGGATCGACATCCCCCTTTTTGGATTTGGCATTCAAATCTACGCAATATTTTGACAGCGCGCTTTCTTTGGCGCCATCGCCCTCGCTTTTATTTGGGTCCTCAGTGATATCACTGGTGCCGGTGACGGTGCGCTCTTCGCCATAAGCGGGGTCCTTTGCCACACCGTGTGCGATAAAATTCACTGCGTCATATCGGGTCATTTCCTGTTCTTGCAGAAAAAAGGCCGCGTTGGATTCGCGCTCGGCAAAAATGGCCACCAGAACATTGGCGCCGGTCACTTCTGTCCGACCCGAGCTTTGCACATGGATGGCGGCGCGTTGAATGACCCGTTGGAACGCAGCGGTTGGCGCCGCCTCTGAGCCATCAATATCGGTTACAAGATTGGACAGATCGTCATCGACAAATTCGGTCAATGTCGCCCGCAGTTCGTTGGTGTCAACGCTGCAAGCTTTGAGTACTTGCGAGGCCTCAGGTTCATCAATCAGGGCCAACAGCAGATGCTCTAATGTTGCGAATTCATGCGAACGTTCGTTGGCCAGAGCCAAAGCGGAATGGATCGCGTGTTCCAGTGTATTTGAAAATGAAGGCACTGTGAGCTGCTCCTCTGGCGTGTGATCTGTGATATCTCTTCGGTGAGACATCGATGTTAACGTGACGGTTGGCCGATCCTATCATGAGTTCAATGCAATTTACGCGCCTGAGCTCATTTATTTCTTAAAAACGACCAAATTTTTGTTTCGTATATGTTTAAAAACCATCTTTAAGCGTTCTGATCTTGGCAAATACTTGCCAGTCTTCTGCGTGTTCCATTCCAACAGCCTTTCTTACCTCCGTCGTGTGTGACCGCAAAAACGGGTTGGTGGCAAGCTCTTCTGACAGGAGCTCGGGCACCGTTGGACGATCGGCTTGGCGGGCGACAGTTATCTTTTCACCTCTTGAGATAAGTCTCGCGTTCTCGGGTTCAATAGACAATGCAAATTTCAAATTACTGGCGGTGTATTCGTGACCAGAGTATATCCATGTCTGCGCTGGCAGAGCGGCCAGTTTGGTCAGGCTTTCGAACATCAGTTGCGGGCTGCCTTCGAACAAGCGGCCGCAGCCCAGTGCCATCAAACTGTCTGCGGTAAATGCAGCTTTGGCTTCGGGGAAATGTAATGCGATATGGCCAAGAGTATGTCCTGAGACATCCATAATTTCGCCGCGATAACTGCCGATTGAAATGTAATCCCCTTCGCGAACTGCGAGATCAAGTGCGGCAAGCCGGTGTGCATCTGCCGCCGCGCCGATGACCTTTGCCGGGTGGGTTTTCAGCAAAAGGTCTAGCCCGTCGACATGATCGGCGTGGTGATGGGTCAGAAAAACATGACTGAGCGTCCAACCGCGCTGGGCCAGCGCTGTCATAACGGGGGCGGCTTCTGGCACATCGACCACCAGCGTTTCGCCGGTGTCTCCGTCATGGGCGATGTAGGCATAATTATCTGTCAAACAAGGGATCGTTAGAATTTCAAGCGGCATGGTATTTCGCCTTTGCTGCAGTCATGATAGCATATTGTTGCCGATTATGGGACCCATCGCAATGCATCTTGACGTGCAGGACCTCAGAAACTTTTATTACCGGACCGCTTTGGGTCGTTCGGTCAAGCGCATCATTGGGGTGCAAGTTCTGGAGATGTGGCCCGATACAAAGGGTCAGACTGTGGTTGGCTTTGGATTTGCGGTGCCCTTTTTGAGACCCTATCTGAAACAGGCACGTCGCGTAACCGCACTAATGCCGGGGCCGCAAGGCGTAATGCCTTGGCCAAGCAACGCGCCAAATTTGTCTGTGCTGTGCCAAGAAACGCTCTGGCCGCTGGAGACCGGGCATGTCGATCGATTGATGGTTGTGCACGGTTTGGAAACTTCGGAGCAGGCGTCGGCGCTTCTTAGTGAGTGCTGGCGGGTCTTGGGGCCAGGCGGTAAAGCCCTGTTCATTGTGCCGAATCGAACTGGATTGTGGTCGCGCAGTGATCAAACACCGCTTGGGTTCGGCCGACCCTACAGCCATGGTCAACTAGAGATGCAGTTGCGGTTGCATTCTTTTATGCCCGAGCGCCATGCAGCGGTTTTATACCAGCCTCCTTCCGAGCGCCGTTTTTGGATGAAGACAGCGCCAATCTGGGAGCGTGCAGGACGTTCGGTAGCGGCTGTTGTTGCTGCAGGGGTGCTCATGGTCGAGGTCAGCAAGAGAATTCAGCCGTCAAAGGGCGCGGGCGTACATGAAAAAGTAGTGGCCCCGTTACGGGTGCTGCGCCCAGTTCCCAAAACCACGGCAACTTAAACCAAAGCGATTCGGATAAAAGTTGTTCAGTCCGGTTTGTAATGCCCATATAAAAGGCCCAAAGTACTTATCCTGAACGTGTCGAATGAACNGGCCCAACGATCACCCATTGGCCCAAAAANTAATGCAGTGTGATAGGGTTAATTTGGCGATGACCTAAGGCGTCAAAGAGCAAGAAACGCACGCATGCAGGCAGATTCGTCATATTTTTTTAGTGCCAAAGCGACGCATTTTTACTAACATATTGATATAAATCATATTTTGTTTTGCTGTAGAATCGTATAGCAACTTGCGAGGGGTGGAGTGCTCTGCTACACCGACGCCGATTTCATTGCTCTGAGCTCGCTCGGGGTGGATTAATGCGCGGTCGCTATAGTTTGGCAAACGGGCAAAATTATCGGAAGGGTGGACGTGTCAGAACCAGCTTCGATTTCCTCAAGCATTGCAGTGCGTTATGCCAAAGCAGTGTTCGAGATTGCGAAAGAGGACGGCAAGCTTGCCGATCTAGAAACCAGTATCAATGATTTGAGTGCGGCTCTTGAAGATAGCACTGATCTACAGCTGTTGATAAACTCACCGCTGTANGGTCGCGATGTTCAAAAACGCGCGATTGCCGCTGTGGCCGAGACGTTGAAAATCAGCNCGACCCTTGCGAACTGCNTGAGTTTGATGGCCAGCAAGCGTCGTTTGTTTGTTTTGCCGCACTTGATTGATAAATTGCGGGCGCAACTTGCGGATCACAAAGGCGAAGTCAGCGTTGACGTTGTGTCTGCGAAGGCACTGACCAAAACTCAATCGGCAGCTTTGGCCAAAACATTGGCGGCACGTGTCGGTAAAGAGGTGAAAATAAATGCAGCCGTTGATGATTCTCTCATCGGCGGTCTTGTCGTGAAAATAGGTTCGAAAATGATCGATACATCGATCTTGTCGAAATTGAATACTCTCCAGAATGCAATGAAAGAGGTCGGATAATGGGTGTCCAAGCAGCCGAAATTTCTGCGATCCTAAAAGAGCAGATTAAGAACTTTGGCCAAGAGGCCGAAATGGCCGAAGTCGGTCGTGTGCTGTCCGTCGGGGATGGTATTGCGCGGGTCTATGGTCTTGACAATATTCAGGCCGGTGAAATGGTTGAATTCCCGGGCGGAATTCAGGGCATGGCGCTTAACCTTGAGGCCGACAATGTCGGTGTGGTGATCTTTGGCACAGACCGGGACATCAAGGAAGGTGACGTCGTCAAAAGAACCAATTCGATCGTTGACGTTCCCGCAGGAGATGAACTGCTGGGTCGTGTCGTCGACGGTCTGGGCAACCCTCTGGANGGCAAAGGCCCGATTGAGACAGCCGAGCGCCGTGTTGCAGACAGCAAAGCTCCGGGCATCATCCCGCGCAAGTCGGTGCATGAGCCGATGGCGACAGGTCTCAAATCTGTCGATGCGATGATCCCAATTGGCCGTGGTCAGCGCGAGTTGATCATTGGTGACCGTCAAACGGGTAAAACAGCAGTGGCGCTGGATGCTATCCTAAACCAGAAATCCTATAATGACGCCGCTGGCGATGATGAGAGTAAAAAACTGTATTGCATTTATGTTGCGATCGGTCAAAAGCGNTCGACCGTGGCACAACTGGTGAAAAAGCTCGAGGAGAGCGGTGCGATTGATTACACGGTCGTTGTGGCAGCCACCGCCTCGGACCCCGCGCCGATGCAGTTCCTTGCGCCATATTCTGCAACTGCGATGGCCGAGCATTTTCGCGATAATGGCCGGCACGCGCTGATCATTTATGATGATCTGTCAAAACAGGCCGTGTCGTACCGGCAAATGTCGCTGTTGCTGAGACGCCCACCCGGACGTGAAGCGTATCCTGGTGATGTTTTCTATCTGCACTCCCGCCTGCTGGAGCGTTCTTCGAAGTTGGGGGATGATCATGGCAACGGGTCGCTGACTGCATTACCGATTATTGAAACTCAAGGCGGTGACGTTTCGGCGTTTATTCCGACCAACGTGATTTCGATCACCGACGGGCAGATCTTCTTAGAAACCGAATTATTCTATCAAGGCATTCGTCCGGCTGTGAACACCGGTCTTTCGGTGTCGCGGGTTGGGTCCAGTGCGCAGACCAACGCGATGAAATCGGTCGCGGGTCCGGTTAAGTTGGAATTGGCCCAGTATCGCGAGATGGCCGCCTTTGCCCAATTTGGGTCTGATTTGGATGCGGCNACGCAGCAATTGCTGAGCCGTGGTGCGCGACTGACCGAATTGATGAAGCAAGCACAGTATTCGCCTTTGACCAACGCCGAGATCGTCTGCGTGATCTTTGCAGGCACAAAGGGTTATCTGGATAAAATCGATCTTAACGCGGTGTCTCGATTTGAACAGGGNCTGCTGTCGCATCTGCGTGGTAAGCATGCAGATCTGCTCGAGTGGATTACGGCGGAAGATCCAAAGATCAAAGGTGAAGCCGAGGATAAAATCCGCGCCGTATTGGACGCTTTTGCAGCTGATTTCGCGTAAGGGGACGAGGCAATGCCAAGTCTGAAGGACTTAAAAAACAGGATCGCNAGCGTCAAGTCGACGCGCAAGATCACNAAGGCCATGCAAATGGTCGCCGCGGCGAAACTGCGCCGCGCGCAGGAAGCTGCCGAAGCTTCCCGCCCCTATACAGAACGTTTCAATGCTGTTCTGGGGGGNTTGGCNTCTTCGGTTGGCGNTTCGGGCTCNGCGCCAAAGCTTCTTAGNGGCACAGGGTCTGACAATGTGCANCTGCTGNTGGTGATGACGGCCGANCGCGGACTTTGCGGNGGCTTCAACTCAAGTATCGCNAAGCTTGCACGACAGCACGCAAATGATCTGATTGCTGCAGGCAAAACGGTTAAGATTGTGACNGTCGGTAAAAAGGGCCGCGACGTTATTCGTCGGGATCTGGGTCAACATTTTATTGACCATGTGGACATGACAGAGGTCAAACGGGTTGGATATGACGACGCGCGGTCGATTGCGCAAAACCTGCTGGCGCGGTTTGATAGCGGCGAGTTTGATGTTGCGACCTTGTTCTTTTCTGAGTTTGTTAATGTTGTCACACAAATCCCGACAGCACAGCAAATTATCCCGGCGGCATACGACTCGGGCGGTGGTGAGAGCGCGGCATTTTACGATTACGAACCCGATGAGGCCACAATTCTGGCAGACCTTCTGCCGCGTGGTGTGGCCACACAAATCTTTGCGGCCCTGCTGGAGAACGGAGCCTCTGAACAGGGCGCGCGGATGTCAGCAATGGATAACGCAACACGCAACTCGGGCGAAATGATNGACAANTTGACNATTGAGTTTAACCGCTCGCGTCAAGCTGTGATCACCAATGAGCTTATTGAAATTATCTCGGGCGCGGAAGCGCTCTAAAGACCGGAGACAGAACATGGCAAACGCAAAAGGCAAAATCACACAGGTGATCGGCGCTGTTGTCGATGTGCAGTTCGGAGATCATCTGCCACAGATCCTCAACGCATTGACGACCGAAAATAANGGCAAGANACTGGTCCTGGAAGTGGCCCAGCACCTTGGGGAAAACATCGTGCGGACGATCGCGATGGACGCATCAGAAGGCCTGGTGCGTGGTCAGGAAGTAACTGACACAGACGGTCCGATCATGGTGCCAGTTGGAAACGCCACTTTGGGGCGGATCCTGAATGTGGTGGGTGAGCCTGTGGACGAACAGGGCCCAGTTGACGCTGACGCGCATCGCTCGATACACCAGTCAGCGCCAGAATTTTCTGAGCAATCGACGGAATCAGAAGTTTTGGTCACTGGTATCAAGGTGATTGATCTCTTGGCGCCATATGCCAAGGGCGGTAAAATTGGCCTGTTCGGCGGCGCGGGTGTTGGCAAGACCGTTTTGATCATGGAACTGATCAANAATATTGCGAAAGTGCATTCGGGCTTTTCAGTATTTGCCGGTGTTGGCGAGCGGACACGGGAAGGAAACGACCTGTATCATGAGATGATTGAATCCAAAGTTATCAACCCTGAAAACCTTGAGGAATCAAAAGTGGCGCTGGTCTACGGTCAGATGAATGAGCCTCCCGGTGCACGGATGCGTGTTGCCCTGTCGGGTCTGACTTTGGCGGAACAGTTCCGTGACCAGTCTGGTACCGATGTTTTGTTTTTCGTAGATAACATTTTCCGGTTTACCCAAGCTGGGTCCGAGGTTTCGGCGTTGCTTGGACGGATTCCATCTGCGGTTGGCTATCAGCCGACACTGGCCACCGATATGGGNGCGCTGCAAGAACGTATTACCTCGACCAAAGCGGGGTCGATTACATCAGTTCAGGCGATTTATGTACCTGCGGATGACCTGACCGACCCAGCACCTGCGACATCGTTTGCGCATTTGGATGCGACCACAGTTCTAAGTCGGGCGATTTCAGAGCTTGGGATTTACCCAGCGGTGGATCCGCTTGATTCNACCTCGCGTTTGATGGATCCGGCGGTTGTGGGTCAGGAACACTATGATGTAGCCTTCGAAGTGCAAGGTATTCTGCAACGGTATAAGTCGCTGCAAGATATTATCGCAATTCTCGGAATGGATGAATTGTCGGAAGAAGACAAGTTGACCGTGGCCCGTGCGCGCAAAATCCAGCGCTTCCTGTCGCAACCATTTGACGTGGCAAAGGTCTTTACCGGGGCTGACGGTAAACAGGTACCGCTTGAGGACACTGTCAGCTCGTTTAAAGCTGTTGCTGCGGGTGAATATGATCACCTTCCAGAAGGGGCATTCTATATGGTTGGCGGGATCGAAGAAGTGATCGCAAAAGCCGAGAAAATGGCAGCTGACGCCGCCTAAGGAGGGCCGGAATGGCTGACACAATGCAATTTGATCTGGTAAGTCCCGAGCGCCGTCTGGCATCTATGCAGGTGCAAGCGGTTCTGGTCCCTGGAGCCGATGGTGATTTGACAGCAATGGCAGATCACGCGCCTTTGATTACAACCCTGCGACCCGGTATGTTGCGGGTTGAAAGCGGNGAGGGCAATCAGGAATANNTAGTNACGGGTGGNTTTGCCGAGATCGGCACTGGCCTGTCGGTTCTGGCAGAGNAAGCGCTGCTGCGCGCCGATGTGACACAAGAGATTTTTGANACGCTTGCAGCCGACGCCAAGGCCGCGCATGACGCTGCAAAATCTGGTGGTGGCGATGTTGACGCGACCTCTAAACGGGTCGCAGACATCACGGCGGTCGGCACTGAACTGGGCATGACCACACGCTGAATTATGCGACTTTGGCCACCACTTGCGTCGGTTAAGCTAACAATAAAAAAGCCTCGGGATTCTCGAGGCTTTTTTTTATGCGTGTCACAGTCCCTAAACCCGGGGTCGCGGCCTATCTATTAAACAGGCCCTCGTAAATCGGTTCCATCGTTTCGCCGTCGAACAGAGACGAAACAGATGTGCCATTCCAGATGTTCAATATGGCCTGTGCAAACATCGGCGCCGTGGGCACAATGCGGATATTGGGGGCATTTTTGACCGCATCTGTCGCCTGAATAGAATCTGTGATAACCAAGGACTTCATCACAGATTTTGATACCCGCTCNACCGCTGGCCCCGAAAGAACACCATGGGTAATATAGGCGTGCACCTCACTGGCTCCGTTTTCTATCAACAGATCGGCGGCTTTGCATAAGGTGCCGGCTGTGTCACAAATATCGTCAACGATGATGCACTTCTTGCCCTCGACACTGCCAATCACCGTCATCTCGGCAATTTCCCCGGCTTTCTCGCGACGNTTGTCGACGATGGCCAGAGGCGCGGNAATCCGCTTGGCCAGTTCGCGCGCGCGCGCCACACCNCCAACGTCGGGGGATACCAGCATGATGTCATCCATTTTACCTTTAAACTGGTTCTCAATATCCAGCGCAAAAATTGGCGATGCATATAAGTTGTCGACAGGAATATCGAAAAAACCCTGAATCTGAGCCGCGTGTAAATCCATTGTGAGTATCCGCTCAATTCCGGACTCGACCAGCATATTTGCCACCAATTTCGCACTAATCGGTGTGCGGGCCTTTGAACGGCGGTCCTGACGGGCATAGCCGAAATAGGGGATGATGGCGGTAATGCGACTGGCCGATGAGCGCCGCAAAGCATCCGCTATAATCAACAGCTCCATCAGGTGGTCATTGGCGGGATTTGAAGTGGGTTGAATGACGAACATATCCTCGCCGCGGACATTTTCGTAAACNTCGACGAACACTTCTTGGTCGTTGAAGCGCTCGACGCGGGCATCCACCAGCCCGACTGATTTGCCGCGGTGGAACGACATGCGGCGGGCGATTGCTTTTGCGAGCATTGGGTTGGCGTTGCCGGAGATAAGTTTCGGGTCAGTCAGTGTTGGCATGTTGGGCTAATTCCTCAGGTGCGCTAGATCAAAGAATCATGTCATTGACACCGCTTAACATGTGCGTCACCGGTGGCAAAGTGATGCTTGCAAAGGAGAGAAAATATGAGCCAGATCGATTGTTATTTTTCAGTAATTTCGCCCTATACCTATCTGGCCGGCGTGCGTTTGGGCGAAATCGCTCAGCGACATAACGCCAAAGTTGTATACCGGCCGTTGGATGTGATCGCGTTGTTTTCCCGCACTGGTGGCACCCCTCCAAAAGACCGTCATGCCAGCCGTAAAGAATACCGTCTGCAGGAACTGCAGCGCCAGGCCAAAAATGTGAATTTACCCCTGAACCTGCAGCCTGCCCATTGGCCAGTTAATCAGGCGCCTGCGTCCTATGCGTTCATCGCAGCAAAAAATAATGGTGACGGTGATCTTGGTAAACTCATGCATNTTATGACCAGAGCCTGCTGGTCNGAGCAGCGTGATATCTCGCAAGACGATGTGATCCGCGACTGCCTTNGNGCGGCGGGCTTTGACCCAGCNCTGGCTGATAGCGGTCTGTTGCAGGGGGCGGAGGAATATGTCGCGAACCTTGAGCATGCNGTCGAGGCGGGGGCCTTTGGAGCGCCGTTTTTCATCGTGGATGACGGGCAGCGGTTTTGGGGTCAGGACCGTCTTGCCGATCTTGACGCNCATCTGGCGGGCGGGGTTTAATGCCATGTGAGCTGCGGGCAGGGCACCAGACCTACTGGCGGCGGTTTGGCACTGGCGCGCGCCCCGCGGTGCTGCTGCATTGTTCGCTGGCCCATTCCGGCGCTTGGGCGGGCCTTGCGGGCGCGTTGGCCCCAAATCTGCAGATGATCGCGTTTGATCTGCCGGGCCACGGGCGCAGTGCAGATTGGGATNGCGCGTCTGACTATCANCANCTTAGTACGCANATTGCTGCCAGCTTTCTCACCGAACCTGTGGATTTGATCGGACATTCNTTTGGCGCGACGGTGGCCCTGAGATTGGCGGTCGAACAGCCGCAAAAATTACGCTCTCTGACCTTGATAGAGCCAGTTTTCTTTGCTGTTGCCGCACAGGATTCGCCNGAAGTTTTTTCAAACGCTCAGCCGCATATGGATGCNGTGAAACATGCTTTGGCACGGGGCGACTGCGTAGAGGCTGCACGGATTTTTGTCGGGGTTTGGGGCGATGGCCGGGCTTGGGAGGAACTGTCCGACAGATACAAGGAGGGGTTTGTACAGCGCATTCATATTATCGAGGCGACGGAAGGCGCGTTATATCATGACACGGCGCGCCTGCTTGCGTCCGGTGGTTTGGACAGCGTTGAGACGCCCACGTTGCTCATGCATGGGGCACAGTCTGAGCCAATTATTCCGGTGATTAATGCGGGCCTTGCCCAACGGTTGCGTCACAGTACCACGGTCGAGATTGCCGACGCGTCGCATATGATGCCACTGTCACATCCGCACGACTGCGCCGAAAATATTATGACCTTTATGGACCGTGTTTGAAAGCTGNTTTTGGCCGAGGCTATTTCTGACCGATTTTTGGTTCGGTTCCNGCTTTTAGGCGAAAGATGTTGGCTCGGTGGCGTTCGAACACCAANAACGCCAGNACAGCGCAAAGGCCTACCATCTGCGCTTGGCCAAATATTAGCGCCCATAGCAGTGATGAGGCGGCCGCCACCAGCGCAGACAGTGATGAAATTCGTAGAAAATAGGCGGTGGCCAACCAGCTTGCGCAACACGCCAGCCCCAGTGGAAAAGACAGCCCCAGCATTACACCTAGAAAGGTCGCCGTCCCCTTGCCGCCTTTGAATTTAAGAAAGATCGTAAAGCAATGCCCGATCAGNGCCGCTAATCCGGCCAATTGTGCGGCGTCCTCCCCGCTCATGGNGCTCGCCAGCAGCACCGCGGCGGTGCCCTTGCCCGCGTCTAGAACAACCGTCAGTGCTGCGGCAGTCTTATTGCCGGTGCGCAGCACATTGGTGGCGCCGATATTGCCTGACCCCAGTTTGCGCAAATCGCCCAGNCCCATGAGGCGCGAGAGCACGATACCAAAGGGTACAGACCCCATTGTATACCCCACAATAGCCCAAAGGATGAGGATCAGGATGGGTGTTTCGATTGGGGTCATATGGAAGCCTCATAGACAGGTTCACCTGCAACAAAGGTTGCCAGAACGCGCCCTTGCATCCTTGCCTCGTCAAACGGCG
Organism: Marinovum sp.; assembly: GCA_002684375.1. Classification (GTDB taxonomy): domain Bacteria; phylum Pseudomonadota; class Alphaproteobacteria; order Rhodobacterales; family Rhodobacteraceae; genus CPC320. The sequence continues at coordinate 43,897 of NYVC01000050.1, forward strand.
TATTTTTTGATTTCGACAAGAGGGTAAATCGGTTCAGAACAAACGGTGCATGGGCATCAAACAGTAATAAATCGGCTGGAGCCCCGGGNGTNATGCGTCCNGCGGGCAGACCCAGCCTTTTGGCGGGGTTAAAAGANAGGGCGCGGAACAGTTGTGGCAGCTCAAGATCTCCGGCGTGGAACAGCCGCAGTGCGGCAGGCAATAAGGTCTCCAGCGCCACCGCGCCTGAGGCGGCTTCTTCGAACGGCAGGCGCTTGCTTTCTTCGTCCTGCGGGGTGTGCATCGAGCTTATTATGTCGATCAACCCGGTTCGCACCGCCGCGACCACCGCTTTGCGGTCTTCTTCAGAGCGCAGGGGTGGCTTGACCTTGAAAAAGGTGCGGTAATCGGCGACGTCCAGCTCGTTTAGCGTGAGNTGATGAATAGAAGTGCCGGCNGTGATGTCGAGACCGTTGGCCTTTGCGCGCTCCAGCGCTGGCAGGGCACGGGCCGTGGTGATTTGATCGGCATGATAGCGTGCGCCGGTCATTTCAATCAGCGCTATATCCCGGTCCAGCCCCATGCGTTCTGCCATTGCCGAGACCGCGGGCAGTCCGCGCAGCGAGGCAAATTTTCCCGAGGTTGCCGCAGCGCCTTTTGACAGCGTTGGTTCCTGCGGGTGGGCGATAACAAGAGCGCCCAAAGCGCACGCATAGCTCAGGGCGCGNGCGAATACCTTGGGGTTGCTCACCACGTGATCGCAATCGGTAAAGGCGATCGCGCCGGCATCGATTAAAAAGCCGATTTCGCTCATTTCCCGCCCGTTGCGGCCCTTGGTCAGCGCGGCCATTGGCATCACATTGACNGGCGTTGCTTGGTTGGCGCGACGGGCGATNAATTCAAGTGTTTCGGGGCTGTCGATCGCTGGGGTGGTGTCGGGGCGGGTGACCATCGTGGTGATGCCGCCTGCGGCAGCGGCCAGGCCCGCGGATTTGAAAGATTCCTTGTGCCGCTCGCCCGGTTCGCAAACCTTGACACCAATGTCGATAATGCCTGGTGCAAGGTATTTGCCGTGACAATCCACAGCGTGNTCATTGGGGTTTGCGCTCAAAGGCGACTGGCTGACTTGGGTGATCATGCCGTTTTCGATCCGAATGTCGCCGCGGCTGACGGTCCNTGCCTCAGGATCGATCACTTGGGCGTTGTGCAGCAGTCGCTTGGTCATACTGTCACCTCGCCGGGGGTAGGGCCGCCGCGTAGATTGCGCGCCAGTAGGTCCATCGCCGCCATACGCACTGCAACCCCCATTTCCACCTGTTCCTGTATGACCGAGCGGTTGATGTCATCGGCTATTTCGCCGTCGATTTCCACGCCNCGGTTCATCGGTCCGGGATGCATCACGATGGCATTACTCTTGGCATACTGCAGTTTTTCCGCATTCAAACCGTAGCGATGATAATACTCCCGCTCTGAGGGTATAAAACCGCCATCCATGCGTTCTTTCTGCAAACGTAACATCATCACCACGTCCACATCATGCAACCCCTCACGCATATCTTGATAAACCTCGCAGCCCAGTTCGGCGATACCGGCGGGCATCAGGGTTGGGGGCCCGATCAGGCGAATTCGGTTTTCCATCTTACCCAGTAGGATAATATTCGAACGCGCCACACGGCTGTGGGCGATATCGCCGCATATTGCGATGTTCAACCGGTGCAATCGGCCTTTGGCACGCCGAATTGTGAGCCCGTCTAGCAGAGCCTGTGTCGGGTGCTCATGCTGGCCGTCACCGGCATTGAGCACCGTGCAATTGACCTTTTGTGCCAACAGGTCCACCGCGCCTGAGTGTGGGTGACGTACCACTAAAATATCAGGGTGCATCGCATTTAAGGTCAGCGCGGTATCAATCAGCGTTTCGCCTTTTTTGATCGAGCTGGCCTGCATGGCCATATTCATCACATCGGCCCCAAGGCGTTTGCCTGCCAATTCAAAGCTGGCCTGAGTCCGGGTTGAGTTTTCAAAAAACATATTGATCTGGGTTAGGCCTGCNAGAACATCGGAATGTTTAAGCGTTCCGCGGTTCAGCGCNACATATTTGTCTGCAAGATCAAGNATTTCAGTAATTGCCTCAGGCCTGAGGGGCTCAATTCCCAGCAAATGCTTGTCGGTGAAACTCATCGGCAGGCTCCATGTGATTTGGCTGCTTATAGAAACCGCTGGGGCTTTGGGCAAGATGCCGCGCTGCCTTTTGGCGTCTTTTCGATTCCAATAAAGCGCGTTAGTGTTTACTCCATGGAATCGGCAATAGACTGGCATGGCGCGCGGGCGCTGTTAGAGTGGCAGATAGAACTGGGTGTGACNGAGACAATCTTGGACCAGCCGGTGGATCGCTATGCCTTGGCGTCCAAGCTAGTGAATCCGGCTGAGGACAAGCTGCCCGCGACATCGGGTGCCAAGTCCGGCACCCACCCGGCGGGTGGGCCCGTTGCGCGGCCGCCGGGCGATCCGGACCCTGTTGCAGTGGCTGTTGAGGTTGCCGNNGCGGCGCAGACATTNCCCGCGCTGCGTGAGGCATTGGCNGGCTACGGCCACTGTGCATTGAAACAAGGCGCGCGCAATTTGGTTTTTTCGGATGGTAATCCAAAGGCGCGGGTGATGGTGATTGGCGAGGCCCCCGGACGCGACGAAGATCGTGCTGGGCGTCCTTTTGTGGGCCATGAGGGGCAATTTCTTGATAAGATGCTGGCGGCGATAAATCTTGACCGGGCTGCCTCAGAGGTGGAGCGTGGCGTTTATATGGTCACTGTGCTGCCGTGGCGTCCGCCGCAAAATCGTGATTTTCAGTCTGAAGATATGGCGATGATGGTGCCATTCATGGCGCGCCATGTGGCGTTGGCCGCACCGGATGTGATCGTTTTGATGGGTAATTTGAGTTGTCAGGCTGCGCTGGGTGTGCGGGGTATTGCCCGGCTGCGTGGCACCTGGACCACGGCTTGGGGCCGGCCGGCACTGCCGATGATGGCGCCGGGTATGGTGTTGCGTTCGCCCGAGGCCAAGCGAGAGGCTTGGGCTGATTTGCTTGCGTTGCGCGCGCATTTGGAGGGGTGATGTCTCGGATCGATGAAAATNTAGCGTTTATCGCGGTGCGCATTGCTGTGCTCACCACGTCGGATACACGGCGTCTTGACGAAGATAAATCAGGCCAAACACTGGTCGACCGTCTGACAGGAGCGGGGCATCATTTGGCCGCGCGCGCGCTCATTGCAGATGACAGGGTGCTGATTGCAGATCAATTGCGTGCATGGGTCGCAGACCCAGAAATTGATGTCATTATCAGCACCGGNGGCACTGGGTTGACTGGCCGTGATGTGACTGTCGAGGCGCACCGCGACGTTTATGAAAAACAAATCGATGCATTTGGGACCGTTTTTACCATGATTAGCATGCAGAAAATTGGCACCTCTGCTGTACAGAGCCGGGCAACCGCTGGTGTGGCTGGCGGGACTTATTTATTTGCACTGCCCGGCAGTCCTGGTGCCTGTCGGGATGCTTGGGATGAAATTCTTGTCAAACAGCTCGATTTTCGGCATAAACCGTGCAATTTTGTTGAAATAATGCCGCGCTTGGACGAACACCTGCGACGGAAATAGACCAACGGGTCGTTGAATGACTAAACACTTGCAGGTGCGACGCCTTGGCGGGCAGCTTGTGGGCACTATGTATCGGTTCAGCCGAAGCNACGGCGCATGAGGATGTTATATCAATGCGATTTTTAAGGCAAAGCCTGACCGGTCTGTTTCTATTTTCAGCGGCGGTTGCTGTTTTATTCTATGCGGGCGATTTGATAAAAACCGCGCTGGACGAAAAGGCCGCGCGCGCCGAGCGCCCCTCACAGAGCCGCGAACGGGTCTTTGCGGTGAATGTCATCACTGCGGATCCAGCAACTGTACGCCCGGTTTTGACGGCATTTGGTGATGTCAAAAGTCGCCGGACATTGGAAATACGCGCGGCGCTTTCGGGGCAAGTCGTCGAGCTTACGGACAACTTTGTCGAAGGTGGGCAGGTTACACAAGGGCAAGTGCTAGCACTGATTGATCCTGCAAATACTCAAGATGCTCTGGCCCGGATTGAAACCGATCTCATGGATGCNGAAGCTGAACAGCGCGAAGCGGTAGCGGCAGTTCTTTTGGCTCAAGACGAGGTAGTCGCGGCACGCGAACAGGTTGCTTTACGCAGCAGGGTGCTGCAGCGGCAGAGCGATTTGCGGGCGCGCGGTGTAGGCACGGTNGCTGCGGTTGAAACGGCGGAGCTGGCCGCCTCTACGGCCCGTCAGTCGGTGCTGGCAAAACGGCAAGGTCTTGCGCGGGCAGAAGCCCGGGTTGATCAGGCCGCAACCCGTCTTGCACGAGCGCAGATTTCACGCGACGAGGCCAAGCGTAGGCTGGCCGACACCAGTATNGTTGCGGGCTTTGACGGCATGCTGAGTGCCGTTAATATAGTAGAGGGCGGATTGGTATCGGTTAACGAACGTCTGGCGCAGTTAATCGATCCGGCGGCGCTGGAAGTGGCTTTTCGGATCTCAACGGCNCAATACGCGCGCCTNTTGGATGACAGCGGTGTGCTGCGCCAGGCCCCAGTTAAGGTGACGCTGACTGTGTTTGGCACTGATCTGGTATCATCTGGGCAGTTGACCCGCGACAGTGCTGCTGTCGGCGATGGCCAGACCGGAAGGCTNATTTTTGCGCGAATTGATCAGCCTGTNGGTTTGAAGCCGGGCGATTTTGTCACTGTTGAGGTCACCGAGCCACCCCTGAACTATGTGATCCGCTTGCCGTCTTCGGCACTGGATGCGGCCGGAGAGGTTCTGATTTTAGGCGAAGAGGACCGCTTGCAGGTGCGGCCCGTACAATTGTTACGCCGTCAGGGCGATGACGTTCTGGTTCGGGCGCCTGATCTGCTTGGGGCTGAAATTGTGGCACAACGATCGCCTCTCTTGGGTGTGGGGATCAAAGTACGGCCGCTGCGCGCGACCGANGATAAGGCGCCCAAAGCGCCGGATATGGTGGAACTCACTGCCGAGCGCAAGGCCAAGCTGGTGGCGTTTGTGACCGCGAATAAACGCATGCCGGCGGCGGCCAAACAGCGCATTCTCNGCCAGCTTGAGAAACCCAAAGTTCCCGCTCGGATGGTCGAGCGGATTGAAAGCAGGATGGGGGGGTAGCGATGCGCGACCTTTCTTCTGGTGCCAACGGGGTGCTGTCGTATTTCATCCGTCATAAAACGCTGGCCAATTTACTGCTAGTGGTGCTGATTGTTGCGGGTTTGATGGCCTTACCCCGCATGAGGGCGCAGTTTTTCCCTGATGTGGTTCTGGAATCGGTGTCGGTTTATGTGGTCTGGGACGGCGCAGGGGCTGAAGATGTTGATCGTGCAATTATACAGGTGTTGGAGCCTGTTTTGTTGGCGGTCGAGGGCGTGGAAAGCACTGAAAGCACGTCGCGTGAAGGCTCGGCACGGGTCAAACTGGAGTTCGAACCAAACTGGGATATGGCGCGGGCCACAGATGATGTGCAAACCGCCATCGAGACGGTGACGACTCTGCCGGACGAGGCTGAAACACCGATTGTGCGCCGTGCGGTTTGGCGTGATCGGGTGACCGATGTGGTGATCAGCGGGCCGGTAGGGATCGAACAGCTTGGACGCTTTACCGACGAATTGGTCACGCGACTTTACAACGCGGGGGCCACCCGGAGCACGATTCGTGGGCTGGCCGCCCCGGAGACGGTAATCGAAGTGCCCAGCGCCAACTTGCGGGCCTATAAAATCTCGATGCAGCAGATTGCGCAGGCAATTGCAGAAGAGGTTGACGTCGATCCGGCCGGCGATGTCACGGGCTCAAATACCCGGGTTAGAACCGGAGTTGCCAAGCGTTCGGCGGCGCAGATACGCGCCATTGTGCTGCGGTCTAATCCTGACGGATCCAGTCTGACAGTGGGGGATGTCGCCCGGGTAGCTGTTGATGGGATTGACCGTAAGCGCAGTTATTTTGTTGGAGAACAGCCGGCGATGTCGGTGCGCATAGACCGCTCTGATCGGGGGGATGCCATTGGCATTCAGCGCGTGGTCGAGCGGGTTGCAAAAGACCTGCAATTGACGCTGCCTGCAGCGGTTGAGGTGACTTTAATCCGAACACGGGCGGCAGCGATCTCTGGCCGGCTCAATATTCTGTTAGAGAACGGNTTAACCGGTTTGGCGCTGGTGGTGGGGTTGTTGTTCTTGTTTTTAAACGCTCGCACGGCATTTTGGGTCGCAGCCGGTATCCCGACCGCAATGATGGCAGCGATTTCACTGATGTATCTGTCGGGCATTACGATCAATATGGTGTCGCTGTTTGCGTTGATTATCACGTTGGGCATCGTGGTCGATGATGCAATTGTGGTGGGTGAACATGCTGATTGGCGTGCCCGTCGTGGNGAGGGCCCGATCGAGGCGGCCGAAAATGCCGCCCGCCGGATGGCGCTACCGGTTTTTGCGGCAACGCTGACGACGATTATTGCATTTTTTGGTCTGACGGCGATTGGGGGGCGGTTTGGCGATTTGATTGCCGATATCCCGCTGACGGTTATTGCGGTGCTTGCGGCCTCGCTCGTTGAGTGTTTTCTGATCCTGCCCAATCATATGGCGCATGCGGTGGCCCACAGCGTCAAGGATCATTGGTATGATTATCCCAGCCGGCAAGTCAATCTGGGGTTTGTCTGGGTGCGTGACAGGTTGTTTCGCCGGTTTATGTCTTGGGTCGTTGGCGCGCGCTATGTGGTGCTGGCGCTGGTGGTGGCGGTGCTGGCCAGTCAGATCGCGCTGTTCGTGCGCGGCGATGTCAAATGGCGGTTCTTTAACGCGCCTGAACGCTCGTCGGTGACCGGAAACTTTGCGATGGTTCAAGGTGCGACGCGTGAGGATACGCTGGCGATGATGCGCGAAATGCAGCGCGCCACGACGGAATTAGCCGCCGATTATGAAAANCGCTACGGTCGCAATCCNATTGAATTTGTCATTTCTGAGATNGGTGGTACTGCCGGTCGCGGTCTTGCTGGTAGTGATACCAAGGACCCCGATCACTTGGGGGGCATATCGATCGAGTTGATTGATGCCGATCTGCGCCCCTATTCCAGTTTTGCGTTTGTGGGTGAGTTGCAAGACGTGGTGCGCAGGCATCCACTGCTTGAGACAGTCTCCTTTCGGGGCTGGCGGTCGGGTCCGGGAGGAGATGCGCTGGATGTGCAGTTTTTTGGCGCCTCTGCCGAGGTACTGAAAGCCGCGGCCGAAGATCTAAAAACGGCGCTTGCACAATATTCAGAGGTCTCAGCGGTCGAAGATAATCTGGCCTACGACAAGCAGGAACTGATCCTTGAGCTGACCCCGCAGGGGCAAGCGCTGGGCTTTACCATTGACGGTCTGGGGCGGGTACTGCGCCACCGATTGAATGGGATTGAGGCGGCNAGTTANCCCGACGGGCCGCGCAGTGCGACGATCCGGGTCGAACTGCCCGAGGGCGAACTGACGGCCGATTTTCTCGAGCGAATGCAGTTGCGCACTCCGGCTGCGGCCTATGTGCCGCTGGCTGATATNGTCAGCGTACAACAGCGCACCGGATTTTCCACCGTGCGCCGCGAAAANGGCATTCGGCTGATTTCGGTCACCGGGGATATATCTGAGGATGATCCGGCGCGTGCCGCCGAGATTGAAACCGCGCTGCAGGCGGAGATTCTGCCNAAAATCGCCGCTGAGCGTCAGGTTGAATGGCAGCTTTCAGGTCTGTCTGAGCAAGAGAACAGTTTCCTCAGCGATGCCCGTGCCGGGTTAATCCTGTGCCTGACAGGGATTTATCTGGTTCTGGCTTGGGTGTTTGCCAGTTGGACGAGGCCNTTGGTGGTCATGTCGGTGATCCCCTTCGGTTTGGTNGGCACGATCTATGGCCACTATGTTTGGGATGTTCCACTGTCGATGTTCAGTGTGGTTGGCTTGCTTGGCATGACCGGAATTATCATCAATGATTCTATCGTATTNGTGACNACGATCGACGAACACGCCCGCACCCGCGGACTGGTGCCTTCNATTATTGACGGNACGGCAGATCGCCTTCGCCCCGTTATGCTGACCACGTTGACGACAGTCTTGGGGCTACTGCCGCTTTTGCATGAAACCTCGCAACAGGCGCAATTTCTAAAGCCTACTGTGATCACGCTGGTCTATGGGCTGGGTTTTGGCATGGTGCTGGTGCTGCTGGTTGTACCGTCTCTAATTGCGGCACAAAATGATATCGGTCGACAGTTTACAGCGCTGTCAAAAGCCTTTTCTTTCCGGCTGGTGGCGGTGCGCTTTGGCTTTTTNCTGCTTGGGNTGACGGTGTTGGNATGGCTGATGGCGACCCTGGGNTGGACCGTTGCCTATGGCCAGCTGCTGGTGGCAGTGCCGGGGTTGGAGCAGTGGCCAGTCAAACCTTTGGCCCTGTTAATTTTCATNATNGGTCTGGTTGTTGGTCTGCTGGTTACTTACGNGCTTTCGGGTTTGTTTATGGCATTGCGGCGTTCGCGTATCTCGCGGGGCTAACCTTCGGTGCAGCCATTGATGTCCACGGCATGATCACTGCCCAGAANGGTTATCCTGATGCTGTTGCGTGTCAGAGCAAAGGGCTGTCCGGCGCTATGGGTGAGCAGGGTTTGCAGCGAAAGGATTTTGCCTGTCCGTGAAACTGTCGGCGGATCTGCCCAGATCAATGGATTGCTGGTCTCTATCACGACGTGTTCAGGTGTGCCTGTCGAGGGCATGTCGAGGGTGACCTTAAGCATCAGTCCGTTTGGCGCCGGCGAGAACGAGCAGCGACGTGCCCGCAGTCCAGCCGCCAGAGCGGTTTTTGGCTGTTGGCGCAGGGCGGTTTTTATCTTTGTGCCCAGCATGTTTTGNTCTGCTGGCAGGGTGGTGTTAAACTTGATGGTATGGGGNATACAGATATCTTGACAGACACCCAAACTGATCTGGCCCTTTANATGGATCTTTCGACCAGACATGCGGGGCTGGATAGCGAGAGGCAGAATAACCTCGTTTTTATATCCGATTGAGCGCATCCCGTATTGATNGAACACTATTGGNCGCGGCCAAAGAACATCCACTGTNCGGATGTTTTTCGATCCTTCCCAATTAAACCCGGGTGGAATNCCGGCCTCTCCCGGAGCGCGCCAATAGGTTTTCCAGCCGGGTTTTAGCTNNAGGTGCAGCGCCGATATATGTTGCTCGGCTGTGATCCTTGCGCCGGTCAGGACGCGGACCGAGATAATGTCTTTGGCATTTTGCGCCAATGCGGTGCCAAGGGGCATGAGGCAAATCAACAGGCCGAGGGAGAGTTTTTTTAGGGTCATGCGGTCATATGCGACGATTTTGTCGCAAAAGCCAAATCACATTCTGTCGATCTGCCGATCTTACGGTGTGTGGTACACACGGGCTTGCGTCGCGCTGCGTCGCGCGTCATTATCACGATACAGCAAGTCAAAAGGTGTGAAAAATGCAATCGCCCGAAACGACGGTTGATTTTACCGGCCAAGTTTTAATTGCGATGCCCGGAATGGGTGATCCTCGGTTTGACCGGAGCGTGGTGTATATGTGCTCGCATTCTGANAAGGGTGCCATGGGGTTGATCGTCAATAAACCCAACCGTGGTCTGCGCTTTGGCGATTTACTCGAGCAAATGTCGATTGAGACCAGCGATAAAACGCCGGATATGCCGGTTTACTTTGGCGGTCCGGTTGAACANGGCAGGGGCTTTGTGCTGCATTCGCGTGATTATATCTCGGATATTTCAACGCTTGAGGTCAGCCCGGCTTTTGCAATGACCGCAACGCAGGATATTTTAGAAGACATAGCGGTTGGAAACGGCCCGGCCTCGGCNATGATGGTCTTGGGGTATGCCGGTTGGGGACCGGGTCAACTTGAGCAAGAGATCAGTCAGAACGGCTGGTTGACCGGCGAAGCCAGCCATGCGCTTATTTTTGAAAACCCCGCCGATGAGATATGGCCGGATTCNCTGAGGCGTATGGGGGTGGATGCTCTGGCGCTGTCGGCCACGGCTGGGCGGGCGTGACCCTACTTGCGGCCGGTAGANGTGTTAGNGCGCAACGTNGCTTTCAGGTCTTGGTGCCGCGGCGCGTTGCAAGCGGTCGTTTATTGCCAATCCCAAACCCGTATTGGGTATCGGGCTGACGGCAATGCGTGCCGGTGTCGCTGTATCAAGCGTATGCAAGTGGCCAAATAAATTTGCCGCAGCCTCGACGAGATCACCATCAGGCGATAGGTTCATGTCGGCGNTTACAGCCCCAAAACCCAGTAAAACTTCGCCGGATCGTGCGGNTTTGGCGTTCAGGCGCAACCGCGCTGTGGGGGCGTAATGNGATCTCATTTGCCCAGGCGCATTCAGTGGGTCGCTGCTTTGATGATGCGTCAGTCTTTGTCCCAGGCAGGCCTCGATCGCGTCACTGGCAAGACCGCCGGGGCGCAGTACGGTTGGGGTTTCCCCAAGTCCGATGATGGTTGATTCCAACCCGACCGCGCAGTTGCCGCCGTCGATCACTGCGTCAATCTGCCCATTTAGACCGCGTATCACGTGGCGCGCGGTTGTGGGGCTTATCCGGCCTGAGGGGTTGGCCGAGGGGGCGGCAACCGGTCCGTCAAATTGTCTTAGCAGGTCCTGCGCAAGCGGGTTGGCGGGCACGCGGATTGCGAGGCTTGGAAGGTTTGCTGTGACCAGAGGTGATAAGCCGCTGTCTGGCTTAAGGGGCAAGACCAACGTCATTGGTCCCGGCCAGAATTGCGTTGCTAACTTTGTGGCGACCGCTGTCCACATAACCAGTGATTTTGCGGCACTGATTGAGCTGACATGCACAATCAGTGGGTTAAAGCTGGGCCGTCCCTTGGCGGCAAAAATACGCGCCACAGCGTGATCATTGCGGGCATCTGCCCCCAGACCGTAGACGGTTTCGGTCGGAAAGGCGACCAACCCGCCTTGGGCCAAGACCTTGCTTGCGGCTGCCAATCCTTGCGGGGTGGCGGGCAGTTGTGCCGTTTGCATAATGTCTCTCCGATGACGCAGCGTTATCTGTAAAGCGGTTACCGGTTTGCCTAGGCGTCGCGGTGCCGCTATGTCATACAGACGCCACATCACCCTGCCAAGCCCCTGTCCTGGCTCGGATCACACTCCGTATTAGGATCAGGACTTTTCCTGTATCAGGGTTGTCTCGTTAAGGAGCCTCTTATGAGTTACCGCGCACCCGTCACTGAGTATCAGTTTTTGTTCGATCATGTGGTTGGTCTAGACCAAGTTTCCGCCACTGAACGCTTTGGTGAGGCAACGCGGGATGTGACAGCAGCGATCCTGACCGAAGCCGGACGGATGTGTGAAGAGGTGATGGCACCGTTGCAGCGGGCCGGTGATGAGCATCCGGCGGTTTTGGAAAATGGGGTGGTACGCTGTTCGCCGGGCTATGTAGACGGCTACCGTGCCATTGCCGAGGGCGGTTGGGTATCCATTGCGGCCAGCCCCGAATACGGCGGGATGGGGTTGCCGATGGCCGTGACCACGGCGGTGAATGAAATGATGAGCGCCGCGTGTCTGTCGCTGCAACTGTGCCCTTTGATGACGCAAGGCCAGATCGAGGCGCTCGAGCATCATGCCAGCGATGACATTAAGCGACTGTACCTGCCCAAGCTGATCAGTGGCGCATGGTGTGGCACGATGAACCTGACCGAACCGCAAGCCGGCAGCGATGTGGGTGCCCTGAGTTCGAAGGCTGAGCCGAATGGTGACGGAAGCTATGCCATCACAGGCCAGAAAATTTATATCAGCTGGGGCGACAGCGATGTGGTCGAAAATATCTGCCATCTGGTGCTGGCGCGTCTGCCCGATGGCGTGCCGGGTACCAAGGGCATCAGCCTGTTTCTGGTGCCGAAATTTCTGCCAGATGCGGCGGGCAACCCTGGTGTGGCGAACCGGCTGAAAGTGGTGGGACTGGAGCACAAGATGGGTCTTCATGGCAGCCCGACCTGCGTGATGCAATACGAGGGGGCGACGGGGTGGCTTGTTGGGGGGGAACATGCCGGTATGAAAGCGATGTTCACCATGATGAACAACGCCAGACTTGGTGTTGGCGGGCAGGGAATAGGCGTGGCCGAAGGCGCCTATCAGCACGCGCTGCGGTTTGCTTCCGAGCGTAAACAGGGCAAGGCGCTGATTGGGCACAGCACAGGCACTATTCTCGATCATGCCGATGTGCGTCGTATGCTGATGACGATGAAGGCCGAGATCTTTGCCGCACGTGCCATTGCGCTCGACTGCGGGGCAGCGATTGATATGAGCACCGCAACAGGTGATCCGCGCTGGTCGGCGCGGGCGGCATTTTTAACACCGATTGCTAAGGCCTTTGGCACGGATACCGGCATAGCTGTCGCCGAAGCAGGTGTGCAATTACACGGTGGCATGGGCTTTATCGAAGAGACAGGCGCGGCGCAATACAGCCGCGATGTGCGGGTGACCGCGATCTATGAGGGGACCAACGGCATTCAGGCTATGGATCTGGTGGCGCGCAAACTGATGGATGGCGGCGAGGCTGCGGGACGGTTGCTGGATGATATCGAAGCCTTTGCTGAGGCAACAAGAGAACAGATCCCCGATCTGGCAGGTCCGGTTTGGCAGGCCACGGAAACGCTCCGCGAAACCACTGAATGGTTGGTTGGTCAAAGTGACCTGAATGACCGGTTTGCCGGCGCTGTGCCTTATCTCAAGGCATTCGCCCGGGTCTTGGGGGGCTATTATCATCTGAGGGCTGCGGCGGCTGAACCGACATCGGGTACCAGAATGGCGCTGGCGCGTTTCTACATCCTGCGTCTGTTGCCCGAGCATACGGGGCTGTTGATCCATGCTCGCGCCGGTGCCGAAGATCTTTATTCGCTGAGTGCAGATGGGTTTGCCGCCTGATGAGCACGGATAAAAATGGCCTGCGCTATCCGTGGGCAGACCCGCCAACAGAGGGTGCGGCGATCGAAGTTGCCGACGGCGTTTTATGGTTTCGCATGCCATTGCCGATGGTGCTGGATCACGTCAATATCTATGCGCTGGCCGATGAGGATGGCTGGACGATTGTCGATACCGGGTTCAACAGCAAACGCTGCCGTGCGATCTGGGAAAAGCTGTTGGTGGGGCCTTTGGCAGGGCGTCCTGTTCGGCGGGTGCTGATCACCCATCATCATCCTGATCATGTGGGGTTGGCGGGGTGGTTGCAAGCCCGCACAGGGGCGACATTGATGGCCACGCGTACCGCTTGGTTGATGGCGCGTATGTTGTGTTTGGATGTCCAGCCGTGCCCGGCGCCGGAAACTCTGCGCTTTTGGCGTCGTGCCGGTATGGACCCTGCAATTTTTGCCAAACGCGCTGCAGAACGCCCGTTTAATTTTGCCGATGTGGTCTGGCCTATTCCGCTGGGGTTTCAACGTATCAAGCAAGATGATGTGCTACATCTGGCAGGCCGCGACTGGGTTGTACACATTGGCAATGGTCATGCCCCCGAGCATGCCACTCTGTGGAGTCAAAGTGACGATTTGGTTCTGGCGGGTGATCAGGTTCTGTCTTCGATCAGCCCCAATATAGGCGTCTATGCCACAGAGCCCGATGCCGACCCGGTTGGTGATTGGCTCGAGGCCTGCAACCGGTTGGCCGGCTTGGCCAATGAGGCGCATGTGGTTTTGGGTGGCCATAAAATGCCTTTTACCGGTTTGCCATTAAGAATGCGCCAGTTGATCGACAATCACCACGGCGCATTGGCCCGTTTGAGTGCTGCGCTGGATCAGCCAAAAACTGCCACCGAGTGTTTTATGGCGCTGTTCAAGCGCAAGATCGGTGATGGAGAATATGGTCTGGCTCTGGTCGAATCATATGCGCATCTGAGCCACCTGTATCAACAGGGCCACCTCAGCCGTGACCTCCGCGATGATGGAGCCTATGTGTACGGGCGGCTGGGATGAAATTTCGCTCAACCGGATGTCGAAACATGGCGAGTTCGAGCAGTTTATTTTATTTGGGGCGCCTGTGCGTTGATGTCCGGGTGACAGGGGTTGAAAAATGCGCTACANGTNGANCGCGATATGAAAAAGGCACCNTACTATGACTGAACACAAGCACGGCGAAATGAACATTGAGGTTCAACAGAAAACTTTTGACGGCATGCTTAAGGCAATGATCCGCGTCTCGATTGTGTCGATTGGGTTGCTAATTTTTATTGCGATCGTCAACGGATAATACCAAGCCTGTTTTAAGGTACGATTTTGCGTCCCATTTTATTTGTTATTTTTTTGCAGATTGTTCTGGCAGGCTGCAGCCAAAATGTTTCTAAAATGTCTGATGCGGCGGTTACAACCGCTGCCTATCGTCATACTGGCCCAGCGTCGTTGAGCTTGATCACCATGATCAACAACGGCTCGGGCACTGGGGCGCATACCAGCCTGATGATTAATGCCTCGCAGCGGGTTATTTTTGACCCGGCTGGGACGGTGCGACATGCGCGTTTGCCGGAAAAAGACGATGTGCTGTTTGGGGTGACACCGGCCATCGAGGATTTCTATGTGCGTGCCCATGCGCGCAAAACCCATCACGTTGTGATCCAGACGCTTGAGGTGCCGCCTGACGTGGCGGAACTCGCTTTGCAAAAGGCTCTTGCGCATGGTGCGGTCTACGCGGCGCAATGCAGTTTGCGGACATCGCAAATTTTGGCGTCGCTGCCCGGGTTTGACCATCTGCCGGTTGTTTGGTTTCCGAACCAGTTGAAAAACGCATTTGGTCGGCTTGAGGGGGTGACAGAAGTCACCTTGCATGAATATGACGAGGCCGATAAGACTTTGGCNTTACGGNCCTATATCCCTTAAACAGTTCTATCCGCTGTGGTGAGGGACAAGCGCTGGAGCAGCTCCTGCGTCCGGTGCTGNACATTCGCAGCACAATCACCGCTTTCGAGATTCATGGTTGCACTCTGGGGCGCTTTGGTTTCATCCTAAGCTGCCAATGCAGCGCATGAGAGGATAATTTCGGTGGCAACCCAAGATGACCAGAGCGAGTACCTGATCGCACCAGATCTGTCCCGCCGCGGGTTGAGTCGGGCGGTGGACGGTATTGATCAAGATGGCAACGAAAGAGCGATGTCAGTGGTCGAAGAACGCCCATTGACGATTTTTCTTAACGCGCAGGAAATTGTCACGGCGATGACGATCGGGGATTATCCCGAATATCTGGCGCTGGGGTTTTTGCGCAATCAAGGCATGTTGCAAGATGATGCGGATGTCACCGGCGTATCTTATGACGAAGAGCTCGAAACTGTGGTGGTGCGGACCGCCACACAAACCAGTTATGAAGACAAGTTGAAAAAGAAAACCCGCACCAGCGGCTGTGCCGTGGGGACGGTGTTTGGCGATATGATGGAGGGGCTGGAAGAGGTGCATCTGCCGGCCAGCTTAGTTAAAACGTCATGGTTGTACGCGCTGGCCGCTAAAATCAACCGAACGCCCAGCCTGTATCTGGATGTTGGTGCGATCCATGGCACGGTGCTGTGTTGCGCGGACCGGCCGTTGGTCTATATGGAGGATGTCGGACGCCACAATGCGGTCGACAAAATTGCCGGCTGGATGGTGAGTGAACAGGTTTCCGCTGCCGACAAAATTCTTTACACCACCGGACGTTTGACTTCGGAGATGGTGATCAAAACAGCGATGATGGGTATCCCAGTGCTGGCGTCGCGGTCGGGNTTTACTGCATGGGGGGTTGAGATTGCCCAACAAGTTGGCTTGACGTTGATCGGTCGTATGCGCGGTAAGCGGTTCGTGTGCCTGTCTGGGGATGAACGGTTGCTGCGCGACGCAGACCCGGCCTTGGTGGGTGAGGAAAGCCAACGGTCGCGGCGCAAGGGAGGTCGCGCATGACCGCGCCGCTGGGAGTTATCCTTGCCGGTGGATTGGCACGGCGCATGGGNGGCGGCGATAAGGGGCTGTTGAAGCTGCAAGATCGAAGCTTGTTGTCGTGGGTCAGCGGGCGCCTTGAACCTCAGGTGGCAAGGATGGTGCTGAATGCTAATGGCGACCCTGCGCGGTTTGCCGATCTTGATTTGCCGGTGATTGCCGACAGTATCGCCGATTACCCCGGCCCGCTTGCGGGGGTTCTGGCGGGGCTTGATTGGGCTGCGGACCAAGGTGCAGACCACATCGTTACCGCCGCTGCAGACACGCCGTTTTTCCCAACAGATTTGGTGACGCGCCTCATAGAGGCCTCTGCTGGAATGGAGCACCCACTGGTTTTGGCCGCGACACCCGACGCCGCGCGCGGTCAGGTGCGTCACCCGACTTTTGGCCTTTGGCCAGTGGCACTGCGCGAAGATTTGCGGGCCGCGCTGGGCGACGGTCTGCGTAAGGTGGTGATGTGGACACAGCGCCACAATGGGCGTGAGGCGCTGTTCTCGGACTGTGGGCTTGATCCGTTTTTCAACGTCAACACCCCCGAAGATCTGGTGAAGGCTGCCAGTCTTTTAAAGGATATTCCATGAAAATTTACGGTGTTACAGGTTGGAAAAATGCTGGCAAAACGGGTCTGATGGAACGATTGGTAGCCGAGATCACCAGCCGTGGTTTGTCGGTGTCGACCATCAAGCATGCCCATCACAGCTTTGACGTTGATCATCCGGGCAAAGACAGCCACAGGCACCGCGTTGCTGGCGCCCATGAGGTGCTGTTGGCGTCGAAAAATCGTATCGCTCTGATGCAGGAGCTGCGCGATCACGAAGAGCCGGAACTTGCGCATTTGCTCACCCGGTTGTCGCCGGTCGATCTGGTATTAATCGAGGGGTACAAGCGCGATCGCCACCCCAAGATTGAGGCGCATCGCGCTGTCACCGGTCAGCCATTGATTGCGCCCGGTGATGATACCATTCGGGCGGTTGCCAGCGATGTGCCACTGACGCTTGACCGGCCGGTGTTTGGCCTTGATGACACCATTGCCTTGGCGGATTTCGTTTTGCGCGAGGTTGGCTTGTGACCCAGTTTGACACAATCGCAGTGGTCGATTGGTCGGGGGGCAACGACACGGGTCCAAAGCCGCGCAAAGACGCGATCTGGTTGGGGGTGGTGCGCAAAGGAGAGACCGAGAAACCACTGTATTTACGCAATCGCGCAGTTGCCGAGACAGCACTGGTGGCGCTGATCGCTCAAGAGCAGGCGGCGGGCCGGCGGTTGCTGATCGGATTTGATTTTCCCTTTGCATATCCTCGCGGGTTTGCCCAAGCGCTGATTGGGCAGGCCGATCCTCTGGCTCTGTGGGATTGGCTGGAGGCTCGGATCACGGACGAGAAAACTGCTAACAACCGCTTTGATCTTGCGGCTGAGATTAATCGGTCGCTGGGGGGAAAAGGCCCGTTTTGGGGCAATGCGTTGGGCCGTGATATTGTCGGTCTTGGTCGTACCAAAAAAGAGTATAGCGCCGCACCNTTTCCGGAAAAGCGTAGGGTTGAGACCCTTGCTACGGGCAGTTTTAGCTGTTGGCAGCTGGCTGGCGCGGGCGCCGTAGGCTCGCAGGTTCTTATGGGTCTGCCGGTGCTGTCNCGGTTGCGGCGGCGCTTTGCCGATGACTTGGCGGTGTGGCCGTTTGAGANCTCTCAAAAATCCAACGCCGCAGTTGTTCTGGCCGAGATTTGGCCTTCAATGATTTCGGGGGCAGTGCGGCAGGCGCAAGCGGACGGCGGTATTCGCGACGCCCATCAAGTGCGCCTGTTGGCAGTGGCGCTGTCGCAAGTGGTGCCCGACAAATTACGACAGATGATGGCGGTTGAGACCGATGAAGAAGGCTGGATTCTCGGACAGGGTTTTGAAACCGATCTTGAGGCGGCGGCCCTGAGGTTACAGCCCCCACCGTTGCGCAATGACTGTTTTGCGTTGCCGGCGGGGGTTGACTGGACGCCGGTCGAGATTGCGTTGTCGCTGTTGCGTGATCGCATGCAGGTGGTGAAGGCTACGGTGAATTGTCCGTCTGCACAGGCGCAGGGACGCATTTTGGCCACGCCGGTATCTGCGCTGCGGTCAAACCCGCCTGAGGCCAACACGGCAGTGGATGGCTATGGCTTTGATTACGCCGCGACGGGCGCAGGCACGCAGGTCTTACCACTGGTGGCTGGTCGCGCCGCGGCGGGTGCGCCCTTTGCGGGAAAAGTGCCTGCAGGCCATGCGGTGCGGATGCTGACTGGAGCTGCGCTGCCCGACGGGGTTGATACGGTGGTACTGGACGAAGACGTCACTGCAAGTACCACGCATATTGCGTTTCGCGGGCCGTTAAAACGTGGTGCCAATACCCGGCAGGCTGGCGAAGATATCGTGAAGGGCGCTGTCGCCTTGCCGGCGGGGCGCTTGCTGACACCGGCAGATTTGGCCCTGTTAAGCGCTGTGGGCTGTGCACAGGTACCGGTGCGCAAACGGTTGCGGGTTGCGGTTCTGTCCACCGGCGATGAGTTGCTCGAGGCGGGTCAAGACCCCGGACCCGGGCAGATTTTTGATGCCAATNGGCCGATGTTGTTATCATTGGCAACGCGTTGGGGGTTTGANCCAGTGGATCTGGGCCGCGTTGGCGACGATCGCGACGCGTTGCGTGCCGCATTTGATCAAGGCGCGGCGCAGGCCGATGTGATATTGACCTCTGGTGGGGCGTCTGCGGGTGACGAGGATCATGTTTCGGCACTTTTGCGGGCTTCCGGTGCCCTGCAGATGTGGCGGATTGCATTGAAACCCGGCCGGCCATTGGCGCTTGCAATGTGGCAGGGCGTGCCAGTGTTTGGTCTGCCGGGAAATCCAGTGGCGGCGTTGGTNTGTGCGCTGGTGTTTGCGCGTCCTGCGATGGCGGCGTTGTCCGGTCAGGGTTGGATTGATCCGCAGGGCTATGAAGTGCCGGCAGGCTTTGAGAAGCAAAAGAGACCGGGACGCCACGAATATCTGCGGGCGCGGGTACGCGATGGCCGAGTAGAGGCCTTTGGCTCTGAGGGATCGGGGCGGATCAGCGGGTTGAGCTGGGCTGAGGGTCTGGTCGAATTGGACAGCGCGGCACGTCATATCCGCCCTGGTGATTTGGTGCGCTATCTGCCGTTTGGCAGTTTTGGCATGTGAGATTTACTCTGTTACCTATTATTGTTTAGCTGAGCGCAGCCTGACTGAGACTGTATTCTGCTCTGATGATTCTNCATTGGTCCCCTTCAGCAGCTCTTTTTTGGTGTGGAGTTTTTTGTAACATTATGCGCTTCCCCGCGCCTTTTTTGATATGACGCCAGAAAGCAGGATTTTATCNGCTGGTATGGTTGATTTGAAAATCCTCGTTATCTGTTGGGATCAGGCAAGGCCTTAATCTGGTGCACGTTGTAGTCCGCGTGCCTTGCTCTGGATGAGTGCAGTGGTCCATATTGTCGATTTTAAGACTTCAGGTGGTGGTCGCTTGGATGACACATCAAAAGAAGTTTTGCCGGCGCTGGGGATGTGTGTCATTGGCGTTGCCTTTACAGAGCCAGACAGTATCGGTGCCTGCGATCCTTCGCCATTTTATCCTTTTCGATGCGATAATTGTGATGGCAGTGCGCGATAGGGTCAGCTGTTGCTTTTGCAGCTTAATTGCGGCTCTATCGAGCCGTGTTCGCTGCTTCATCACTCCATGTGGGGTCTAATTTTACTAAAATGACGTATGCGTCAGCTCTTTGGACTGATCCGCCCCATCATGCGGAGCAGGTCTTCATAGTGGTCATGCAGGTCCTCTGCGTGCTGTTCTTTATCTGGATCATTCGGGGTAGAATCGGAGAGGTTGGTATTTTTACGGGGTGGGGTGGCTATTGTTGTTTTGGCTTTAGACCGGTCTGATGGACGGGTCGACCCGCTGTTNTTCATGTGAGTGGCGCCTCCGTGTGCGTTAGATATTCAAATTTACTGGCAAACAGCTTTTACTAAGAACCTGTAAATTCTTAGCACTTTTGCNTCAAANTTTATAGTGTTTGCATTTTGACCGACTAATTTTACCAAAGTGTCGGTGACACGGTGGTGGAAGCAATTATGCATATGCTGCATAGCAGCATTGCAGATTAAAGACTTCTGCGCCGCGGCATAATNTGCAATTNTAANNGCANGGGGTTCANCTCCTCCCGAGCCCTTTATTGAATATCTTTCCTCCCAGATTGATTCAATGCTCTGGCGGCACCTTCGGGTGTCGCCCTTTTTTCTTTTTGGACATTTTAAAATGGTACTCGAATGCGCTCGGCAGAGTTGAAGNTGTTTNGCCTGAAAAGAGTGGTGAGCTAATATGTCTTGCCAGTCTCAAACAAAAACGCCACGGCGTCCCTGTAAATTTCAGACAAGGGGCCAGTTTGGGAGGCTGTTGGCCCGGTCAATCAAACGTTCCGGCCACTCGACCCAGCAACATGAATGCGCGGGCCGTCCTTGTGTTTGACAGGGCTGCTATTTCAACATCACTGGCGGTCTTTTCAAATGTCAGGAAGTTCTTATCGAACAAGCGTAGAAAATGATGTGCCGAATCTCTAAAAATTGAATCNTGTTTCAGTCTCAAAGTGGCTCTTGCCAGCGCTCCCCGGTCGCGAACACCACCCAAAGCGGCAATTGTGCGACCGCGTTCGCCTGCGGCAAAGCGACGCCATACTTCAGGGCGGGCCATGTCGGGACGCAGGTCGTCCATATAGATACCGTCTTGGCTCAGCAGTGTCAGTATATCCTGCGAGGATTGTACGAGCTGAGATGAATTACGGTCTTTGAGAACGCGCTGAAGCGCGGCAAACCCCTCGCTATCTTCGCTGTTTTCAGGAAAATTCAAAGCGCGGATATAATCGTTATGTCCCGGGGATCCCTTGGCCTCTGGGCTGGCGGCCTCTAAGCCCAAATTGCCTTGATCCAGCGAAGTCTCTGNGGCTGTTTTTCGGTCGGCTGGTGCGGGTTGATCACGCCGCTTGGGGGCGGCTGCCTGTGGTGCGGGGGGCTGCATATTCTGCTGCAGGGATTTGATCTCTGCCAAGGCGGTTTCCAGCATNTGTTGGGCAAGCACGACCTCATCTAGTTTTCTTGTAAGCGCGATCGTGCTGTCGGTGNGNGGCTGTTTTGGCAGCGCTGCATAGGCTTGTCGAAGCGTCATCAAGGCGGTCTCGGTTCTGCGCGCNTCGTCTTGTACCATATGCAGCAAGTGCAGCAGAGCCGCGCCGATCCAGATCAACCCGATTGGTAGAAGGGCCAAAAACAGACCGATGAAAACATCCAGNGCGGAAAGTTGGTCAGTGACGGTGGTNCCAAAGAACAGCACCGCAAGCGATATTGCACCCCAAATTGCACTNAGAACTATCGCGGGAATAGCCACTGAGGGCCTCGGAATATCTGCATGCGCTGTCACGAAGGTCGGTATCGCCGAGGGAGAGGTGTCACTGGGATCGGCCATTGTGCGCTTTCGNTTAGATATATTGAATGCTGAGCACTTCGTAGGACCGGTCGCCGCCGGGTGTTTTGACTTCGACACTGTCGCCTTCTTCCTTGCCGATCAAGGCGCGGGCAATCGGNCTNTTCATATTGAGCAACCCCTGTTCAATATTCGCCTCGTTCTCGCCGACAATCTGCCAGGTCTTTTCTTCATCCGTGTCTTCATCAACCAATCGCACAGTGGCCCCGAATTTAATGGCACCCGACAGGCTTGTTGGATCGATCACCTCGGCCAGCGACAATGTGCCTTCTATCTCTTTGACCCGGCCCTCGATGAAACTGTGTTTTTCACGTGCCGAATGATATTCGGCGTTTTCAGACAGGTCACCGTGTTCGCGGGCCTCGGCAATGGCTTTTATAATCGCCGGGCGTTCGGTTGACTTCAAATGTTTGAGTTCGGTTTCAAGNGCCGTATGGCCCCTGCGCGTCATAGGTTTTTTTTCCATTTGATCCGGTTCCGGTCGTTTGTTTTATTGGGCCGTTCGAACGTAATTTGCCCCAGCTATAGTCCCTAGGAAGATGCCATTTTGCAAGACCTTTTCAAACGAATTGTAGGCGATGCTTGATGCGGGCGCAATCAGGATGAATAAGTAAACGGCTGTTATTTACGATTGGTTTAACATAGGCTGATGGTTGACGCCGGATGTTTTGGCACGCTAGGCATGCACAGCGGANGANAGCGGTGTTANCCCCGCTAAAAGGAGCGAATATGGCCGAGATTGAACGAGAAGCAATGGCGTACGATGTTGTGATCGTCGGGGCGGGGCCGGCGGGCCTGTCTGCGGCAATTAGGCTCAAGCAGCTTTCTGCCGATATCGANGTTGTGGTGCTGGAAAAAGGCTCTGAGGTCGGGGCGCATATTCTGTCGGGCGCTGTACTGGACCCCAGTGGTTTAAACGCATTGATCCCTGATTGGAAAGAACGNGGAGCGCCGCTTAACACGGCTGTTAAAGAAGACAACTTCTACNTGCTTGGTGAGGCGGGGCAAATACGCCTGCCGAATATGATCATGCCGCCGCTGATGAATAACCATGGCAATTATATTGTTTCAATGGGCAATGTCTGTCGCTGGCTGGCCGAACAGGCCGAGGCTCTGGGTGTTGAGATATTTCCTGGCATGGCGTGTTCTGAATTAATTTATGCCGATGACGGCGCNCTCAAAGGTGTGGTGGCAGGTGAATTTGGCAAAAATGCAGATGGCACTCCGGGGGACGGTTATGAACCGGGTATGGAATTACACGGAAAATATGTNTTTCTGTCCGAAGGCGTGCGGGGATCGCTGGCCAAGGAAGTGATTGCCAAATACAATCTTTCTGCAAATTGTGATGTGCCAAAATTCGGAATCGGCATGAAAGAGATCTGGGAGGTCAAACCAGAAAACCACAATCAAGGCGAGGTCACCCATACGATGGGCTGGCCGCTCGGGTTTAAGAACAGCGGTGGATCGTTTATATATCATCTTGAGAACAATCAGGTTTATGTGGGCTATATCGTCGATTTGAATTATAAAAACCCCTATCTGTTTCCCTATATGGAATTTCAACGGCTCAAACATCATCCGAAAATTGCCAAGGTGCTCGAGGGTGGCAAACGTATTGCCTATGGCGCCAGAGCAGTCACTAAAGGTGGACTGCAATCAATCCCGCAGTCAGCGTTTCCGGGAGGGGCNTTATTGGGTTGTTCAGCGGGNTTGGTCAATCTGCCGCGGATCAAGGGCAATCACAATGCAATGTATTCGGGTATTGCGGCGGCCGAAGCCGCCTATACAGCGCTGCAAAACGGGCAGTCGGGGGATATGTTGGTGGCCTATGACACCGCCTTACGGCAGGGCCCGGTAGGTAAAGACCTCAAGAAAGTGCGCAATGTNGCCCCGCTCAATGCCCGATTTGGACCGCTTGGCGGGCTGGCGCTTGGTGGGTTTGACATGTGGTTTCAGACCTTGCTTGGCTTTAGTTTGTTCGGCACTCTCAAGCATGGAAAAACGGACGCGCAATCGACGCAAGAGGCCGCCAAACACCAGCCGATCGATTATCCTAAACCCGACGGTAAGCTAAGTTTTGATCGTCTGACCAACGTGTCGTTTGCCATGACCAACCACGAAGAAAGCCAACCCGTACATCTTAAACTGGCAGATGCGCGCATTCCGATCTCGGTGAATTTGGCCAAATTTGCCGAACCAGCTCAGCGGTATTGTCCGGCTGGGGTCTATGAGGTGGTACACGAAACGGATAAAGACCCGCGCTTTGTTATCAATTTTCAGAATTGCGTTCACTGTAAGACGTGTGACATCAAAGACCCCAGTGAGAATATNACNTGGGTGACGCCTCAGGGTGGTGATGGGCCAAATTATCCAAATATGTAGGCTGAAAACTCGGAAGCGGCGTTGATTGGAATANCTGAAAACCNATTATGNATGGCAGATTTAGGCTATTATTANGGTTTTTGTACCACAGATAACCCCGTTGGGACAGAACTGTGTCACTGTTTGTTGAAACATGCAGGCAACAGCATTAGATNTACTCTCATGTTTTCGTCAATATTGGGGCAGAGTGCACGCGTATGAGACCGTTAAATTATCTAACTATTGTACTATTGTGTGTCACTTTGGGTGTCCCNATATCGGGTGCGGCAAAGTCTCTTTCGGGGGCCTATCTGGCGGCCCGTCAAGCAGATGCGGAGCGGGACTATAGGATTTCTGAGCAATATTACACCCGCGCCCTGCGGCAGGACCCAAACAATCCAGCGCTGATGGAATACTTGATCATGGCGCATATATCGCTTGGACAGTTTGCTGCGGCATCTCCAGTGGCGCAGCGGCTCGATGCGCAGCAGGTTGATAGCCAACTGGTTAATATGATGCAGATCGCCACAGGNGCTGCTCAGGGCCAGTANGACGACATATTACTNCGCATTGATCAAGGCAAAGGNATTGGGGCGCTTATTGATAGCTTGCTGGTGGCTTGGGCTATCACNGGTCAGGGTAAAATGTCGGATGCTCTAGCNGCGTTTGATTCGGTGGCAGAAAAGCAGGGCGTCGAGGCCTTTGCGCGCT
Source organism: Marinovum sp. (assembly GCA_002684375.1). Classification (GTDB taxonomy): domain Bacteria; phylum Pseudomonadota; class Alphaproteobacteria; order Rhodobacterales; family Rhodobacteraceae; genus CPC320. Next base: position 68,501 of record NYVC01000050.1, read on the forward strand.
ATCATAAAGCTCTAGCTTTGGCCCATGCTGGTGATTTCGAAAGCGCCGCGGAAATTTTTGAACAAACCGTAGACGCAGGTATCCGGCTCACCCGCAGGGGGGTCATTGCCCAGATACAAGTACTCAGTCAACTGGACCTTGGTGATCAGGCAATTGCGGTGTTGGATCGCAGTTTTGGCGCGTCACTCGATCCCGAAATCAGCAACCTTCGACAGCGTTTGTCAGCGGATGAGACGCTTGACTTTAGCATTGTCCGCACCCCGCGCGAGGGATTGGCGGAAGTCTTTTATTCGATCGCCAATATTCTTTCTGCGGATGCAGAGCCAGATTATACACTATTTTATACCCGCATTGCCGAGTATTTGCGCCCTGATCATCTGGATGCGGTGCTGTTTTCGGCCAGCCTGCTTGAACAGCTTGAGCAATTTGAACTGGCCAGTCAGAATTATACGAAAATACCGATCAGTGCGCCTGCGTTTCACAATGCTGAATTGGGTCGGGCCGACACCTTGCGGCGCAGTGGTAACTTTGATGCCGCGATTGAAGTGCTGGAACAATTGGCCCGAACGCATACAGATTTACCCATTGTGCATTCGACANTGGGCGATACCCTGCGTCGGGAACAGATGTTCGCCAGTGCCGTTGAAGCCTATGACCGGGCTNTTGCACTGTATGGTGGGGTGACCCGNTCGCCTTGGTTCATCCTTTACGCGCGGGGNATCAGTCATGAGCGTTTGGGGCATTGGCCGGAATCNGAGGCTGACTTGCGCGCTGCACTCAAGCTTAACCCTGATCAGCCACAGGTAATGAACTATCTTGCATACTCACTGGTTGAAAAAAAGGTGAACCTACAAGAAGCGCTAAGCCTGATTAAGCGCGCAGTGGCACTGCAACCACAGAGTGGTTATATCGTNGATAGTCTGGGCTGGGTGTTGTTCCGNTTGGGCCAATACACCAAAGCGGTGGCTCACATGGAACGTGCGACCGAATTGATGCCGGTNGATCCGATTGTCAATGATCATCTGGGCGATGTCTATTGGTCTGTTGGACGTCGTTTGGAAGCGGAATTCCAATGGAACCGCGCACTGTCCTTNAAGCCTGAANACAAAGAGGCTACGCGCATTCGACGCAAGTTGGAAGTTGGTCTGGATCAGGTTCTGTCTGAAGAGGGCGCGCCGCCATTGGAANTGGTCCAAGATGACGGTTAAAGGGCGGCCTNGGGACTGTCGGTCAGGGACGGGCCCAAAAAAGATTAGTTCAAGCGGTTTAATACGTAATCGACCAACTCGCTAAGAATATCACGCAGCGGTTGGTCCGGTATGTCGTGCAGCGCGGATCTGGCGATCAGACCATAGCCTTGGGCGTCGCGGCGGGCGCTTTCAAATGCATCATGTGCCGTCATTAGGGCGATGGCGTGTTCAAGATCACCTTTTTCCTGTTGACCATTGCGAATTGTGCGTTGCCAGAACGCACGCTGCGTCGGATCTGCTGCGGCAATGGCTTTGATCATAGGCAAGGTNAGTTTGCGCTCGCGGAAATCATCGCCAATGTTNTTGCCTGTCTGGGNTGGGTCGCCCTGAAAATCCAACAGGTCATCGACAATTTGAAATGTTATACCGAGTGCGTCACCATAGGTGTATAANGCGTTGACTTGTGGCTGAGGTGCCTGAGCAATGACGCCACCAACTTTTGTAGCAGCGGCGAATAATGCTGCGGTCTTGCCACGCACTACCTGTAAATATGTCGTCTCGTCCGTTGCCAAGTTCTGTGCAGCAGTGAGTTGCAGAACTTCCCCCTCAGCGATCTGTGCCGACGCATCCGCCAGAATGTCCAGGACCTCAATAGATCCAGTTTCGACCATTAACTGAAAACTACGCGCAAAGAGATAATCCCCAACCAGAACAGAGGATTTATTATCCCACAGCAGGTTTGCGGTGGGGCGGCCACGGCGTTGGGCACTTTCGTCAACCACGTCGTCATGCAGCAGGGTGGCNGTATGAATGAATTCGACGGTGGCCGCGAGATGGATATCAAACNCNCCCTNATACCCGCAGAGTTCCGCTGCGGCCAGCGTCAACATGGGCCGCAGACGCTTGCCGCCTGAATCNACCAGATGCGCTGTGACTTCGGGAATGCGCGGCGCGTGTTTTGAAGCCATACGGGTTTTGATCAGGGCGTTCACCTCGGCCATTTTAACTGACAGATGCGCACTGAGTTGGTCTTGGGGTTTTGGGNCAGTTTGGGTCAAGCGNTGCATTCTCCAGTTTCAAGGCTCGACAAAGGCGATACCTAGGCTTTAAAACTTGTCTATGGAAGAACTTCTCAGAACCACAGANATTACAGTGACAGCCTATGTGCGGGCGATCTTGATCGACGCAGGTATAGAGCCGTTTGAGTTAGACGTAAATATGAGTGTGCTCGAAGGGTCCATCGGCATTTTGCCGCGCCGGATTATGGTGCGTAGTGANGAGCTTGTTGCGGCTCGAAACCTGATGAAAGCNCATGACATCGAAATAAAAGAGANCTGATNGTGCAAGAGGCGAATTCTGCTCTGACAGAGGATGCATTCCTGGGAGGGCGTTTGCGCTTGCTGCAGCCAGTCCAAGGGTATCGTGCCGGGGTTGATCCAGTTTTATTGGCCGCGTCGGTGCCGGCCAAGCCAGGGCAACGGGTGCTGGANTTGGGATGTGGNGTTGGTNCGGCACTTTTCTGTCTAGGATGCCGGGTGCCNGGGTTGTCACTAACTGGTATCGAGCTTCAACCGATCTATGCTGACTGTGCCCGCCGCAATGCCCTTAGCAATAATATAGAGGCCAAAGTGGTACAGGCTGATCTTAGTAAGTTGCCACCTGAGATCCGGCAAATGCGCTATCATCATGTGCTGGCAAACCCGCCGTATTTTTTGCGCGAAAATGGTACGCCTGCGTCCGATGCCTCGCGTGAGGTGGCNCTTGGAGAACAGACGTCTTTGGCGGTTTGGGTGCAGACTGCGGCCAAACGGCTTGAACCGGGCGGGCACGCGACCTTTATCCAACGGGCCGATCGCCTTGAGCAGCTTTTGACTTTTATGGGCAAACATCTTGGCAGCCTGCAGATTTTACCCTTTGCGCCCCGCGTGGCGCGCGACAGNCATTTGGTGCTGGTCCGGGGGCGCAAGGGCGGGCGTGCGCCATTGCGGTTGCATGCGCCGATAATCTTGCACCGTGGGAGGGCGCATGTTCGCGATGCCGACGATTACAGNGATAAAATATCGGCAGTTCTGCGTCTGGCCCAGGGTCTACATTTTCCACTGTAGGCGGTTTTTTGCGGGTTTTTCACTAAATATGGCATTTTTCTGCACTGCCGCGTGACAGTTGTTCCTGAATGTGGTGCACTANCTNCATCGGCAAATAAGGAGAATTGGGAATGAGCTTAAGCTCTCATGTACAGGAACTGAAAAAGAAACATAAATCCCTTTCAAGCGCGGTCGAGCACGCGCAACAGGCCCCAAGCAGCAATACATTGCGCATCATGGAACTGAAAAAACAAAAATTGCGTCTCAAGGAAGAAATTACTCGCTTGGACGCTGAAATTTAACACNGGCCTATCGGCGTTAGACCGCTGAATAAGGCAAGGATTGCCGGATTAATCGGCTAAAAATGCGAGGCTTGCCTCATGGTGGTATCGCAAGGTGAGGCANTTTTTGTGCTTGCGAGTGAGGCTGTTTCGCGCCTTTGCATGGTCAGTTCGCGGCCTTTTGGTGCTGATTTTGGCGCAAATTTAAGGCCAGAGGCTACGGTGAATTATTTTGAATTTGTCTCACTTTTCCGAAAGTGACCGAGCCGCCAATCGCCGGCAGTTGCTTGGTATATCCCGGGCCGCGCTGAGGAAAAAACNCCAACGTGATTTGGCCCGGTGATCCGTCTCGAGATGGGTCTGTTTATACCGAAACTCCAACGGTCATTAAAAGGTTGCAAACAGGTGCGTTTTGCCCNCAATTTTTTGAGCGGGTATCAATCGGCACCTTAAAAAAGCTTGAGCATTGATCAGACGAAAAACTGTGCACCGTTTGCGCTGATGGTCGATCCGTTGATAAAACCGGCGTCATCCGAGGCCAGAAAAACCACGCAGCGGGCAATTTCGTCAGGCGTGCCCAAGCGACCTGCAGGAATTTGTGCAACGATTGAATCGCGGACCTTATCGGATAGCGCCATCACCATATCAGTGCCAATATAGCCTGGGCATATGGCGTTGGCGGTAATACCCATGCGTGCGCCTTCATGGGCCAGTGACTTGGTGATACCCAAATCGCCGGCTTTTGAGGCAGCATAGTTTACCTGNGCAAACTGGCCTTTTTGGCCATTGATNGAACTGATCGTAATGATCCTGCCGAATTTGCGTTCGCGCATACCGGGCCAGATCGGGNGGGTCATATTGAATACACCAGACAGATTGGTATCAATCACNTGTTGCCACTGATCGCGGGTCATTTTGTGAAACGGTGCGTCACGGGTTATGCCGGCGTTGTTCACCAGGATTTCAACGGGGCCAAGATCAGCCTCAACCTGAGCAATCCCCGCGGCACAGGCGTCATAGTCTGCCACATCCCATTTGTAGGTTTTGATGCCAGTTTCGGCGCTGAATTCCGCTGCTGTTGCTTCATTACCGGCATATGACGCCGCGACTTGATAGCCTGCATTTTTCAGGCCGATTGAAATTGCGGCCCCGATACCTCGGGATCCACCGGTGACGAGTGCAACTCTTGCCATTGTATTCTCCTAGTCTTAATTTGACGACACTACAGTAATAGTGTTACATTTTTTAATATAATTACGCAATATTATTGCGTACAGATNTATCATAATAATTGGCACGCATGTCAGCTTTATGACAAACCGCGACCCGCGCTTTTAAAAAAGCGTCGCGCCGCTGTTGGGTTTTTAAGGAAGGGTTTTCACGGACGCTCTAGGCACATGGCCACGCCCATACCTCCACCAATACAAAGCGTTGCCAGACCTTTTTTGGCATCGCGCCGCCGCATTTCGAAAAGTAATGTATTGAGGATACGCGCNCCTGAAGCACCAATGGGATGTCCAATTGCAATGGCACCGCCATTGACGTTAACAATCTCTGGATCCCAACCCATATCTTTATTAACCGCGCACGCTTGCGCCGCGAACGCCTCATTTGCCTCGACCAGATCGAGATCACTGGCTTTCCAGCCGGCTTTTTCAAGAGCTTTGCGCGAGGCATAGATNGGGCCGGCGCCCATAATTGACGGATCGAGACCGACGGTCGCAAAAGACGCGATGCGCGCCAGTGGTGTGATACCCCGTGCCTGAGCGTTTTCAACTGTCATCAGTAGGGCCCCGGCTGCGCCGTCATTTAACCCAGAGGCATTGGCAGCAGTGACAGAGCCGTCTTTTACAAAGGCGGGGCGNAGTTTCTGCATCGCTTCCATTGTAGCTCCGTAGCGGATGTATTCATCTTGATCGACAATGATGTCGCCNTTGCGGTTTTTAACGGTAAANGGCACGATTTCATCTTTAAATTTACCAGCTGTTTGTGCAGCTTCGGCTTTGTTTTGTGAGCCGACGGCAAAGCTGTCCTGCATTTCGCGGCTAATTTGCCACTTTTCAGCCACATTTTCTGCTGTCTGGCCCATGTGATAGCCGTTGAAAGCATCCCATAATCCGTCGCGAATCATCGAATCGATATAAGAAACATCCCCCATTTTCTGGCCTGCACGCAGATGTGCGACATGGGGGCTTAGTGTCATGCTTTCCTGACCGCCGGCGGCAACAATATCGGCATCGCCCAGTTGAATATGCTGGGATGCCAAAGCCACCGCACGCAGCCCGGAACCGCAGACTTGATTGATGTTCCAAGCGGCACTTTCNGTTGGAAGGCCGGCATTGATATGGGCTTGGCGCGCCGGATTTTGGCCCTGACCTGCCGTAAGCACTTGACCCAGAATTGTTTCATCCACGTCAGATTTATCAATTCCGGCGCGGGTGACCAACGCCTCAAGCACAGCTGTGCCCAGATCATGTGCGGGGGTTTTGGCAAAGGCGCCGCCAAAGCTGCCGACAGCCGTTCTTGCAGCTGAGGCGATTACAACATTGGTCATACGGGGTCCTCCCTGTTTGGACTTAACAAGGCGGTTTTCGGTATGATCAGAGTGTAATACAAAAACGCCGCCCTTAACTGCAACGGAGCCTATTACATTTGCTGCGGTGCGGCAAGCCCATCCTGAACGCCATCTCTGCGCCCGCAATTGGGATTTTCAGGTTATGAATTCGGGCGGGTTTTCCAGGGTGGCGTAAGCGTGGGCGCCCCAAAGTGATAGCCTTGAAGACAATCTATGCCCAGTGTCTGAAGCCAAGCCATCTCTGCCGGGGTTTCGACGCATTCGGCGACGGTAAACATGTCAAATTGCTGTCCGATNGCAACCAAGGCCTGTGTGATCACCTGATTGTCNGGGTCATGGGCAATGTTTCGGATGAACTGNCCATCTATTTTTAGAATATCAAAGTGAAATTGTTTAAAATGTCGAAATGCGGTGTGCCCCGCGCNAAAATCATCAAGCGCAAAACTTATACCCCTTGCNTGCAGGTCACTCATAAATCGGGCGACCAATTCAGGTACAAGCATCGTTGAGCGTTCAGTAATTTCTAGAATCAACCGTTCTGCAAGCGACGGATTCTGNNTTAAANACCGATTGAGAACCTGCATCCAGGGGCGGTATGCAATCGACCGTGCCGACATATTGATCGACAGCCTTAGGTTGGGGACTTTGACCATTGCTGTCAGGCCTTTTTGCAACGCCAAGCAATCAATTTCGCGCCCCAGTTCGGTTTCTTCAATGACGGTAATGAATTCCCGCGCCGGGATCACCCTTTGGGTATCATCCAGCACACGGATCAAGGCCTCAAAAAAAGCAATTCTATTCGGATTCTGGGCTTGAACNACCGGTTGATAGGCCAGCATGACGTTCTTGTGGCTCACCGAGGCGCGAACCATTTCAAGCGTTTGCGTATCCCTGTTTGCCACCGCCATCGCCAACGGGTTGCCAAGCTGGGCNGGCATTACCCCGATGTCTCTGGGGTGTTTAATGTTGGCGTTTCGTTGCTGCACGCGTTTCTCNCTAATGATCAAAGTAACNTTGNACAGATTGGCCTTAAGGTGATATGAACCCTACAATTGGTCTCTAATTTTACTTAAAATATCATAAAGACTGATAAAGGCGGATATGTCACAGATATGCGGGTGGGCCGGGCCCGAAGAAATTTACATTAAATATCATGACTGCGAATGGGGCGTTCCGGTGTATGACGGAAGGCTGTTGTGGCAAATGCTGGTGCTTGAAAGTTTTCAGGCCGGGNTAAGCTGGATAATGATCCTGCGTCGANGGAAAGNTTTTTTTCAAGCATTTGAAGGGCTTGATCCAAATGTGATCGCCACTTGGGGGGAAGCCGAAGTAAAAAAGCTCCTGCTTGATAAGCGTATCATACGGCACCGTGGNAAGATAGAAGCGACACTGGCAAATGCCAGGGCGTGGCAAAAATTAGAGGCTGGCGTCGGATTTTCCAACCTCCTTTGGGCTGCCGTGGATGGACGGGCTGTTCAGAATAACTGGCATCATAAAAGTGATGTACCCGCCGAGACAGTTATTTCATTAAAATTGTCCGCAAAATTGAAAGCTGAGGGCTTTCGTTTTTGTGGGCCCAAGACCGTCTATGCTTTGATGCAGGCGGCAGGTCTGGTGAATGATCATTTGGTGGGGTGTCCGGCGCATGCCAAAGTGGCCCGACTGGCTGGTATTATGACTGGTTGACTCTAGTTTTACACAGGGTATAAGCGCCGCTCATTGGTGTTGGTGGTCCCCGCGAGGGGAGGCCTGTCGGGATGCGTAAGCACTCCAGAGGACAACGCCCTTTCAAACCCAGGCTATTCTGGCCCAAGGGGAGGATGCGTGCACACAAGGCAACAACTTGCCTTAGATGTGGCATCTGATGCTTGATCAGGAGGCAGGGTGACATACTAGAAAGGAGATCAGCCGTGACCAAACGCACGTCTGCCAAGTACAAAATTGATCGCCGGATGGGTGAAAATATCTGGGGTCGTCCCAAATCTCCGGTCAATCGCCGTGAATATGGCCCTGGTCAACATGGTCAGCGCCGCAAGGGCAAACTTTCTGACTTTGGCCTACAACTGCGCGCCAAGCAGAAGCTAAAAGGCCATTATGGTGACTTGACCGAAAAGCAGTTTCGTCGNATCTTTGGTGAGGCCGAGCGTGTGAAAGGNGATACAGGTGAAAACCTGATCGGTCTGCTTGANCGTCGTCTTGACACGGTGGTTTATCGCGCCAAGTTTGTCGCGACGATGTTTGCCGCGCGGCAGTTTGTGAACCACGGTCACGTCACGGTAAACGGCAAGCGGGTTAACATACCGTCTTACAGGGTCAAAGAGGGCGATGTTGTCGAGGTCCGGGACCGNTCTAAGCAGATTGCGGTGCTGATCGAAGCCACCCAACTCGCTGAACGCGATGTNCCGGATTATATTGATGCGGATCATTCAAAGATGAAGGCCACCTTTGTGCGGACTCCCGCATTGGGTGATGTNCCATTTGCAGTTCAAATGGAACCAAACCTGGTGATCGAATATTACGCTCAGAACTAATCTGAACAACGATGACACACAGGAGGGCCGTCCAGTTGGGCGGCCTTTGCTTTTTTAGCTTATTGTTAAAATTTCCTGTCGCAATAAAATTGTTTTACGATCAATCTGCGGTTAGAATATCGTCNTTCTCGAGGATAGTACGTATTGCATCACCTCTGATGCAAAAAAACATCGCTGCGTTATAAAAAAATCGTGGGCTTTTCATGGCNGAAATACAAGGCTAGACCAGTGGCTAGATGTGGAGCGTGAGACTGTGAAGATTGTACCTCAATCCGGAATTATGGAAATTCAGCCCTATCAGGGCGGCGCGTCATATGTAGAGGGCGTCCAAAATATCGTCAAACTCAGTTCGAATGAAAACCCCTTTGGTCCAAGTGAGGATGCGGTTGAGGCGTTTCGCCGAACGTCGTTCGATTTGCACCGCTATCCCTCAACTGATCATGCAACCCTACGTGATGCGATAGCGGAAGTGCATGGTTTGGATGCGGGGCGGATCGTCTGTGGTGTTGGAAGTGATGAGATTATTTCGCTTTTGTGTCAGGGGTATGCAGGCCCCGGCGACGAGATCATCCATACCGAACACGGCTTTTCAATGTATCGCATTTCGGCGCTCGCCGCGGGAGCGTCCCCGGTAGAGGTTGCCGAACGCGAGCGCATGACCGATGTAAACGCGATTTTAGCCGCCTGCACAGAGAACACCCGTATGGTATTTATCGCCAATCCAAATAACCCCACCGGCACGATGATCGGTGACGGGGAAGTTGCGCGGTTGGCTGAAAAGCTCCCGGATCATGTTTTGTTGGTTCTCGATGGCGCTTACGCCGAATATATTGAGGGGTATGACGGTGGTGCGGCGCTGGTTGACCGGCGTGAAAATGTGGTGATGACGCGAACTTTTTCAAAGTTGTACGGTTTGGGCGGGTTGCGCGTTGGTTGGGGTTATGGACCTGCGCATGTAATCGACGTTCTCAATCGCATAAGAGGGCCTTTCAATTTGTCTCAACCGGCACTTGCCGCGGCTCAGGCGGCGGTGCGGGATGTGGAATATGCGACTAAATGCCGATTGGAAAATACCCGACTTCGGGGCTGGCTTGCCGAAGCCTTNGCCGAACACGGGGTGTCGTCAGATACCTCCATGGGCAATTTTGTTCTCGCGCGGTTTGCATCGCAGGCTGAGGCGCAAAGTTGTGATGTTTATCTACAGTCTCAGGGGCTGATTGTGCGATCGGTTGTGGGTTACAAGCTCCCAAACTATCTGCGTATCACCGTCGGCGACGAAAGCGCCTGCCGCCGGGTTGCGCATGCTGTGGGGCAGTTCAAGGCCGGTGCTACATGAGCCAGACGTATCAGCGGATTGCGCTGATCGGGCTCGGCCTGATCGCCTCGTCTATTTTCTGGTCTTTGAAACGTGCAGGTCACACCAGCCATGTAACCGGCTATGCGCGCAGTTCTGCGACCCGTGATANAGCGCGGCGGACCGGGCTGTGTGATGAGNTTTTCGACACGGCCCAAGAGGCGGTGCGCGATGCTGATCTGGTGATACTATGCGTTCCGGTTGGTGTGATGGGGACGGTTGCGGCGATAATAGCACCGGCGTTAAAACCCGGTGCGACGGTCAGCGATGTCGGATCGGTAAAACGGGCGGTGATAGATGCAGTGGCACCATGCTTGCCCGACACGGTTCATTTTGTGCCGGCCCATCCCCTTGCCGGCACCGAGCATTCGGGCCCTGAATCGGGTTTTGCCGGCTTGTTTGACAATCGCTGGTGCTTGTTGGTGCCTGAGGCTGGCACGGATCTGGGTGCGGTGGCAAAGCTCGATCACTTTTGGCAGGCGCTGGGTGCTAAAGTTGAACAAATGGATCCCGATCATCACGATCTTGTGCTGGCGGTGACCTCGCATGCGCCACATCTGATTGCCTATACGATGGTGGGCGTGGCCGATGACTTGAGCCGCGTCACCGACAGCGAGGTGATCAATTACTCGGCGGCGGGATTTCGTGACTTTACCCGTATCGCGGCTTCAGATCCGACCATGTGGCGCGATGTCTTTTTAACCAACAAGGATGCAACGCTCGAAATACTCGGGCGTTTCACTGAAGAATTATTTGCGCTGCAGCGGGCAATCCGCACCGGCGACGGGGATCAATTGCATGCCTATTTTACCCGCACGCGTGAAATTAGGCGTGGTATCGTTGAGGCCGGGCAAGACACCGATGCGCCCAATTTTGGCCGTGGTGGGTGATCAATTACTGTGACTGATTCCGGCTCGCCTAAAATCGCCCAAAGCCTGGCAGATTTTCTATCTCTGGAACAGATGCTTNCGATGTCCGGGCTGGAGTATATGACCGGTATTCTAGAGGGCCGTACCCCGAGTGCCCCGATCAGCCGTCTGATGGGGTTTGCCCTCAACCAAGTGGCGTCGGGCCGGATTGTGTTTCGCGGTGCGCCAGAGTTTGACACGCTCAACCCGCTCGGTACGGTGCATGGTGGTTGGTACGGGACAATTTTAGATAGTGCGATGGCTTGTGCGGTGATGACCAAACTGCCCAAGGGGTCGGTCTATACGACGTTGGAATACAAGGTGAACCTTATTCGGGCTGTGCCCTTGGGGACTTTGGTAGATTGTATTGGCGAGACCGATCATGTCGGCCGCTCGACCGGGGTGGCAAGCGGGCGGCTTGTCGGGGTCGAGACTGGCACACTCTATGCCACAGGATCGACGACCTGTTTGGTGATGCCGATNGGCTAGCATGCGTTGGGGCGATAGATTTCTCAGGCGCCATTGCGTGCGATAGGTTATCCAGGTGATGGCAGCCAGGTCAGACCGTCTTCGGTCTTGCCGTGGGGCCGGTATTCGCATCCAAGCCAGCCGTCNTAACCCAAGTGGTCAAGATGCGCGAACACCGCTTGATAATTCAGCTCGCCCCTGTCTGGTTCTTGGCGCTCTGGTACGCTGGCAATCTGGATATGACCGATCTGGGAAAAATGTTCCGAAAGCGATTTTATCACATCGCCGCGGGTGATCTGGTGATGATATATGTCGAACTGCAGCCGCACTGCGGGGTGATCAATCCGGGCCATNAAAGCNAGGGCNTGATCGGTTGTTGATAGAAAATATCCNGGCATATCGCGGGGGTTGATCGGTTCGATCAGCAATTCCAAACCGGCNGCGGCAAACTGATCGGCCGCAAAGCGAATATTATCGATATAGGTTGCCTCGGCACNCGCGTCCGGTGTCGCAAGGCCTGCCATGATGTGCAGGCGCTTTGCGCCGGTGGCTTTGGCATAGGGCAACGCCTGTGCGATACTGGCGCGAAACGCTGTNCGGTCAGACAGTGCGGCCAGGCCCCGATCGCCACTTTCCCAATCCCCTGGCGGCAGGTTAAAAACCGAAATTTGCAAATCGTTTTTCTGGACTGCCACGCCAATTTCATCGGCGCTGTGGGCATAGGGAAACAGAAATTCTACTGCGTCAAACCCGCAGGCTCTTGCCGCATCGAACCGCGCAAGAAAAGGGTNCTCGGTNAACATCATCGATAGATTGGCCGAAAATTTAGGCATGGGAACTCACCAAGGGGGAAAGGTTGCGTCCAGATCATCAATCTGGGCTTGGGTCAGGGTCATAGGATTCTTTTGGTCCAGCATTAATGCCAGCTTGGCGGTTTGCTCAAGCTCTTCTGTGGCATGCATCGCTGCGGTGAGCGTTTTGCCTGCCACTACTGGCCCGTGGTGCGCAAGGATCATAGACCAGTGTTTGCATGCCTTCTGCTCGACTGCGGCGGCCAAGGCAGCATCGCCNGGCTTGAAATAGGGCACCATCGCCACACAACCGCATTGCATATGCGCATAGGCGGTCAGCTTTGGCAGNGCGTCATCGGCGTTGGTCACCGGCAAACAGGACAGCGCNACACTGTGGGTCGCATGNAAGTGGATCACCGCCCCTGCCTGCTGCCGGGCGCGGTAGACTGATTGATGCAGAAACGTCTCTTTNGTGGGTTTGTCCCCGGACAACAGCTGGCCCTCAAAATCCAGTTTTGACAGGCGGGCGGGATCAAGCGTGCCAAACGACGACCCCGTCGGTGTCACCAATAGCCCATCGTCCAGCGGCACCGAGATATTGCCGGTCGAGCCGTGGGTATAGCCGCGCTCAAACAGCGAGGCGGCAACGGTGACAATTGCCTCGCGCANCTGGGATTCGATGCTCATGCCGGGCTCTCCAGTTTAAGGGTTTTGCAGAAAAAATCCATCGCGCCAAAATTACCCGATTTTAGTGCCATCGGCAGAATAATGTTGCCATCGGTGTCAAGCGCCAGCGTCCAGGGTACACCGGGGTCTATTTCCGGACCAATCTGCAACGCCGCTATGCCAAGTGCGGAAACCACTGCGCCGGATGTTTCGCCACCGGCGACCACCAGACGGTTGGTTTGCGGCAGCGGCACTGCCTGCCGCGCAATTTCGGCAAAAGCCGCCTCAATCAGCGCACCAGCCTGTTCTCTGCCCAATTTCTCTTGCACAGCCTGAACGCTTTGTGGCGTTCCAGAGGCATAGACCAGCACAGGCGTGGATTTTAGGATATCACTGACCTTGGTCAGAAGGGTATTCACATGATCGTCTTCGCGGCCACAGGCGAGCGGATCAAGGTGGATGCACTGCCCACCTTGGCTGCGAAAAGTCTCGATCTGCGCCAGAGTGGTTTTTGAACAGCTGCCAGCAAGAATCANGGTGTTGCCGTCGTTCCCCCCCCGTGGTGGTGCAAGCGCCTGTGCGGGTTGACCGGCCATGTGACACCGTGCCAACGACGTTGCCAGCCCCGAACCACCNGCCACCAGAGGCGCGTTGCGCAATACATCCGCCCAGAGCGCNAGGTCGCTNTCGCGGGTTGTATCGCCGATAACATGTCCGCCGCCGGTCTCGCCAAGATTCGTCAACGCACCCTGCACGGCCTCGATGCCTTGTTGCAGCAGGTCGGTGCCGATCAGCGCCACGCGCNGTGTGGTTTGTTGCCCCAGCCAACGGACCAGATTGGCGTCTGTCATCGGGGTCAGCGGATGGCTTTCCATGCCGGATTGGTTCAGTAAATCCGCGCCGACAAACAGGTGCCCTTGATAGACGCTACGACCATTGACTGGCAGCGCCGGAATATGGGTGATTGTGCCCGCACCGATGGCGGCGCAAAGCGCATCACTCACCGGGCCTATGTTGCCTTGGGGGGTNGAATCAAACGTAGAGCAGTATTTGAAAAAGATCTGTTTTGCACCCAGCGCTTGCAGCCGTGCCAGCGCCTCAAGGGACTGTGCAACCGCTGCCTCTGGGGCTATGGAACGGGATTTCAGCGCGATAACCACAGCATCGGCTTGCAGCGATTTTGCAAGTTTCTCCGATGGGATGCCGATGGTTTGTACGGTGCGCATTCCGCCGCGTACCAGCATTGATGCGATGTCAGTNGCGCCGGTATAATCATCAGCAATCACGCCCAAAAATGGCTTTTCCATTGAACAGAAATCCTTTTTAACGCTCTGCAGAGTGCAGCAATACACGACTTAAACGTCGATGCAAACAGGTCGCTGGACGNCGCTGTCGTTTGCGGGATTGATCCGGCTTAGCCCATNAGAAATGTGCNNGCGTAGCACCGGCCGGATCATCGGTACCCCGCACCCGATACAGGCTCGCCTCGCCAGTCATCGTAGGTTTTAAGGCGCGCGACAGGCCGGGCGGAAGCAGGCAGGTATCGCCGGGGTTCAGCACCCGGCTGCCGCCGTCCCAATNGAGTTGCCAGTGACCGCGCATAGGCATCAGAACCTCGTGTTTATCGCAAGAATAGGCGCTTTCGGGTAGTGAGTTTCTTGAGATGAAATCCACGCTAAATCCCGGTCGGTCGCGCAGCGCAGCATCGGGGCCGATTACCTTGGCGGGTTGGCGGTCGGACAAGGCCATCAGATCCCAGTAGCGGGCGACATAATGTGGTACGACTTGGGCGGAGGTGGGTTCTGGAATGGCTTGTAATTCAGTGCTGGAAAGTATGGGCATCGCGGCGATACCGTTAGGCAAGNTCTGGCCTTTTTTGGTATCATATAAGGTGCCGTTTTCTCCCAGTACCAGCCCATGATCCTGCGCGTCCTGAATGACCTGCGGTGCCCAAATGACACCACCGCCGGCGTCGTCGCCGCCGAGAANGGCCATGATCATTCCGTAATCGGTGCCGATATTTTCAAAACCACGGAAGATACCGGTTGGAATGTTGAAGATATCGCCCTCTTCCAGCGTGACCTCGCCTGCATCACCCCAGCGCCCCCAGAAAAATCTCCATTTGCCTTTGAGCACAAAAAATACTTCAGCGGTGCTGTGCATATGTAGTGAGTTTCTGCAATAGGGGGGTTGGCCTGCCGCACCGATGTTAAACCCCGGTGTGTCACGGATATGGACATGTTGATCGGGACTTTCTGAGACACCGCCACCAATAATGGTGAAATTTTCCTTGCGGTCTGATCCGGGGGTATGGGCGTCGATAAAGGCGGTTTTACAGGGAANAAGCTCGCCGTATCTGACTATGTTCAGGTCCATTTCACTAAGATTCATCACGCCGCTCCATCGGTTTTTGGTCACACATGAGCCGCCGGTTCCGTGCAAAACGAGCCCTCAAAATGGTGTAATTTTGCGCATACGATCGCNAAACAACTNGTTTTGTATACGCATGCAAAATTTATTGCATATAAATANTCTGGTGAAAACCGCTTTTATTCGGATGGCAAATTTTCAGGCGGCGCGGCGGGTGTTTTAAAAGAGGATTACTGCTGTGACCGCTCATAAGTGCGGGGCCAGTTTTTGGGTGTTGGGGGCCTTTACTCGNTTTCAATCAAAGCTGATATGATGGATTTTGCACTGTCACTTGACCAATCAGCATCCCCGCGCAGCCGAGCGATTTCCTTGCCTTGGCGGTTTAGGATCACCGTGATTGGCAATCCCAAAATTGCCATTTTNCGAGCCAATTGTTGCTTTATGTCACGGTGGCGCGGCAAGTTTTCGATGCCGGCTTTATCGAAAAACCTTTTTAATGCACCGGGGGCGTTGCGTCCGGTAGCAATGGTAACCACCTCGAAATTCTTCCCGCCGAATTCTGTTTGTAATTCGGATAACATCGGCATTTCAATGCGGCAGGGCGCGCACCAAGTTGCCCAAAAATTCAACAAAACCACTTTGCCTTGAAAGTCGGAAAGTTGTTTCTGATCCCCATCGGCGGTGGCAAAATAAACCGCTGGTACAGCTTTGGCAGCAGTATGAAAGGTAAGTTTTTTCATGGAACCACTGCGCAGGGCTTCGATTGTTGTGATATCAGCCGCTGCAGCGTTTGCACCGATCAGCAAGGCTGTATAAAGACAAATGAGCAGACGCATATTTCCTCCGGGTGACATAATGACAGACACGACCTCGAACCAGATGTGGGGCGGCCGCTTTTCGGCCGGTCCAGACGCGATCATGGAAGCAATTAATGCCTCAATCGGTTTTGACAAGCGGCTGGCGGCGCAAGATATTGCCGGATCACAAGCCCATGCCGCAATGTTGGCTGCGCAAGATATCATCACTGATAGCGATGCGCGCGCCATTCTGGAAGGGCTTGAACAGGTTTTGGGCGAAATAAATGACGGCTCGTTCGCCTTTTCAACGCGTCTGGAAGATATTCATATGAATATTGAGGCCCGGCTTAAGCAGGTNATCGGCGAGCCTGCGGGTAGGTTGCACACGGCGCGCTCGCGCAACGATCAGGTGGCGACAGATTTTAAACTNTGGGTACGTGATCAGTTTGATGCTTTTGAAAGCGGTCTGGTCGCCTTGATCAAAGCGTTATTGGCGCAGGCAACGGCCGGATTCGATTGGGTGATGCCGGGCTTTACGCATCTGCAAACCGCACAACCCGTGACTTGGGGCCACCATATGATGGCTTATGTTGAAATGCTCGGGCGCGATTTAAGCCGGGTGCGTGATGCGCGNAACNGGATGAACGAATGCCCGCTAGGTGCGGCGGCGCTGGCNGGCACTTCTTTTCAAATTGATCGCCATATGACGGCGGCNGCCCTCGGGTTTAACCAACCGGCGGCCAATTCTCTTGATGCGGTCAGCGACCGGGATTTCGCGCTCGAGTTTTTATCCTGCGCCTCAATCTGCGCCATGCACCTGAGCCGCTTTGCCGAAGAACTGGTGATCTGGTCCTCGGCGCAGTTTCGGTTTGTGCGGATGTCNGATCANTGGTCGACNGGCTCGTCGATCATGCCGCAAAAGCGCAATCCTGANGCGGCCGAANTGGTCCGTGCCAAGATCGGCCGGATTTTCGGCGCAAATGTGGCGCTGATGACGATNATGAAAGGTNTGCCGCTGGCNTATTCCAANGATATGCAGGAAGACAANGAACANGTNTTTGACGCCGCAGACAACCTGATGCTGGCGCTGGCGGCGATGGTTGGCATGGTTGGCGANATGACCGCCAATCGCANGGCGTTGCACGGGGCAGCAAATTCGGGGTTTGCCACTGCGACCGATCTGGCTGACTGGTTGGTACGGGCGTTGGGCCTGCCGTTTCGNGAGGCCCATCATGTTACGGGTGCGCTGGTGGCGATGGCCGAGGGGCAGGGCTGCGATTTGCAGGATTTGACCCTCGAGCAGATGCAGACGGCACATGGCGAGATCACAGCCGCGGTGTTTGACGTACTTGGTGTGGAACAATCGGTGGCGTCACGGACATCTTATGGCGGCACTGCGCCGGCGCAGGTGTTGATGCAAATCAAGCGCTGGGAGGCAAAGTTGAAATGAGATGGATTTTGGTTGTGTGTTTTGCGCTAAGCTTATTNAGCTGCGGTGCTGACGGAGAGCCGAGCAGCCCAACAGCCGCAGCGCAACAACGATGAGCGCGGCGGCGCGTCTGNGCGACCCGCTTGCCGGTGGCCTTTTTAGTTTGGGAGTTAANATATGAGCGCGTTGCAACGGGTCTATCTTGGACTGGCTCTTTGGGGGGCGGTACACCCGATGTATCATTTTGTGCATTGGTTTTCTGAAAACGGCGTGCAAATGGGCCTGATGCTCGACGCTTGGCATGTCAATGCTGCCAGCAGNGGGCTGGTTTGGGATCTGACGATATCAGCGGTCGCTTTGACCGTTTGGGTTGTTGCCGAAGTTATACAGAATCGACGCTGGCGCAATCTTGTGGCCATTCCNGCCACGTTTTGTATTGGTGTCAGTTGTGGNCTGCCGCTGTATTTATTCTTGCGCAGTCTGCCGGTTGCGGCGGACGCTCCGGATGGCGCACCAGCCAAGCCAGTAGCGTCAGATTGACTGCATCAGATCAGATGGATTGCGCCGGCTCAGAGGTCTGATAAGACAGCGATCTAAGCAAGGGATGAAGTGATGGATCATTTTTTATACCGNGATGGGTTGTTGTATGCCGAAGATGTTGCTTTGGCCGATATTGCGGCGGCGGTCGGTACGCCTTTCTATTGTTATTCCACCGCAACCTTGTTGCGTCACTTCAGATTGTTTGACGAAGCTCTTTCAGGGATGGATCATCTGGTCTGCTATGCGATGAAAGCGGCTTCTAATCAGGCGATTCTTAAAACGCTTGCCGCCGAGGGTGCTGGGATGGATGTGGTTTCGGGTGGGGAATATGCCCGTGCCAGAGCCGCTGGCGTGCCAAGTGACCGCATCGTGTTTTCTGGTGTGGGCAAAACCCGTGACGAAATGCGTACTGTGCTGGCTGGTGGTATCCGTCAGTTTAATGTCGAATCTGAGCCTGAGATGATCGCGCTGAGCGCAGAAGCGGTGACACTGGGCACTGTGGCTCCTATCACGATCCGGGTGAACCCGGATGTGGATGCCAAGACCCATGCAAAAATTGCCACTGGCAAATCGGAAAATAAATTCGGCATTCCCATCTCTCGGGCCCAAGAGGTCTATGCACTGGCCGCCAGCTTGCCCGGCCTTGAGGTGATCGGCATTGATGTGCATATCGGCAGTCAACTGACCGATCTTGCGCCGTTTGAACTGGCCTATCAAAAAGTAGCTGAATTGACCCACGACCTGCGGGCTCAAGGTCACAAGATCCGGCGTCTGGATCTGGGTGGAGGTCTGGGCATCCCCTACACACAGAGCAATGTCCCCCCTCCGCTGCCNGCCGATTATGGTGCAATGGTCAAGCGGGTACTGGGCGATCTGGATTGCGAGATTGAAATTGAGCCGGGTCGTCTTATNGTGGGCAATGCTGGTGTTCTGGTATCCGAGGTGATTTACGTCAAATCTGGTGAAGACCGCGCATTTTTGATCGTAGACGCGGCGATGAACGATTTGATTCGTCCGGCGATGTACGAAGCCTATCATGATATTGTACCGCTGGCCGAGCCGGCCCCCGGCATGGAGGGGACCGCTTATGACATTGTGGGTCCAGTGTGCGAGTCGGGGGATACATTTGCGAAACAACGCCAGATGCCGCCACTGAAATCTGGCGATTTGGTGGCGTTCCGATCTTCGGGCGCTTACGGCGCGGTGATGGCCAGTGAATATAATACCCGTCCGTTGATCCCCGAAGTGATGGTGAACGGCGATCAATTTTGTGTCATTCGGGCGCGACCAACATTTGACGAAATCATCAAACGCGATATCATTCCTTCATGGATGTAGTGGTCGGAATGGTTTGACCCCAAAATGTGAACAGAAAATATGAGCTGTGTTAGACCCCATTGAGCGCGATAAGGCTTTAAATCGACTGGCCACGCCGATCAGGCTGACCCAGTTGGGGATGCTTGCAGAACGGGTGGTGCGGGCATTATGGCCCTTGGCATCGATTGTTCTTTTGACGCTGTCCATGGCGATGCTTGGTCTGCAAGACTATCTCAGCTTACCAATGTTTGNNTGCGTTGCNTTGGCAGTTTCAGGGATGGCGGTCGCTGCGGGGNTTTTTGCCATTCGTCGCTGGCGCTGGCCGTCGCGTGAAGCCGCCCGCTTGCGGCTTGATGACAGCCTTTCCGGAAGTCCGATCCAAACGCTGCTGGACCGCCCGGTTATCGGTGGTGNTGACGCCGCTTCTGCTGCGCTTTGGCAGGCGCATCTCGGCCGGGCTATCACGGCACTGCATAGGGTGCGGCCGGTGGCGGGGGACATGGGTCTGGCCAGCCGTGATCCATACGCGCTGCGCTATTGTGCACTGCTGGCGTTTGTGATGGCTGTGTTATTTGGATCTGTTTGGCGTGTTGGCTCTTTGGGGGCCGTGATCNCTGAGCCTGCGGTTGCTTTGGCCAGCGGACCGGTCTGGGAGGGCTGGGTCGAACCGCCTGCCTACACGCAATTGCCCGCACTCTATCTCAATGAGCTGGAAAACGACGTTCTGCAGGTGCCGCGCAACAGCTTGGTTACTTTGCGCTTTTATGGTGAGTTGGGGGTGCTCTCGCTGGAGCAGACAGTGTCCGGCATNGCCGCNGCCGTGCCGCAGGAAACCTCGGCAGTGGAAGAGTTTAGCGTGACAACTTCTGGTCAAATCGTGATCAACGGTGAGGGGGGACGGAGTTGGACCGTGCAGATGACCGATGATGCACCACCCAGTATTGCCCTGACGCAAGCCCCTGATGTCACAGCGCTTGGCGTCATGTCGCTGCCGTATCACGCGCAGGATGATTATGGTGTTACAAGTGGTCGGGCGGTGATTGCGCTGGACTGGGATAAGCTGGATCGGCGTTTTGGACTGCGCATAGATCCCGAACAGCGGTCTGAGATAGATATTGAGCTGACTGTGCCAATCTCCGGTGACCGGCGTGATTTCAGTGACGTTGTTATTCAGGATTTTTCTCANCACCCGTGGTCTAACCTGCCGGTTCTNGTGACTGCAACGGTCACCGATCTGCTGCGCCAACAGGGTGCAGCCCCGCCATTTGAGATGCGGCTGCCAGGCCGGCGGTTTTTCGACCCGTTGGCTGCGGCTGTTATCGAATTGCGCCGTGATCTGTTGTGGTCCGCGCGAAATGCGGCGCAGGTGGCGGTGGTCATGCGGGCAATCTCGCATCGTCCGGAAGACCTGTTTCGCTCNGAGGTGGCGTATTTGCGGCNGCGTATGCTTTTGCACCGCCTAGAGCGTTTGCCCACTGCTTCAGACGGGGCGATTTCGCTAGCAGAACGCGATGACATTGCGCAGGGGCTCTGGGAATTGGCGCTGTTGGTNGAAGANGGCGATTTGGCAGATGCGCTTGCGCGGTTGCGCCGGGCGGAGGATCGTTTGTCNGAAGCGATGAAAAACGGTGCCAGTGATGCAGAAATTGCAGAATTGATGCAGGAATTTCGTGATGCTTCTGAGGCCTATATGCGCCAGTTAAGCCGTCAGCAAGCGCAAGATGCTCCTCCACAATCCTCA
>NYVC01000051.1 GCA_002684375.1 Marinovum sp.
TTTCACTGTTATTATCGCCACTGTTTCAATGTTCCGTGAAGTGTATGCTTGGAACCGAGCAAACCTGACAAACTATTTCGAAGTATACCTAAAGGTTCCTCTGGACGAACTGCGCCTACGTGACCCCAAAAAGATCTACCAAAGATATGACGCAGGTGAGTTGAACAATGTAGCAGGTTTGGACCTCTGCGTATATGAGCCTTTGGAGCCTCACGTTACTTTAGACTTTGAGATACAGCCATCTCTATGGAAAAGCCCGGAAATTATAGTTGAGCATTTAATTTCCGAATTAGAAAAAGTACACTATGTTGTAAAGCCGGAGAAAAATGTTGAACAAAAATCCAGAGGTGTTCTGAAATGAATATAGTTTATTCTTATTTTGTACTCGACATAGTTCATCGTGGACATCTTTTGATGTTGAAAAACTCGAAGGCCATCGCAGGACCAGACGGACGCTTGATCGTCGGCATAGTCTCGGATGAGGCAGTTGTGGCGAAAAAGGGCAAAGCACCAATCCTTGATTTTTCAGAACGTTTAGAACTTGCGAATTCGATACAGTATGTAGATGCAGTTGTTGGTCAGCAAAAGTATACCCCCTATGAAAATGTCACAAACATTGCACCAAATATTTTGATGGAAAGCGAAAGCCATGACGAGGCACAGATTAACGAGGGAAAAAGGCTAATGAAAGAACTGGGTGGCAGAGTAATCGTGATGCCATACTTCCATGATCAATCATCCACTTTGATTAAATCAAAAATAACTGCTGTGTAAGACTTGGTTTCAAAACTTCTGACAGTTGTTGAATAATTTTCTTATCTTCAACAAAGGGCTACCAAAAGAATACTCTGGTGATCCTTACACCTCCGTCTTCAACCATCACACCGAAGCAGAAGTATTCCTGTCCATTCCTGAGAAAATATCGTTTTATTAANTNGTGGGANTAANNGCCCNANATGATGAGGGTGACTAAACCGGTTAAAAATTTTNCATAAACGGTCGTTCTTTTCTCCGATANGTCAGACTTTTGCATATGGTGTNATTGTCCAACTCGGGGTTNAAGCTCTGAGNATGCCCNTTGTTTGATAAAAGACCTCAAACAATACACTTTGAAAGAGGAGAGAAACTAAATTGTATATTTCAAACAATGCAGTAATTGCAAATTTAGCTCCTCAAGCCATGCGTCCCCTGTCGCGTGTGAAAAAACTAAGTGAGTCTCAAAGCGGAGACGATTTTGAGCCGGACGAAAGCAACACTGTACCGANCAGGTCAAATACACCCCTGGCGACCCCCCGCAGTGCATTAGAACAGGAAATGCTAGAGNAAATTCTTGAGATGATCAGCTCGAACAAATTTGACGACAAAGCAATTGATGACATGAAGAACCTCCTTAGGGAGGATGGGAATGGGACAGTCGGCAATCTTATTGATGTCGGTGCATAAATTTAGAAGCCTTGGATTGCACGGTTTGAACTTTGGACATTTACCAAATTCGAAACACGATTCTATCAAGATCTCTTTTTAAGCACTGCGTGAGAAATAACGACGTTACTTTAAANGTTTNCGTTTGGTTTTTTTNNGNTCTGANGTTGTNTGGCTGNAGGCTATTCACACGCCGCAATTGCGGTGGTCATTCCCATGCCCGTGGTAAGATTTACCAGCGGGACTNCAGCCGCCGCCGCTTTGCAATCGGCTTTGGCTGCTGGAGATGGTTTGATCACTGNAGTTGGATNTGCTGTTTTTTTTGTAATGATAGCAGGATCCTTTTNAGCAGACATAAAGGTATAAACCACCCCACCACCAACCACTAAGGCAATTGATAAACCACCGATAATAAGAGCATTTTTCATACTTTTATCTAAACCTATTCAGAGGATAAAAGTAAAGAGCCACGCGCTTGTCGTCGGCGTTATTCTGATCACCTCGCGTTGGAATAGTTTTGCCATTCAACGATGACCGATAATCGTTTTGATGAGTTCTAAAAAAAAGATGTTTTGAAAAATCATTGTCGTACACTGCAACTTGTTTATTGGAACCAGTTCCCTTTCTTAGATTAATACGGTGAATTTTCTGACAGAGATGAAAACTCGCCGCTTAATGTAGATATATCCTCGTTTATTTCTGAACAGGTTTTAAGAGTTATTGTCACAGTATTTTGGCCTAGCAAGCCGGTCTTGGTACTGGATACTAGAGATAAATTCTGCAATGGGTTGTTTCAACTGTGTAACTGTTTGTGCGAAAAATCACACAGTTAGCGCCAACAATTGTGCGGATTTTCGCACAATGCCGCGATGCAGTGCTCGCTGGTATCGAGGTCACATTAAAAAACATAAATATTATTAGGTAATTATGCGAAACTCGTTGCAGCTCTCGCAGTCTGTTGTGTTCTCTCTCTGGACTATGGTCAACTTAAGATAGGGGTGCTGACGCATCACCACGAGAGACATTATTTAGACAGACTGGGAGGAGACCCACATGAAATTATTGACTTCAGCCACGATTGCACTGGCTTTGACGGTTGCCGCGCAGGCTGCGTCGGCAAGCTGCGACGCAGGCGAGATGGTGATCAAGTTTAGCCATGTCACCAACACCGACAAACACCCCAAAGGTATAGCAGCCACGCTGTTACAAGAACGGGTCAATGCAGAAATGAACGGCAAGGCCTGTCTTGAGGTTTTCCCGAACTCGACACTGTATAATGATAATAAAGTGCTCGAGGCAATGTTGCAGGGTGATGTACAACTGGCGGCGCCGTCGCTGTCAAAATTTGAAAAGTTTACCAAGCAGTTCCGTTTGTTCGATTTGCCGTTCATGTTCAAAAACATTGATGCGGTCGACGCATTTCAGGCCTCTGAGGCGGGTCAGGCGATGCTGGATAGCATGCAGCGCCGGGGCCTTCAGGGTTTGGCGTATTGGCACAATGGTATGAAACAAATGTCTGCCAGCAAACCTCTGGTGTCGCCCTCCGACGCCAATGGCTTGAAGTTCCGCGTTCAATCGTCTGACGTGCTGGTGGCACAAATGGAAGCCATCGGCGGTAGCCCGCAGAAAATGGCCTTTTCCGAAGTGTACGGCGCACTGCAGCAAGGGGTTGTTGATGGCCAAGAAAATACATGGTCGAACATCTATGGCAAAAAGTTCTTTGAAGTGCAGGATGGCGTCACCGAGACCAATCACGGTGTGATCGATTACCTGGTTGTAACCTCGGTAGATTGGCTCGACAGCCTTGACGGCGATGTGCGCGACCAGTTCTTGACGATTATGGCTGAAGTGACCGAAACCCGCAATAAAGAGAGCTTTGCGGTTAACGAGTCAGCCAAAGAGGCGATTCTTGCCGCCGGTGGTGTCGTGCGTCAACTCAGCGCCGACCAGCGTCAAAACTGGGTTGATACCATGATGCCGGTCTGGTCAAAATTCTCGGGCGATGTCGGCCAAGACATGATTGACGCCGCGCAGGCGATCAACGCGGGGCTTTAAAGCTGCGGTTTGACCCGCGCAATACTAACGGGCGGGCCAGAGACTTGGTCCGCCTTTTGACTGAAAACCCAAACACTTGGGGAGACCGAGATGCAACGCCATTGGTTGGACCACTTAGAGGAGACTGTGATCGGCGCCTTGCTGGGATTGATGACGGTTGTCACCTTTGCCAATGTAATTGCCCGGTTTGTCTTTAATTCAAATATTCTTTGGGCGCTTGAGTTGACGGTGTTTATGTTTGGCTGGCTGGTGCTGCTGGGGGCGTCTTACGCGGTTAAGATCCATGCCCACCTTGGCGTTGATGTGATTGTCAACGCCCTGCCTGTCGGGCCGCGTCGAACTCTGGCGCTAATATCGGTGGCATGCTGTCTGATTTTCGCCGCCCTGATGGTGAAAGGTGCCTATGATTATTGGGCGGTCTTCGCTGATCTACCACCCACTGCTGGCCGCTGGTTTCCGCTAGGATTTGAGGATAGATTTCGTAGCCAGTCGTTTTACGAGGTGCAAGATGTGCCGATGATTGCGCCGCTGCGGTTTCTAGAAGACCTGATCAATTATGGCGACAGCTATGAAAAACTGCCAAAAGTGGTGCCCTACTTCGTTTTGCCGATATCTATGCTGCTGCTGCTGTTTCGCTTTGGGCAAGCCGCTGTTGCCATTTGGACTGGCAAAATGGATCGTTTGGTGGCCAGCCATGAAGTCGAAGAGGATCTTGAGCAGATGCAGGCGAACCAAAATGAGACCAAGCTGGCAACCACCAAGAAAGCCGCGGGAGAGCAGAACTGATGGAGGTAGTTGTTCTCTTCTCACTGGTGATTGGCCTTTTATTGATCGGGGTTCCAATCGCTGTGGCTTTGGGGTTGAGTTCCACCCTGTTTCTACTGGTCTTCTCTGACAGTTCGCTGGCCTCGGTCGCGGCCACCTTATTTGAGGCTTTTGAGGGGCATTTTACCCTTTTGGCGATCCCGTTTTTCGTTCTGGCTTCATCGTTTATGACCACCGGTGGCGTGGCGCGGCGTATCATCCGCTTTTCTATCGCCTGCGTCGGCCATCTGCCCGGTGGTCTGGCGATTGCGGGCGTTTTTGCCTGTATGTTGTTTGCGGCCCTGTCGGGATCTTCGCCTGCCACGGTTGTTGCCATCGGCTCTATTGTGATCGCGGGTATGCGCCAGGTCGGTTATTCGAAAGAGTTTGCTGCCGGCGTGATTTGTAATGCTGGTACTTTAGGCATTCTGATTCCACCTTCAATCGTGATGGTGGTCTATGCTGCGGCGGTTGAGGTTTCTGTCGGGCGGATGTTCTTGGCTGGGGTTATCCCTGGGTTGCTGGCTGGTACAATGCTGATGGTGGCTATTTATGTCATGGCCAAGGTTAAAAACCTGCCCAAAGGCGCCTGGCTTGGCTGGAGCGAGGTGTTTGCATCGGCGCGGGATGCCGGTTGGGGGCTATTTTTAATTGTAATCATTCTCGGAGGTATTTACGGCGGTATTTTCACACCGACGGAGGCGGCGGCCGTCGCGGCAGTCTACGCGTTTTTTATCGCATCGTTCGTATACAAAGATATGGGCCCGCTGGCATCTCGGGATGGTGCGCCCAGCCACAGTTTGCGGGCGAGGCCTTTTTCACTGCTCACGGCCTTTTTCCATTCAGATACTCGTAAAACGCTTTTTGATGCTGGAAAACTGACTGTGACATTGCTGTTTGTAATCGCCAATGCGCTGATCTTGAAACATGTGCTCACGGATCAGCAAGTACCGCAACAGATCGCCTCGGCGATGTTGTCTGCTGGCTTTGGGCCGGTGGTGTTTTTGATTGTGGTCAATATTATCTTGCTGATCGGCGGCCAGTTTATGGAACCGTCAGGCCTGCTGGTGATTGTGGCCCCACTGGTGTTTCCGATTGCTATGCAACTGGGGATCGATCCGATCCATCTGGGCATTATCATGGTGGTTAATATGGAAATTGGCATGATCACTCCGCCGGTTGGTCTGAACCTGTTTGTGACCTCTGGGGTCGCAGGCATGCCGATGATGGATGTGGTGCGCGCAGCCCTGCCGTTTCTCGCGGTGTTGTTTGTCTTTTTGATCATCGTAACCTATGTGCCAGCCCTGTCTACGTTTTTGCCAAATACCTTTATGGGCCCGGAACTTATCACCAAATGACACCGTCAGGTTGGGTTGGGTCCACAAACAGCCTTTGCGCCGGACCGATCAATAGGCTAGGCGTATTATCATGGTTTTATCTGTCTCATGCCTGACGGTTTCACGCGCCGGGCGCGCGGTATTAAGCGATTTGTCATTCGACCTTATGGCCGGACAGGCCCTGCGTGTTCAAGGCCGTAACGGGGTCGGAAAAACCACATTACTGCGTTGTCTTGCCGGGCTTCAGCCTGCGTTGGCGGGTCGGATCGAGATTGCAGCCGATAGCCTCGCATATGCCGGCCATGCCGATGGTGTCAAATTACCGTTGACCGTTCTTGAAAACCTGCGCTTTTGGGCAGATATTTTTGGTGGCCGGGATATTGATCGCGCCTTGGATGCGTTTGACTTGGCACCCTTGTCAGACCGCTTGGCCGGAACGCTCTCGGCGGGCCAGCGTCGGCGTTTGGGGTTGGCGCGGCTGCTACTTGCCGACCGTCCGCTGTGGCTCTTGGATGAGCCAACCGTGTCACTAGACGATGCATCGGTGACGCTGTTTGCCGCGGCTGTATACAACCACCTTCAGGCGGAGGGGGCGGTGTTGATTGCCAGCCATATCGATCTTGGCTTGTCTGCAGAGGTATTGGATTTGGAACCATATCGCGCTGGCTGGTCGACGCAGGCATCCTTTGACGAGGCATTTTTATGATCGCCTTGTTGCAGCGTGACCTGCGTCTTGCGACCCGCGCGGGTGGTGGCTTTGGTTTGGCTTTAGTGTTCTTTTTAATTCTGGTTTTGCTTGTGCCCTTTGGAGTTGGGCCGGATACGGCGGTGTTGGCAAAGATTGCGCCGGGTATGTTGTGGCTGGGCGCGCTCTTGGCCTGCTTGTTATCGCTGGACCGGCTGCTGGCGCTGGATTGGGAAGACGGTGCCTTAGAGCTGTTGGCGACATCACCCCTGCCGATGGAGGCGGTCATCGCACTCAAAGCGCTGGCGCACTGGCTTACCACCGGGCTGCCGCTGGTGCTGGTTGCGCCGGGGCTTGGCCTTATGTTGAGCCTGCCTGCTGAGGGCTATCTCTGGCTGGCGGTGTCGTTGGCCTTGGGAACGCCGACACTGAGCATGATTGGCTGCTTTGGGGCGGCGCTGACAGTTGGGATCAAACGCGGCGGATTGCTTTTGTCTTTGCTGGTGCTGCCGCTTTATGTGCCGACATTGATCTTTGGGGCCGAGGTGGCACGCCGCGGAGCTGAGGGGTTGGAGTTGGCGACACCGCTGCTGCTTTTGGCGGGTATCAGTTGTGGCACAATCGCACTGTTGCCCTTTGCGGCGGGCACTGTCCTAAAGATGAACTTGCGTTAGTGGGAAGTGACCTGATAATCGACACCAGAAAGGACGCAAAATGTCACTGTGGGAATATGCAAATCCGCGCCGGTTCTTAGGCCTGTCAGAGCGCCTGTTGCCGGGCTTGTCGGCGCTGGCACTTCTGTTGCTAACGGGTGGTTTGATCTGGGGATTTTTTTATAGTCCTGATGATTACCGCATGGGCTCCACGGTGAAAATTATCTATCTTCATGTCCCATCGGCCCTGATGGCGATAAATGGTTGGATTATGATGCTTGCGGCCTCTCTGGTGTGGTTGATCCGGCGTCATCACGTCAGCGCCTTGGCGGCCAAAGCCGCCGCTCCGGTGGGGGCAGTGATGACGGTTATTGCGCTTATCACCGGCGCAATATGGGGGCAGCCCATGTGGGGCACATGGTGGGTTTGGGATCCGCGTTTGACCTCGTTTCTGATCCTGTTTCTATTTTATCTTGGGTATATTGCCTTGTGGCATGCGATAGATAATCCCGACAAGGCAGCCGATCTGACCAGTATGTTGTGTCTTGTGGGCTCGGTGTTTGCCCTGCTTAGCCGCTATGCAGTGAATTTCTGGAACCAGGGCTTACATCAGGGCGCGTCTCTGAGCCTGGATAAAGAAGAACATGTGGCGGATGTGTTTTATGTACCTCTTGTGATTACTATCGGTGGGTTTGTGTTGCTGTTTTTTGCGCTGGTATTGTTGCGGACCGGTACTGAAATTCGTCTGCGCCGGATGTCGGTGTTGATGAACCGCGAGCGTATGACCTGATGCCTGAATTGGGNAAATACGCGGTGNCGGTGCTGTCTGCCTANGGGCTGTCTTTGCTGTTTCTGGTGGGATTGGTTGCCTGGAGCTATCTGCGTTGGCGCGGTGTAAAAGCAGAACTTCAGCGNCAAGAAAGTTGTCAGGATGTCTAGACCGCCTGTTCTTATGTTGCTGCCGCCGATGATATTTATTGCCTTGGTTGCGGTTTTTGCCATTGGCATGTTGCGGGATGATCCGGATGCTTTGCCGTCGGCGCG
Source organism: Marinovum sp. (assembly GCA_002684375.1). GTDB lineage: Bacteria > Pseudomonadota > Alphaproteobacteria > Rhodobacterales > Rhodobacteraceae > CPC320. Next base: position 8,001 of record NYVC01000051.1, read on the forward strand.
GGTCAATTNACCGGCGCCACCGGTACAGTTGACNCCTTTGNCNGGAAAGACGGGTTTTGACGATCAAAGCCTTCGGCAAGGGCAGGTGACGGTGGTGAATTTCTGGGCGAGCTGGTGCGCGCCCTGCCGGGCCGAGCATGCCAGTCTGGCGGCGCTGTCCGAGGACGGAGTGGCTGTCTATGGGGTTAATTACAAAGATACTGCGGAAAACGCACTCGGGTTTCTGGCTGAATTGGGTGATCCTTACCGCGCCCTTGGTTCTGACAAGACTGGCAAGATGGGGTTAGATTGGGGATTATACGGCGTGCCTGAAACCTATATAATCGGCAGAGACGGTGCGGTGTTAAAGCGCTTTGCCGGACCGATTACACAAAGGGCTCTAGAGGCGGAAATTCGNCCGGCGCTGGAGGATGCCCGCGGTAAATGACCNNTTAATTTGGTCGCAANTNNTGNTNATTTTTATAGATTGTCAAACGTCTCTTCGATGCCGGNTTCGAAACCTTTGATAAGTAAAANCCCGACCAGCAATACTCCGATCACGCCTCCCAGTATNAATTCTCCTGTGGAACTTTCGGCTACGGGCTCTGGGGACGCTTCGGTCATATCGGTCGGTGTNTAAGGTTCTTNTGCGCAGCCCACGACAAGTCCCATTAAGACAACTATTTTTATGTAATTTTTGAGATTCATTTTAAATACTCCGTCTTAGAACATGCTGTCAAAAGTCCCTTAGTTTTCGCTTAAGATGATCAACCCGATAGAAACAGCGATCCCAGAATAAAAGGCGGGAAAGTTAAAGCCGCCTCCANCTGNTGNGGCACNGCAGGCGGTNTGGGAGAGTATCAGCCCGGTAATGAGAATACGTTTCATGTCTAATATCCTAATGATCAATGGCGTGGTTTTTAAAGGTGATGGTTTGATTNATAGATGTTCACTGGCATATCCGGTGGTTGATGACGGCAGTTTTNAGCGGACCGTTGGAAAACAACCCCGACCGGTGCTGCACTAGGTCGGTGATGTATAAACCGGACTTTTNTTTAGGGTTGTTGAAGAATTGAGAAAAAGTTTTGATTAGAAAGAGCGGATTTGGTCAGAGATATGTGCAGGCTAAAGTTCAGATGTCGGCAAGGCAAATTGCAAGTGAGTGCAAACCTATCAACTGGCTTGAAAAGGTCAATGATGCGGATCGCCCAAGCGGCGGAATTGCGNGAAATATAGAACTAAATTTGTAACATTACNGNCGATATTATAAATGGTTTTTTTTCNGAAACCTAACGCTGTTCCATCCGGTATTTTGGTCTGGAACAGCTTGATTTGTTGCCTTCATGTTGGTTCAGGCAGATTTTGCCAAATTGCGCAGCACATAATGCAGCACGCCACCATTCTCAATATATTCGATTTCCACCGCAGTATCGATTCGGCAGGTCAGCATGACCTGTTTGACGCTGCCATCCCCCATGACGATAGTACAGGNCACCTCTTGCAGCGGTTCGACCGTATCCAGACCACTGATTGAGACGGTTTCATCGCCGGTGATGCCCAGAGATTTACGCGTGTCACCGTCGGTAAACTCAAAAGGGATAACGCCCATACCAACCAAATTTGAGCGGTGGATTCGCTCGAAGGATTCGGCAATTACGGCTTTGACCCCAAGCAGCGCGGTGCCCTTTGCGGCCCAATCGCGCGACGACCCGGCACCGTATTGCTCACCACCGAATACCACAAGCGGTGTTCCGGCTTCTTGATGCATCATAGCCGCCTCATANATNGAAGTCTGCGNGCCGTCGGGNCCTTTGGTGTAACCGCCNTCAANCCCATTCAGGATTTCGTTTTTGATCCGGATGTTGGCAAAGGTGCCGCGCATCATGATTTCGTGATTACCACGACGTGAGCCATAGGAATTGAACTCGCGCGCGGGCACCTGCCGGTCGAGCAGGTATTGCCCCGCCGGGGTGGTGTCTTTGAAAGATCCCGCGGGGCTGATGTGGTCTGTGGTGATCATATCGCCCAGCACAGCCAGTANTTTGGCGTCACTAATGTTGCTGATCACCCCTGCCTGTTTGCTCATACCCTGGAAATAGGGCGGGTTCTGTACATAAGTCGATGTCGGTGGCCAATCATAGGTCTGCTGTTCTGTNGTCTCGACCCCCTGCCATTTTTCGTCGCCTTTAAATACATCGGCATATTTTGTTAAAAAGGCCTGACGGGTCACTGTCTGCTCAACCAGTTCTGCAACTTCCTGACTGGTCGGCCAGATATCTTTCAAAAAGACGTCATTGCCGTCTTTATCTTGGCCAAGCGGATCTTTTGACAGGTCGATGTCCATTGTTCCTGCCAGCGCATAGGCCACCACAAGCGGTGGAGAGGCCAGATAGTTGGCCCGCACATCCGGAGAGATGCGGCCTTCAAAATTGCGGTTGCCCGACAACACGGCGGTGGCGACCAGATCGCCTTCGGCGATTGCCGCGCTTAGTTCGGCCTGAATCGGCCCCGAGTTGCCGATGCAGGTGGTGCAGCCATAGCCGACAAGATTAAAACCGATTTTATCTAGGTCAGCCTGGAGGTCTGCGGCCTCAAGATAGGCCGATACCACCTGTGATCCGGGGGCGAGCGAGGTTTTCACCCAAGGCCGGCGTTTCATGCCTAAAGCCGCCGCCTTGCGCGCCACGAGGCCGGCGCCGATCATGACATAGGGGTTTGAGGTGTTGGTACAGGATGTGATCGAGGCGATCACNACCTTGCCTGACTCCATGGTATAGTCTTCGCCTGCAACGGCGATCTGTTTGCCCATCGGGCGTTTGAACGTCTGCGCCATNTCGTTGCGGAATGCCGATTGCCCGTCGGTCAGAGCAACATAATCCTGTGGTCGTTTTGGGCCCGAGATCGCCGGTACAATCGTGCCCATGTCCAGATGCAGGGTGTCGGTATAGATCGGTGCATAATCGNCACCGCGCCAAAACCCGTTTTCTTTCGCATAGGCTTCGACAAGAGCTATGCGGGTTTTATCGCGCCCGGTATTGCGCAGATACCGCAAAGTCTCATCATCGATTGGGAAAAATCCGCAAGTTGCGCCGTATTCNGGAGCCATATTAGCGATGGTGGCACGNTCTGCCAATGGCAGGCGATCCAGACCTTCGCCATAAAATTCGACAAACTTGCTGACCACGCCTTTGGCGCGGAGCATTTCCACCACTTTAAGCACCAGATCCGTACCCGTGGTGCCTTCCATCATGGCGCCGGTCAACTCAAATCCAACGACTTCGGGGATCAGCATTGAAATCGGTTGGCCCAGCATTGCAGCNTCGGCTTCAATGCCGCCAACACCCCAACCCAAGACCGCCATGCCGTTGACCATCGTGGTGTGGCTGTCGGTCCCCACCAGCGTGTCAGGATAAGCCACCTCAGTCCCGTCTTGGTCGGTGTCCGACCAAACGGTCTGTGCGAGATATTCCAGATTGACCTGATGGCAGATGCCAGTGCCGGGTGGGACGACGCGAAAATTGTTGAACGCNTTTTGCCCCCATTTAAGAAAAGTATACCGCTCCATATTGCGTTCATATTCGCGATCAACGTTCATTTGAAACGCCCGGGGNTTGCCGAATTCGTCGATCATAACCGAATGGTCAATTACCAGATCAACCGGATTGAGCGGATTAATCTGCTCGGCTTTGCCACCAAGGGCGACAATNCCATCGCGCATTGCNGCCAGATCGACCACGGCCGGAACGCCGGTGAAATCCTGCATCAAGACCCGCGCCGGACGATAGGCGATTTCGCGTGGATTTTTACCACCATTCTTGGCCCAGTCNGAAAACGCTTTTATATCGTCGATNTGGACGGTTTTACCATCCTCGAATCGTAACATATTTTCCANTACCACTTTTAGCGCGGCAGGGAGTTTTGAAAANTCACCCAGTCCGGCGGCTTCGGCCGCGGGTATCGAGTAATAGGCGATTTCTGTTCGGTCTATACGGAGTGTTTTACGGGTTTTGGATGTATCTNGTCCGACTGTTATGGGCATGCTGGCCTCCCTCATAAGTTGTTTCAAGGGTCTTGCTAAAGTGCTTGTGACCTATACTGAGCGGCCATTCAAGGTTTGTTTGCTAAAAATGTATACATTTGCATACATTTAAGTTTGGGTGGGCTTGTGTCAAGTCTGGTCGCGAAAGGGTGATTGGATATTTTTGTCGAATTTAGTTAGACTAATGTAAANATGCTTAGCACAGAGGCAAAAATGCGCGTATTGATTTGGATGGTGGTCTTGGTATTCGCCGCGACTTCTGTGTCGTCGCAAGACCGACCTGTTGTGGTTGTTGAACTGTTTACGTCGCAGGGCTGTTCGTCCTGTCCGCCTGCGGATGCGCTTTTAGAGCGTTTGTCAGGTCGCAATGATGTAATCGCCCTTTCGTTGCACGTAGATTACTGGGATTACATCGGTTGGAAAGATAAATTTGCCAGCCNTGCGCACACCAAGCGGCAGCAGGCCTATGCGCGTGCAGGGGGAAGACGTTCGGTCTATACACCGCAGATGATTGTCAACGGATTGGATGATGTTGCGGGCACGGCGCCGATGGACGTTGTCGATATGATTGATCGGCATTCTCGGCGTCAACCGGTCATAGAATTGGCCTTGCGCCGAAGCCCAAACAAAGTGTGGGTAGGGGCAAAGCCGCTGCGAAAAATTGGGCCGTCGGTGGTGCAGGTTGTTTATATATCNTCGCGTGAAGTGGTCGAGATCAAGCGTGGTGAGAACGCTGGCCGGAAACTGCATTATACAAACGTGGTGAAGCGGATTGACCGACTTCGAAGGTGGAGTGGCGCTGCCCCGTTGACGTTGGAGATTGCGCTGAAACAACACGAGCAAGCGGTGCTGTTAATTCAACGAGAGGGGCACGGGGCTATATACACAGCTGCGCTGCTGAGGTGACATCGGGTTTGCTGCACCGGTCCCTTTCAAACGTGTCATGACGACTAAGATGACAACCTGATAAACGCTGTATCCGCTGTGCGGTTTAAGTTTCGGATGTCTCGGTTTCGTCTTCATCCGAGGGAATTATGATCTCAACTTCGCCCGCGTCGATTAATCGGCGTATTTCGATCATGATCTNCTTCATTGCGGTCTCTCCCTCNCTNGCCTTGACCTTTCCAAGTTCTGTGATCTCTTCGCGTAAGTTGTCTGCCATGCGCTTGGACATGNANTCAAGCAGGTAAGTGGCNACATCTGACATNCCGGNCTGCTNAGCGCTGGCAAGGGCAGTTGCCAAAACGGTTTTATCAACAGACCGAAGGCATTTTGGAATATCTGATGCCAGAAGCTTTTGAGGTATATGCTTAAAGGTGAAAATATAGTTTCTGACCTGCGTTCCGATCGTTTGATCATCTTCTTCCAGTCCGCTTAATAATGTGTCGCGTATATTGGCTGCAGATACGTTCAATATAGATCCCAGACGTTTGACGGGGGTGTCATCAAATGCCTTTTCGGGTTTGTTTGCAATCTGCGCAGCAAGGCTCGATCCAATTTGGTCAACGGCATGGGGTGTTATATTTCCGGTCAATGAAATCGCATAGGTGATGCGTCTGGCCTGATCACCGGGCAGGGTGCCAAGCAACTCGGCCGCTTTGCTGGTTTTAAGTTTTGACAAAATAACAGAGGCCACTTCGGTGCTTTCTAATCGCATTAATTGTCCCAATTCATCCAGTGGCAGCTTTTGAACGCTTTCCCATGGGTCGCCTGTCTGGCGCACCCCGGCCTCTTTGCGCAGGCGGCGGGCCATTACAGGGCTGATTTTCCCTTCGAGATCGGTCAAAGCTCCGGCCAAGCCGTTTGAAAAAAACAAACCTACCGAGTCCAATTCGTTGGCAAATTCAACAATAACATCTGCCAATGTGTTTTGATCGACTGGTGGCATCGCGGCCATCTGGTGGATCAAGTCAATTTGCAGAGCCTCGGGAAGCTGGTTCAGAGGTAAATCTGCACCGTGATTGATTAAAAATTTTATCACAATAACGGCTTTTTGCTTAGATGATAAATGCGATTTGTTAACACCGTTTGGCAAGGCCGTTGCTTTGATCTGTTTAATTGGAGTGAGTTCGGTCATTGTGCAAGCTCCGGCAAGTGAAGCGCCAGATAAGCAGCCAAGGGTAAAGATTATTCAAAGGGCGATACCAGGAGGGCGGGGTGCATCAGCGTATTGCAGTGTCCAGTTCTCAAAATATGTATTTTTTACAAGTAATTATAATTAAAAATGAGCTATCTTAGCGTTGGGTTTCCCCAAAATAAATTCCCGTAAAACTTTATGCTTTTGGGGCAATAACGGGTTGCCGTCCCCGTCTCATCGCATTGATGCGGCCAGACTGGGATATCGCAGTTTTGCTGGAGAGGATCAACCGTCGCCAAACACCCGCGTGAAAATCGTATCCACATGTTTGGTGTGATAGTTGAGATCAAATTTTTCAGTAATTTGTTCGGCACTCAGAGCTGCTAGAACGTCCTCATCGCCCAGAAGTTCGGTTTTAAAGTCCTTGCCTTGTTCCCAGACCTTCATGGCATTGCGTTGCACTAGGCGATAGGCGTCCTCGCGGCTAACACCGGCTTGGGTCAGGGCCAAAAGAACCCGTTGACTCATTACAAGGCCACGAAACTTATTCATATTTGCCAGCATATTATCCGGATAGATCACGAGCTTTTCGATCACTTGCGTTAGACGAGACAGGGCAAAATCCAGAGTGATTGTGGTGTCGGGTCCGATATTGCGCTCAACCGAACTGTGGCTGATGTCGCGCTCGTGCCAAAGCGTCACATTTTCCATTGCTGGCACCACGGCCATGCGGATCAAACGCGCCAATCCTGTCAGGTTTTCGGTCAGAACGGGATTGCGTTTATGGGGCATGGCCGAGCTGCCTTTTTGACCCTTTGAGAAAAACTCTTCGGCCTCCAGCACTTCGGTGCGCTGCATATGGCGAATTTCGGTTGCAATATTTTCAATCGAACTGCCAACCACGCCCAATGTTGCAAAAAATGCCGCATGGCGGTCGCGCGGGATAACCTGCGTGCTGATTGGCTCGGCTGTCAGACCCAATTTTGCACAGACATGCTCTTCTACTGCGGGGTCGATATTGGCAAACGTGCCAACAGCGCCAGAAATTGCCCCGGTGGCAATTTCAGCGCGTGCCGCGATCAACCGCGTGCGGTTGCGATCCATCTCAGCATAAAAGCGCGCAAAGGTCAGCCCCATAGTTGTGGGTTCGGCATGGATGCCATGGCTGCGGCCAATCCGTATGGTATCTTTATGTTCGAATGCCCGCTTTTTCAACGCCGCCAGCAGTTTGTCCATGTCGGTCAAAAGCATGTCTGTGGCGCGGACCAGCTGTACGTTGAAGCATGTGTCCAACACATCGGAACTGGTCATGCCTTGATGAACAAAGCGCGCCTCGTCGCTGCCGATATGTTCGGCCAGATGGGTCAAAAAGGCGATCACATCATGCTTGGTAACCGCTTCAATCTCGTCGATGCGCGCCACATCGAATGTGACGTCTTTGGCTTTCCAAACCGCCTCGGCATTGGCGCGCGGGATCACGCCCAGATCGGCCTGTGCATCACATGCGTGCGCTTCGATCTCGTACCAGATGCGGAACTTTGTCTCGGGCGACCAGATGGCAACCATGTCGGGGCGGGAATAGCGGGGAATCATACAAAAAGCCTTTTATCTTGCGGGAGGATGCGCCGGTCATAACGGCGCTTGGGCATCGCCACAAGGTCCAGCCTGCCGCTGGNTTGCAACTGGGGCGATCGGTANGAGGGCCAANGCCGTNGGAAGTACATCCTTGGACGCTGGCNTTTTAAAGGTGCGCTTTAGCGCATTAAGACCGCGCGACCGGCATATTCGGCGCTTTCACCCAGCATCTCTTCNATACGGATCAACTGGTTGTATTTNGCCAGCCGGTCAGAGCGTGCCAGTGAGCCGGTTTTGATCTGGCCACAATTGGTGGCCACGGCCAAGTCGGCAATNGTGGTGTCTTCGGTCTCACCCGAGCGGTGTGACATGACGTTGGTAAACCCGGCCCGATGCGCCATATCCACCGCTTTCAAGGTTTCCGAGAGGCTGCCGATTTGATTGACTTTNACCAACATTGAATTGGCGCTGCCNTCTGAGATTCCNCGCGCCAGCCGCGTTGGGTTGGTCACAAACAGATCGTCGCCGACCAGTTGTGTGCCGTGGCCGATGGCGGCGGTCAGAGCTTTCCATCCATCCCAATCATCCTCGGCCATNCCATCCTCGATCGAGATGATCGGGTAATCAGCCACCAAACTGGCAAGATAGGCAACGTTTTGATCNGACGAGAGCGATGTTCCCTCGCCTGTCATTTCGTATTTGCCGTCGCGGTAATATTCTGTTGCGGCACAATCCAGCGCCAAATAAATGTCCTCACCCGGCCTATAGCCCGCTTTCTCAATGGATTTGAGAATGAAATCCAGTGCGACCCGGGTTGAACTCAGGTTGGGGGCAAAACCGCCCTCATCGCCAATGCCGGTGGACAGCCCTGCTGTTGAGAGTTCTTTTTTTAGCGTGTGAAACACTTCCGACCCCATACGCACAGCATCGCGCAANGTGGGGGCGGCCACGGGCATGATCATGAATTCCTGAATGTCGATGGGGTTGTCGGCATGTTCGCCACCATTGATAATATTCATCATTGGTACCGGGAGAATTCGCGCCGAAGTGCCGCCTACGTAGCGAAACAGCGGCTGTGTGGTNAAATCAGCAGCGGCTTTTGCCGCAGCTAAAGATACGCCCAAGATTGCATTGGCCCCTAAGCGAGATTTGTTTGCCGTGCCATCNAACTCGATCATTNCAGCGTCGATGGATTGCTGTTCCGTGACATCCATCCCAACGAGCGCCTCGGCAATCTCGCCATTCACCGACGCAACCGCGCCCTGCACGCCCTTGCCAAGAAAGCGGTCGGCGTCTCCATCACGTTTTTCAACGGCCTCATGGGCGCCTGTCGATGCCCCAGAAGGCACTGCGGCGCGCCCCATNGTGCCATCTTCGAGCAACAGATCGACTTCGACGGTAGGATTGCCACGGCTGTCGAGGATTTCGCGCCCNTGAATATCGATGATAATGCTCATGTAATGCCCCTAAATTGCAAAAAGTGTCTTGGCGGCTTCTAGCAGAGCCCCACCCAATATGGAACCGTCTATGTTAGCGCTATCATGTCACATTTGTAAAATTNTGGTCTCAGCCGCGGGTTTTCAAACCCAACTGGCGTTCGCGGAAAAATGTATAGAGACCTGATAGTATAATTATGGCTGCGCCGCTCAGGGTCCAGACATCGGGCTGTTCGTGAAAGACAGTCACACCAATAAATAATGCAAATACCAGTCGGACATAGCGAAATGGGGTGACCACTGCCACATCACCTAAACGCATTGATAGCGTCAGCGCGTAATAGGCACTGACGCCGATGATCAGCGCGGCGAATAAAAGACTGTAGCCCTGTGCTGAGGGGGCGATCGCGCCGCCANGGATCCACAGCAGCACTGCCCCGGCCGGAACCAACATCCCAAACCCGTGAGCCGAGAGAACCAAAGAAGATATCTCTGCCGGCGTGGCCCGCGTTGCCACGTCGCGTGTCGCCAGCCCGATCACCCCCAGAACGGCAAACAGTGATGCTGGCTGAAATCCGTCAAGGCCTGGCCGGATCACGGCGACGACTCCACCAAAGCCGATTAATATTGCGCTCCAGCGTCGCCAGCCCACGGCTTCCTTTAGGAACAGCGCTGCCCCCAATGTGACCGCAAGCGGTGTGGCCTGCAGGATGGCTGATGCGCTGGACAGAGGTGTTAGCACCAGCGCGGTGACGAAGCCCAAAGTACCAATGACCTCACCCAGATTGCGGATGATGATTGTCGGTCGCAGGAAGTCTGCNGACAAAACGGCTTGGCCTTGCTTCCATGCCATCAGCGTAAATATCAGCGCCCCACCGGCGCCGATCAGCATCAAAAACTGCCCCGTTGGCATTTCAAGCGCTATATATTTGATCAGCATGTCTTCAACGGCAAATCCAGCCATCGATAGAACCATAAGAGCGATGGCACGCAGGTTTTCCATGAATATACTCAGAATAAATGAGGGNTTGGACTTTTATTGCCGNGTACCAACGTCGATGCGAAAGTGGAACGTTGTNAGCCTTATGGCAGCGCCCCCTCGAGAGCAAGTTTATTTCTTAAGTGGTACGCCGTATAGTTCCAATTTGTGGCCTTTAAGACGGTACCCCAAGCGCTGGGCGATTTGTTCTTGTAAGGCTTCGATCTCGGGGTCCACAAATTCAATCACCGNGCCAGAGTTTAGGTCTATAAGATGATCGTGATGCGCCCGTTCTGCGCTTTCATAGCGCGACCGNCCGTCTCCGAAGTCGACCCTGTCTAGGATGCCGGCCTCTTCAAACAGCTTTACGGTTCGGTAGACGGTGGCCAGCGAAATGCGCTTGTCCACAGCCGCGGCCCGGGCATAAAGTTCATCAACATCTGGATGATCATCGGCCGCATCAAGCACGGTTGCGATAATTTTACGCGGCCCGGTCATTCTGAGGCTTTTGGCTTCGCAGCGGCTGATCATTGTGTCTGACATTGATATGTTCCGATATTCCTTCATCCTTTTTATGGTATTTGTCAGATCAGTAAACCCCCCCTTGCGTGGCATATGTTAACTGTCATGCGGGATCGTTGTTGACTTTTAACATGTAATGGCGCAAACACCGCTCAGCGATGTTTCCTGCCGCGTGAGCAGTTGACAGGCCGATCCGCAAAGTTGGANCCCACGGCCTTACAAGGAGTATCGCAGCGTTCCCAAAATCACGCGTGGGCACAAGNGCAACTTCAGCAGTTGGACAATGTGGTCCACCTGTCAGCNAGGTTGTGTCGCACCATGCTGCTTTGCTCAAGGCAAGGCGGATAGAACACATTGGCCCTGCGCTTTGCGTGAGGTCTGAGAGGAAGTATTTTGACGCAATTTGAAATGATGGGCCTGCCAGAAAAACTGGTTGGCCGTTTGAATGAACTGGGTATCACCGAACCAACCCCGATCCAGAGCCATGCGATCCCGATCGCGCTGGATGGGGGTGACGTCATGGGTTTGGCGCAAACCGGAAGCGGTAAGACCGCAGCGTTTGGCCTGCCATTGGTGACCCAGATGCTGGCAATAAATTCCATGCCGGGGCCAAAAACGGCGCGGGGACTGGTGCTGGCTCCAACGCGCGAACTGGCCAAACAGATCAGTGATACCTTGACCCAACTGGCGCATAAAACACCGTTGAAAGTGGCTTTGGTGGTCGGTGGTGCGTCAATCAACATGCAAATTAAGCGCCTGCAAAGAGGCACGGATCTTTTGGTTGCAACCCCTGGCCGGTTGATCGATCTGCTGGACCGGCGCGCTCTGAGCTTGGCCGACACCAGTTTTCTGGTCCTTGACGAGGCCGATCAAATGCTGGATCTGGGGTTCATTCACGCGCTGCGCCGTATCGCCAGCGTTTTGCCGGCACAGCGCCAAACCATGCTGTTTTCGGCGACGATGCCCAAACAGATGAACGAACTGGCGCAGAGCTATCTCAAGAACCCCAAGCGGGTTGAGGTGAACCCCCCCGGTAAAGCGGTTGACCGCATCGTTCAGTCGGTTCATTTTATCGCAAAATCTGAAAAAACATCGCTGTTGATTGAGTTGTTAGACAAACATCGCGACGAGTTGGCGCTGGTGTTTGGGCGCACCAAACACGGGTCCGAAAAACTAATGAAGCTTCTGACAGCAAAAGGTTTTGTTGCAGGATCTATCCACGGTAATAAAAGCCAAGGCCAGCGCGACCGCGCGATTGCGGCCTTTAAAGCCGGCGAAATCAAGGTTTTGGTGGCGACGGATGTTGCGGCAAGGGGGCTTGATATCCCCGCCGTGCGCCATGTGTATAACTATGATCTGCCCAATGTACCGGAAAATTATGTGCACCGGATCGGTCGTACGGCGCGCGCCGGCGCTGATGGTGCGGCGATTGCCTTTTGTTCGCCCGAAGAGATGGACGAATTGAAGGCGATCCAAAAAGCAATGAAAACGTCCATTCCAGTAGCCTCCGGGCGCCCGTGGGAAGCATTGCCAACGCCGGGGGCAAAACCCAAGCAGCGCGGTGGTGGGCCGCGGGGTGGTAAACCGTCGGGTGGTAAACCCTCAGGCGGTGGGCCGCGTCGGCGCCGAAATGGGCCGCCGCGCCGCAAATCGGCCTCAAAAGCAGCCTAGTACAAAAGNTCTGGACTCGGCTGTTCTGAGCAACGCGCAAAGAAAGACTTTTTGACATGGCAGTGCCAGCCCATAAAGATGACTTGCGCGCCGCGATTGAGCGCAGTTTTGAAGCTTTGATGTCAGACCTGCGCGCCGTGCCTGGCTCGTATGTGCGGCGTGCATCTTTGGATGGCCACGCAAAAGGCAGCTTGATAAGCACGAGTGACTTGGTTGCCTATCTGATCGGTTGGAATACGCTGGTGCTGAAGTGGTTGGACTATTCAGAGGCCGGGCGCGCAATTGAGTTCCCCGAGACAGGTTATAAATGGAACCAATTGGGTCAACTGGCGCAAAAGTTCTATGCCGATTACGCAGATCTGGACTATCCCAGTTTGCTATCGGCTCTGGACGCTGCGAAAATCCGGATTGTGGATCAAGTGAATATCCGTAGCAACGCCCAACTGTACGGACAGCTTTGGTATGGCAAACACACAATGGGGCGGATGATCCAACTCAATACCGCCGCGCCTTACAAAAATGCGACGGCTCGGCTGCGCCGCTCGCGCAAAACGCAAGCGTGCTGACACCCGACTATCTGCCTTTTGCCGCGCCATGCATTTACAACAACTGCCCCTCCATCACCGCAACAGCGCTGCCGCCAATGGTGACCTGTTCGACCTGGGCGTCGACCTCTATGCAGCTGGGGCGGCCCATGTCGTCGCCTTGACGGATAATAAACTCTTGTGGCGCTGACGTGCATTTGACGAGCAAGGCGCCCAAGGTCGCCGCGGCACTGCCAGTGGCGGCATCTTCGGGGATATTATCTAACGGATCAAACATGCGTGCGAAAATAACCCCGTCACCGCGGGTATAGACATGCTGGGCAAATCGACCGGCATGGGGATATTTTGTGGCAAAGCGCCGCAACGCCTCAATGTTGGGCTTGGCGGATGAAAGCGTGGTGCGATCACGGACTTCGGTTATCGTGAACTGGATACCTAAAGTGGCGGTTGTGGGTCGATGGGTGTGCAAAACGATATCCGATACGGTGAGACCAAGCACATCTGCTACATCAGCCACCTGAGGTTCGACCAGTATCTTGAGAGGCACCTGCGTGCTAAATCGGGCGCTCTGCTTAGTGGCGTGACAGGCGATGGGCCCGACCCCAAGCTCGAGGGTCATGTGCGGCCCGAGCCCCTGTCGGGCCAGCGCGATCGCAGTGCCGATGGTTGGATGACCGGCAAAGGGAAGTTCTGATAAGGGCGAAAATATCCGAATTTTCGCGGTGTGATCGGGGTTGTCCGGTGGCAGAACAAAGGTTGTTTCTGAAAAATTAAATTCGCGGGCAATGCGTTGAAAATCGCCCTCAGGCACGTCCGCAGCATCGGGGATTATTGCCAGTGGATTGCCGCCAAAACGGCTGTCGGTGAAAACGTCATACACAAAATACTTTGTCATAATATAACCTTGATAAGGGTTGTGTTCGGTTTCTATTGGATGATGTAAAATCGAAGACCGCAAGTCTTGAAATCAAAAAACCTTCCCAAACGTTAGCCGGTATCGCTCAGGCTTTCCAGACCTGATTACCACTGACAGACCCCGCTGGCGCCGTGTAGAACAAGCGGAGTGCATCGCTCTGAGAATAGTGGTGTTATGACATCCGTGTTAAACGCTTGACCTTGTGCCGGAGCTGCTGTCCTGTGCGTCGATGTCAAAAAAAGACAAACTAGATTTTGCCGGTGTGATCATGTTGGTGGGCTTTGCGCTTTTGCTGGCCTTTAATCAGGTTGTGATCAAGATAACCAATGGCGGGTTTCAACCGGTCTTTTCGGCTGGCATCAGATCTGTGTTGGCGCTTTTCGTTCTGCTTGGTTGGATGCGTCTGACTGGCAAGCCGATTGTCTTGTCCCGGCATGTGCTGCGTTCGGGGATCGGCATCGGGCTGTTGTTTGCACTTGAGTTTGTCTTATTATTTATAGCGCTTGATCTTACCACCGTGTCGCGCGTCGGCATTATTTTCTATACCATGCCCGTGTGGCTGGCATTGGCGGGACATTTTTATTTGCCAGGCGGGCGCCTGCAAGGCGCGTCCGTGTTGGGCCTGGTACTGGCGACGGCGGGGGTGATTTGGGCGATTGGCAACCGCTCAGAGGGTCAGCAGGCTTCTTGGGTTGGTGACCTGGCAACGCTTGCGGCGGCATGGTGCTGGGCTGGCATCGCGTTGACAGCCCGCACCACGCGTTTGGCGCAAATTTTACCAGAACAGCAGCTGTTGTGGCAATTGGCTGTCTCTGCCCCGGTGCTTTTATTGGTGTCTGCGGGCTTTGGGCCGGCGTTGCGCGACCTGCAGGAGATTCATATTGCCGGATTGCTCTTTCAATCCACTGCGGTTGCCTGTTTTGGGTTTCTGGCGTGGTTTTGGCTGCTTAAACAATATCCTACCTCGGGTGTCGCCTCGTTTAGTTTCCTGTCGCCGGTCTTTGCTGTAATTATGGGATGGTTGTTTCTTGGTGAGCAGATCGGACTGGAAATCTATATCGCACTCGGGCTTGTTTGCCTGGGGTTGATCTTGATCAATAAAAAACCTGCGGGTCATCGGCCAGCTGAGGCCGGCGAAGACGATTAATGCTTCGGCGTCGGCGATTTGTTGCGCTTGTGTTTTGACGCTTGGAGTTTGCCTGCCTATAAGGGGCCTCAACAATAACAGAGGGCGATGTGCTCAGATTTATTTTCTCTGTATGCGGCGCGATTTTCAGCGCTGTCACCTTGGCCGTGATGATGATGGCTTTGACCATCGGAGCGGTGTTCTGGATGTATGGACGTGACCTGCCAAGCCATGCCTCTTTGGCGCAATATAAACCTGCCACGATTAGCCGAATTTATTCCACAGAAGGTAATATCATTGACGAATTTGCCAAACAGCGACGTTTGTTTACGGCGTCTGACAAAATCCCGGATCTGATAAAACAGGCATTTATTTCCGCAGAAGACAAGAATTTCTATTCTCATAAAGGCTATGATGCACGTGGCATTCTGTCGGCGGCCATTGATGCTGTGCGTTCAAAGGGGCGCAATGTGCGCGGTGCGTCTACGATCACCCAGCAGGTGATGAAGAATTTCCTGCTGTCGGGCGACCGGCGCGCCGAACGCAAGATCAAAGAGATCATTCTGGCGACGCGGCTGGAGAATACTTTAAACAAAGAGCGTATTCTGGAGCTTTATCTGAACGAGATTTTTCTCGGGCAAAACTCCTATGGGGTGACGGCTGCGGCGCAAACCTATTTCAACAAAACGCTAGACGAATTGGTCCCGCACGAGGCCGCGTTTCTGGCCTCATTGCCGAAAGCGCCAAGCGATTTCCATCCGGTTCGGCGTAAAGAGCGGGTAACCAACCGACGCAATTTTGTGCTGAAGGAAATGTTTGAGAACGGTTATATTTCACAAGCGACCTATGAGGTAGAACGCAGCCTGCCACTGCGCTCGGTGCAAAATGGCGATTTCGAAGGCTTTAAAGCTGCCCTGCCGCCGCGGGATTATTTTACCGATGAAATCCGGCGACAATTGAGCCGAGATTTTGGTGAGGGTGAGTTCTTTTCAGGCGGCTTTACAGTCCGTGCGACAATTGACCGACAGATGCAGCAGGTGGCAGCCAAGGCCCTACAACGCCAGTTAGAGGAGTATGACCGCGCCAGTGGTGTTTGGCGTGGCAGCGGCTTAACGATTGACCCCTCTGAGTTGAACGACGAAGCAAAGTGGCGCGCGGCGCTGGCGAAAACTCAGATAAGTCGGGATGTGTTTTTAACACATAAATGGCGTCCTGCGGTTGTTTTGATGGTGAGCAAGCTGAACGCCCGTGTCGGCATCGAAGGTGTCGAAGAGGATGAAGACGGTCATTGGATTGTTGCCAAAGACGTCCGTTGGGCGGCCAAAAAGCGCGAAAATGGTAAAGTTGGACCCGCAGCGAAATCGGCGGGCGATCTTCTCAGCGTCGGGGATGTGGTTTTGGTGCGTAAGATGACCCGTGATGCCGACGGTAGTTTCCTGCGTTGGAGTTTGCGGCAAATTCCCGAAATCCAGGGTGCTTTTGTCGCGATGGATGTCAACAACGGCCGGGTGATCGCGATGCAGGGTGGCTTTAGCTATCAGCATTCTGTTTTCAACCGTGCGACCCAGGCCAAGCGCCAGCCGGGGTCTAATTTCAAGCCCTTTGTCTATGCTGCTGCGTTGGACAGCGGCTATTCACCCGCCACGATTGTGATTGATGCGCCGATCGAAGTGAACACGCCTCAAGGGGTCTGGTCGCCAAAAAATTCGTCTACCAAGTTTTATGGTGCCACGCCGCTGCGAACCGGTATTGAGCAGTCGCGCAACCTGATGACGGTGCGGTTGGCGCGTGAAATGGGGTTGGATCTGATTGCGGATTACGCCGAGAGATTTGGCGTCTACGATCACATGGACCGGTTTCTTGCCAATGCGTTGGGGGCGCAGGAAACCACGCTTTACCGTGTGGTATCCGCCTACGCGATGTTTGCAAATGGTGGAGAGCGGGTACAGCCTACTTTGATTGACCGGGTGCAGGATCGGTATGGCAACACAGTTTACCGGCATGACCAGCGACGGTGCCTTGACTGTGGGGATGCCCGTCTGGGTGAGATGTTGGGGCCGCAGATCGTATCGGATCGGGAAAGGGTGATGGATGCAATTACCGCCTATCAACTGACTTCGATGATGGAAGGCACGATCACGCGGGGCACGGCGCAGGGGGTAATTGACCTATCGGTACCGGTGGCGGGAAAAACTGGCACCACCAATGATGCGCGCGACGTCTGGTTTACCGGCTTTACCTCTAATATTGTTGCCGGGTGTTATATCGGATATGACCAGCCTCGGTCTTTGGCCAAGGGGTCTTACGGTGGCAGCATGTGCGGACCCGTATTTCAGACTTTTATGACTGAGGCGATCGAAGTGTTTGGTGGTGGCGATTTCAAGGTACCTGAAGGGGGCACCTTCATAAATATTGATCGCTTTAACGGCGCCCGTCTGGCCGATGATGCTGAGGGGGATAACGTGGTTGCGGAATTTTTTCGCGATGGGGAGGATCCGATTTTTGGTGTGGCCTTTGATGGCGGGTTTGCCATGGGCGGCGATTTTGAAGTGGGCGTGATGGATGAAGGTTTGGGGTTGTTGACAGACGCAGACGATCCGGAGGCGCCGCCAACTTCTGCGCCACAAGTGTCTGTTCCTCTAAACGATCCCGAGGGAGCGACGGGGGCTGATCCCGAAACCGAACTTGACCAGCGGCTTGAGCCGAAGGCCAGTTTTGGCTCAATGAGCTCGGGTGGGCTGTACTGACCTTGTCGAGACCGCGCGGCTGGTTTATCACCGCGTCATGACATTTGAACGATCAAGGACCATCTGATGCGCGCAGATCTGCAAAACACCATCGCAGAGATTGAAAAATCTTTGCTTCTGTTGGGTCAGCGAATGGATTGGGACACTGCCGAGCATCGGCTCGAAGAGTTTAACGCTCGTGTCGAGGATCCCGATCTGTGGAGTGATGCGGCAAAAGCCCAAAAATTAATGCGTGAGCGGCAGGTTCTGGTTGATGCGATGGCCACGCATAAATCTATCAAGCAAGACTTGTCTGACACGGTCGAACTGATTGAATTGGGCGAGATGGAGGGCGATGAAGAGGTTGTCGCCGAAGCCGAAGAAAGCCTGATGGCACTGGCCTTGACTGCGGCTGAAAAAGAACTTGAGGCCTTGCTCAACGGCGAGGCTGACAGCAATGATACGTTTCTTGAGATCCATTCGGGGGCCGGGGGCACCGAGAGCTGTGACTGGGCCGCTATGCTGGCGCGGATGTATGTGCGCTGGGCCGAAAAGCGCGGCTATAACGTAGACATGCAATCNGAGACCCCGGGTGAAGAGGCGGGGACCAAGTCCGTCACTTATAAAATCAGTGGTTTGAATGCTTACGGGTGGCTGAAATCAGAAAGTGGTGTGCACCGGTTGGTGCGCATTTCACCGTTTGACAGCGCCGCCAAGCGCCACACTTCGTTTTGCTCGGTTTGGATTTATCCAGTGGTCGATGACAATATCGAGGTCGAGGTTAACCCCGCCGATATCCGGATTGATACCTACCGTTCCTCCGGGGCTGGGGGACAGCACGTCAACACCACTGATTCTGCAGTGCGCATCACCCACCACCCCACTGGCATCGTGGTGACAAGTTCGGAAAAATCCCAACACCAGAACCGTGACATCGCCATGAAAGCGCTGAAATCGCGGCTTTATCAAATGGAGTTGGACCGGCGCAACGCCGCCATCAATGACGCCCATGAAAGCAAGGGGGATGCCGGCTGGGGCAATCAGATCCGATCCTATGTGCTGCAGCCTTATCAGATGGTCAAGGACCTGCGCACCGGGCATGAGACCTCGGACACCAAAGGTGTCTTGGACGGTGATTTGGATGCGTTTATGGCGGCGACACTGGCCCAAGACGTTTCGGGGAAATCCCGTGCTGAGGCCAGAGCAGAAGACTGATAAATACGCGTGGCTCAGCGTATCTGTCTGAACTGCAATTTTACCTCTCAGGCCTTGGAGTTAAATCTCTGTAAGGCCGCGTGAGGCACTCCCCATAAATTTTTGCCACGGGGTGCTTCCACGGCCCCTGCGGACCTTTTATGAAAATTTTCTAAGCGCTGGTATCCGTTGTCAGTTGATAGTCTTTTTGACGGTTTGTTTGGACAGGACTTGTAGGGACGGCTCAGTTAATCCCTTTTTGCTGCGCGCGCCGCTTGCAAACGTGCGCGATAACTTGGCAGGACAACAAGAACTGCTGCGATAAACAACAAGCCCATCGTCATGGGGCGTGCCACTATAAAGTTGATACCATCATAAAGCTGCATCGATCTGGCAAAGTTGTCTTCCATCATCCGGCCGAGAATAAACCCGATTAACAGCGGCGCCAGAGGATATTTGGCAAATCGTAGCACCGTTGCACAGACCCCAAAGCCCACGAGGATTAAAAGTTCAGTTGCGTTGTTTTGGCCGATATAGGCGCCCATTAAGGTGAAAAACAGGATGAACGGAATCAAATAGTTACGCGGCACCAAGAGCACTTTGGCAATATAGGGGATCAGAGGCAGGTTCAGTACCAGCAAAATCAGATTGCCAAGATACATCGAGATAATCACTGACCAGAAAATCTGTGGTTGATCGACCATCAAACGTGGCCCCGGTGATACGTTCAGCGCAATCAGCGCCCCGAGCAATATCGCCGTTGTTCCCGATCCGGGTATGCCCAGTGTTAAAAGTGGCACAAAAGATCCGGTACAAGCCGCGTTATTGGCGCTTTCCGGTGCGGCCAGCCCTTTCAACGATCCCTTGCCAAACTGTGATTGCTCGTCTTTTGGCGCGATATTGCGTTCGACGGCATAGCCGAGAAAACTGGCAATGGTCGCCCCGGCGCCTGGCAGAACACCGATCAAAAATCCCTGGATTGACTGGCGACCGATCACTGGTGCAATGGCGCGGGCTTCACTGTGGGTTATACGCAGATCTTTGATCTCGCCACTGCTGCCGCTGTCACCGGATTTTGACCGCGTTGGATCCAGAACCAGATAGAGCGCTTCGGGCAGAGCAAACATTGCCATCGCCAGAGTGATAAAGCCAAAACCTGATTGTAAATCCATGATTCCCATTGTGAAACGCGGCAGGTTGAACATCGCACCTTCGCCCACAGTGGCCATAATAAGACCTAGAATGGTCATTAGGGCAGCTTTGCCCACTTGTCCGGTACCGGCAAAAGCTGCAATTGCCGACAGGCCGACGACCATCAGGGCAAAATATTCTGCAGAGTGGAACAGCAAGGCCACCGAGGCCAGCATCGGGGCAAAGATCATTAATAAAACAGCCCCGATGGTGCCGCCACAAAAGGATGCGATTGCGGCCACGGTCAGGGCTTTGCCAGCTTTGCCCTGTCGCGCCAGAGGATAGCCGTCAAAGCTGGTGGCGACGGTTGAGGCTACACCCGGCGCATTGATCAAAATTGACGAGGTAGAGCCGCCAAAAATTGCTCCATAATAAACTCCCGCCAGTAAAATCAGAGCGGTGGACGGGTCCCCAATAGAAATCGCCACCGGGATCATGATGGCAATGATCGACATCGGACCAAGCCCGGGCAGCATCCCAATAAACGTCCCGATCAGGCAGCCACCGACCACCATCAGAAGATTGGTTATAGAAAACGCCGTCGACAGGCCGATCATAAATCCTTCGATCATGCGCTTATCCTATTCCCAGAAAAAAAGGCCACGGGCGTAGAAAAATTCCCAAAACAACCTGTACCAAATACCAAACAGACCCAGCAGCCAGAACGGCGATCGGGATCAGGTATTGAAACTTCCGCTCGCCCAAAACTACGGCCCCAAGGATCAAAAACCCGGTTGTCGAAAATAAAAACCCTGCTGGGCGTAGCAAGACAGCATAGGCGACCATCAGGCTCAAAAGTGCCAGTGCTTGCCCGGTTTTATACTGACCTAAAGCCCGATAATTGATATCGCCCTCGGCCGGGGTTTGGTCAGATTTCTCAAGTCCGAGCAAGATTGCTGCAGAGACCATGATGCCCATCACCGCCAACAGTTTTGGGAAGGTGCTTGGCCAAACCGGGTTACGCTGCATAAATGGCGGCAGGCCTAAATCCATGATAAAAAATGCTTGATAGCCATAACACAGACAGATCAGCAAAATTATGAGCGCGATCCAACGATCCAGCGTCATCGGGATCTCCTTTCAGAGAAGTTGCACCCGGCCTAAGGCCGGATGCAATTAGGTCGGTCAAAGGCTCAAAGGAAGCCCAGTTTTTTCATCAGATCGCCGATCACCTGTTCTTGGTTTTCGAGGAATGATTGGAAATCGGCACCAGGGTTGTGGATGTTGACCCAGCCGTTGCGCGCGCGTACGGCTTCCCACTCGGGGGTCTCATACATTTTTGCAATCGCATCCTGATAAGCNGCCAGTTTGTCTGCAGGCAGACCGGGGGCTCCAAAGAACCCGCGCCAGTTGACAAAATTTGCGTCAATACCTTGCTCTTTCATGGTCGGTGCGTCGCCAAAGGCATCCACCCGTGCGTCCGAGGTCACACCGATGATTTTGACTTCACCGGCCTTGGCCATATCGACCGCTTCGGAAAACCCTGTTGATAGAGCCTTGATCTCACCAGACAACAGAGCAGCCATCGCTGGTCCGCCAGTATCATAGGGGATGTATTTTACAGCTGTCGGATCTGCACCGGCCGCCTGCATCACCATTGCGGCAACCAGATGATCCATACCGCCGGGGACCGAACCACCGCCAATGGCTGTGCCGGACATGTCGCTGTTATAGGCCGCAACCAAATCCGTCATCGAATTGATNGGGCTGTCTTTATGAACCACGAGGGCTGCATAATCCCCAATTGTGCCAGACACCAACGTCAGATCACGAAAATTATGTGGAAACACGCCGGTCAGTGACCGGATGACAATTGGTGTCGAGTTGACCATTAATGTNCCGTGTTGGCTGTCAGCATTTTCGATCATATAGCCGATNGCCTTGCCGCCGCCGCCGCCGGACATATTCTCATAAGAGGCNGAACCGACAAGACCNGCCTTGGTCAAGGCTTCGCCTGTGCCGCGCGCCGTACCATCCCAACCGCCACCGGCGCCGCCTGGAATCAAAAAGTGAATGCTGTTCACGACCTCATGGCCACCGGCGAAACCCGCCGTGCNCAAGCTCAGAGATGCCGCCGCCGCCATCAACATGGTCCGCCGGCCAAGATTAAAACCTGTCATATTATCCTCCCATTTGACATGNACGCGGATTCGCGCCCATGAGGTGGTACAAAACACAACAACCTGACACAGACCTGTCACGCCCCATAATCGGAGCATCACGCACATGCGGTTTCTTTTGGTAGAAGACAATGAGCAACTGGCNAAGGCGATCTGTGANAGGTTGTCTTTGGATAGTCATATCGTTGACCATNCGAGCAATTTATCCCTTGCATCAGATTACGTGGCGACCACATCTTATGACATGATATTACTGGATATTATGTTGCCTGACGGGGATGGCCGACGGTTTTTACGGCGCTATCGTGCCAGTGCCGGAAAAACACCTGTGATTGTTTTAACCGCGCGCTCCGAGGTGTCTGATCGGGTGGGTGTTTTGGACTTGGGGGCGGATGATTATATCACCAAACCGTTTGATTTTTCCGAATTAGAGGCCCGATGCCGGGCTGTTTTACGCCGTCAGGGTGGGGGTGCGAGCAATTGTAAGCGATTCGGAAATGTGGAATTTGACGCTTTGGCGGGCACCGTCACTTTGAACGGCGCCGCCACGGCCCTGCGCAATAAGGAACTGCGGTTGCTAGAAGTTTTCTTTAACGCTCCGGAACAAATTTTTTCGAAATCCAAGCTGGTGGACCGATTATTTTCCTATAACGAAGACGTGTCGGAAAACGCAATCGAGGTCTATGTTGCCCGATTGCGCAAGCATATCGAAGACAGCAATGTGCGGATCATAACAGTGCGAGGGCTGGGTTATCGGCTAAGCCTCGCATGAGTGCCGAACTCAAGGCCGCAGGATCGATCCGTCGACGACTTTCTCTGCAATTACTGAGCAACGCCGCCCTTTTGACACTTCTGTTGGTTTTTATAGTCCGAAGTTTTGCCCAACAGTTGGCCGAGCAGTCGCAAGATAACATTCTGATGGCATCGGTGACATCGATACTAGATGCTTCGGCAATTCAACAAGGTGAACTTACCGTTGATATTCCCTATTCGGCGTTTTCCATGCTGAGCAACCTCAGCGATGATCGGGTTTTTTACCGTATTGATAAAAATGGTGTTTTTCTGACCGGATATGCAGACCTGCCGAACCCGACATCAATCCAAAATACCGGCAGTCCGATATTCAGTACGCAGACTTATCAAGATCGGGAAATCCGAGTGGTCACCGCCTCGAGGCGGCTGGCCTTGGAGAACCAGCTGATTGAATTGCGGGTCTCGGTGGCCCAAACCCGCAATGGTCAGGATCAGACGCTGGAGGAAATCTCACGTATGGCCATGGTGTTCGGAGGCGGTTTTTT
>NYVC01000052.1 GCA_002684375.1 Marinovum sp.
CTTGCAGACGCGCCCCAATCCGCGGGTCTCGCGTTCAAAAACACGGTGGCGACACTTGCGGATCCCCGGATCGCCGAAATCGCCGAAATTAAGGACAATGCCAAGCGCGCCACCGCTTTGTTTGCCTATCTGAGCGAAATTCCAAAAGCCGTAGCAAGGTCAATAGACAAACTTGATAAGTGTGTCGACACCACACAGCAGGATGTCACCAAACTTGAAACCCGCGTCAGCACGGCGATAGAGCGTCTTGACGGNTTTGACGCCGACTATGAAAGCAGGNTNGACGCCGCTGCCGCCGCGTTCCGCGAAGNCAACGCACTCAAGGCGCCGGTTGTCCTGTGGCAAGAAAAAGAAACAAANCACCAAGCTGAAAGCGCNNCCGCCAGAANGTTTTTCATCANGTCTCTCATCGCAACGNNCTTCCTTGTTATCGTTCTCGCGTCATTGTTAATTTTTNNNAAGGATGTTGCCTATNCACTCGTGGCCCCCATCGGCTGTGATCCTGCCAAGCCGGAAACCTGTTCGGGGTTTAGCGCCAGAGGGCTGTCGATTTTGACGCTTGTNGCCGCGTTTTTCACCTGTTTGCTTTGGTATGTCCGTATGCAGATGAAACTGTTTTTGTCCGAACGGCATCTGGCGCTTGATGCACGGGAACGCACAGCGTTTGCGCAGACCTATATCGGGTTTTTGGCCGAAAAAGACAGCTCGGACGAGGCCGCAGGCCAGCGTGCNGCGGTATACGCCGCCTTGTTCCGGCCCAGCACCGATGGTATCGTAAAAGATGAGGGTGGGCTAGATCCGTCAATTGCCGCAGCACTGTCGAAATTTTTGACCAAATCCTCTTAGTCTTGCCCATCACCACAACAGGAGCCTCCAAATGTCCCATCACTGCGCCACCGTTATATGGGATCGGGGTGATGACGTTTTTACTGGTGGCAGATACAGCCGCGCGCATCTTTGGCAGTTTGACGGTGGGGTCAGCGTGACCGCCTCGGCCGCGCCCGATGTGGTGCCGCTGCCGTTTTCGCGCGCCGATGCGGTTGACCCAGAAGAGGCCTTTGTGGCTGCACTGGCGTCATGTCACATGCTGTTTTTTCTGGATCTGGCGCGGCAGGCGGGGTTTGTCGTCGACAGCTACCGCGATCAGGCAGTGGGCGAGATGGGTAAAACCGGTGACGCTGGCGATTGGATGCAGACTGTGCATTTGTATCCCAAAGCCGTATGGCAGGGTGCGGCGCCCGACAGNACCGCACTGTCAGATTTGCACCACCGCGCCCACAAGCTGTGCTTTATCGCCAATTCAGTCAAATCCGAGATTATCACGCATCTGGACTGAGGACTTGTGGGCTGAGCACTTGTGGACTGAGCACTTGTGGGCTGAAGACCCGTGGGCTGGAAACTGGGGACTTGCCAGCTAGAGACTGGCCAATCCCGCGTCAAGCGATGCAAGCACGGTGTCAACCTCGGCCTCGGTGATGGTCAACGGCGGCGACATCAGGATGTTGTGCATCCCCAGCCGCACCATGGTTCCGGCCTCATAGACCGTCTGATGCAGCCGTTTCATTGTGGCGTTGTCCATCGGCGTTTTGGCAGCTTTGTCACTGACCAGTTCGATGCCGGTCATCAACCCGTGGCCACCGCGCACATCCCCGATNACATCATATTTTTCCGCCAGTTTAAGCGCGCCTTGATACAGCTGAGCACCCCGCGCCGCGGCGTTGGTTTTGGTATCCAAGCGCAGGGTTTCCGCCAGGCAGGCCACCACGGCGGCCGCCCCCACGGGATGGGCCGAATAGGTATAGCCGTGAAAAATCGCCCCCTCGCCGGTGGTGTCGCTTTCAAATACTTCGGCGATCTTATCGCTCATTAACGCTGCACCAACCGGAAAATAGCCCGAGGTGATGCCTTTGGCGATACACATCATATCGGGTTTGACCCCCCAGTGGCGCGCGCCCGACCAGTCGCCGCTGCGGCCAAATCCGGTGATCACNTCGTCTGAAATCATTAAAATGCCGTGGCGGTCGCAGATGTCACGCAGCAGGGGCATCAGCGANGGATCCGGCACAATCACCCCGCCAGCACCTTGGATNGGCTCCATGATGAAGGCGGCAATCGTGTTGGCGCCCTGAAAGGCGATCTCATCCTCCATGGCGTTGGCAATCGACTGGGCCAATTTGGCCGGGTCGCTTTGATTAAACGGATTGCGATATGTATAGGGGCTCGGAAGGTGAAAACAGCCCGGCAATAGCGGCTCATAGGCGATGCGAAAGCGGTTGTTGCCATTGACCGAGGCACCGCCAAAATGGGTGCCGTGATAGCCTTTTTTCAGNGATAGAAACTTGCTGCGGGTCGGTTCGCCGCGCAGGCGATGATATTGCCGGGCCAGTCGCAGGCAGGTTTCCACTGAATCTGACCCGCCNGAGGTNAAAAACACCCGGCTCATGCCGTCATTGGCAAAAAAATCGCGCACCGCATAAGAGGCCTCGATTGCGGTGGGATTGCTGGTGCCGGCAAAGGCAGAATAATAAGGCAACTGATAGAGCTGACCCGCGATAGCGTCTTTTACGATATCGTTGGAATAGCCCAGATTGACACACCACAGCCCGCCGACCGCATCCACCACGCGGTGGTCATCGATATCGGTGATATGCGCGCCGTCGGCCCCCTTGATGATTTTCGGCGCATTGATCTGCGCATCACCGGGGTGCCCCATTGGATGCCACAGGTGGCGGGCGTTATTTTCTTTCAGAAAATTATCGTCTTTCATGGAGGTGCTTTCAGGTTAACAATGTGTCCATATTATGTCTGTGGAGAAGCCTGTCTAGGAAAATCGTTGCCGGTGCGGGTTTTGCTTGATGTCTTGCTCTGCTGTTGCTGGACAGTGTGGCGCTACGGGTGTAGGAAATCGCGATCATGGCACAGACAAAATCAGATCCGAATTACAAAATTATCGCCGAGAACCGCCGGGCGCGGTATGATTATGCCATCGAGGACGATCTGGAATGTGGTGTGTTGCTGCAGGGGTCAGAGGTGAAATCGCTGCGGGTCAACAGTGCCAATGTCGCCGAGAGCTATGCCGCAGTGGAAGACGCTGAACTATGGTTGGTCAATAGCTATATCGCCCCGTATGAGCAGGCCAAGACTTGGGGTCACGAAGAACGTCGGCGGCGCAAGCTTTTGGTGAAACGCAAGGAACTGGCGCGTCTTTGGTCTGATACCCAGCGCAAGGGAATGACNTTGGTTCCTCTGGTGATGTATTTCAACCATCGCGGCAAGGTGAAGATGAAGATCGGNATTGCCAAGGGTAAAAAGAACTATGACAAACGCGCCGATAGCGCCAAGCGCGATTGGGGCCGGCAGAAACAGCGCCTGCTGCGCCACGGGGAATAATCCTTAGTNGACCGAAGNTTGTGCCACAGTGTCTTTAAGACTTTGATACTGGTATATGTGGGTGAACTTCGCCGTCATACGGCATAGGCCTTGCCAGTTTTGTTTTGCCGTCCTATGCACTTACTAAACACTTATAGGGGGTCAATATGAGCAATGATGATCCAAAAACACTGGTTTCGACCAGTTGGCTTATGGCGCATCTGAAAGATCCAGACCTGCGCCTGCTCGATGCATCGTGGTATCTGCCCGATATGGCACGCAACGGGCGCGAGGAATATAATAACGCACATATTCCTGGNGCNCGGTTTTTTGATATCGATGAGGTGAGCGACCATCGCTCGGAGTTGCCGCATATGGTGCCACCNGTNGAAAAATTCATGTCACGGGTCCGTGCTATGGGCGTCGGAGATGGCCATCAGATTGTGGTTTATGACGGTGCGGGACTTTTCTCGGCTGCCCGGGTCTGGTGGCTGTTTCAACTGATGGGGCACAGTGACATCGCGGTGCTGGATGGTGGTTTGCCGAAATGGCAGGCCGAGGGGCACCCAACCGAAGATATGGCGCCGGTTATTCGCGACCGTCATATGACAGTGCGGCGACAAAACCAGATGGTGCGCGATGTGACACAAGTGTCGGCGGCGGCCAAACTTGGGGATTATGAAATCATTGATGCCCGCGCTGCGACGCGCTTTGCCGGAACAGCGCCCGAACCGCGGGCCGGGTTGCGCTCGGGACATATCCCGGGTTCGAAGAATGTCTGTTACCGCGATCTGTTACGATCCGACAACACGATGAAAGATCCCGATGTGTTGCGGCAGGTGTTTGTCGATGCCGGTGTTGATCTGGCAAAGCCGGCGATTACCAGCTGTGGCTCTGGCGTTACGGCGGCAATTCTCAATCTTGCGATGCAACGCATCGGCAAAACCAATCATTCACTATATGACGGTTCGTGGTCTGAATGGGGCATGTCCCCGACCTTGCCCGTCGCCACAGGAGACAATTGATGTTTGAGACTTTGAAACCACAACCTGCCGATAAAATTCTGGCTCTTGTGCAAAAGTTCAAAGAAGACCCAAGACCGCAAAAAATTGATCTTGGCGTCGGGGTGTATAAAAACGCCGAGGGTGTAACCCCAGTGATGCGCGCGGTAAAAGCCGCCGAACATCAGTTGTGGCAGGNTGAGACCACAAAATCCTATGTTGGTTTGACCGGCGATCCGGCCTTTTCGGATGGTATGATCCAGATGGTACTGGGCGATGCGGTGCCGCGCGGCGCCGTCGCTGCCGCCGCCACCCCCGGCGGCACTGGTGCGGTGCGTCAGGCATTTGAGCTGGCCCGGCTGGCCAATCCCGATGTGCGGGTTTTTGTGTCGAATCCAACTTGGCCGAACCACGTGTCAATGTTGCGTTATCTCGGAATCGAAATGGTGCCCTACCGCTATTTTGACGNGGCGACTTGCGGTGTTGATTTTGAGGGTATGACTGCGGATTTGGCACAGGCCAAAGCCGGTGATGTGGTNTTATTNCATGGGTGCTGCCACAATCCAACCGGTGCAAATTTAAACACGGCGCAATGGCAGTCAGTGGTGGATTTACTGGCCAAATCCGGTGCAACACCGATGATTGATATTGCCTATCAAGGTTTTGGTGACGGGCTGGAAGAAGATGCCGCCGCCACCCGGCTGATTGCCGCATCCCTACCCGAGACGATTATCGCTGCCAGCTGTTCAAAGAACTTTGGAATTTACCGCGAACGGACGGGTTTGTTGATGGCCATCTCTCAGGATGTTTCAAAACAATTGGTGACCCAAGGCACATTGGCCTATCTCAACCGGCAGAATTTTTCTTTTCCACCGGATCATGGTGCGCGCCTAGTCACGATCGTGCTCAATGATCCGGCGCTTTGTGCAGATTGGAAAGCCGAACTGGAACAGGTGCGTCTGGGCATGCTGGATTTACGCCAGAGCTTAGCAACCGAGCTGCAAAGCCGCGCCGGATCCGACCGGTTCGGCTTTTTGGCACAGCATCGCGGCATGTTCTCGCGGCTGGGCACCACACCCGATATGGTCGAGCGTCTGCGTGTGGAACATGCGATCTATATGGTGGGCGACAGCCGGATGAATATTGCCGGTCTCAACGCGACCTCTGTTCCTATTNTGGCACAAGCTATCGTCGACGTGGGGATCTAAACCCAAATGCCATAGTCTGTTTTGGCCCATCTGCTCTGGCTGTGGCGCAGATCGCCTCCGCAATGGTCATGGCGGGCATCGCTTTTACAGTCTGCGGGGGTGAGACGTTTGGATGCGCGCGCTTTTGCGATGACAGGTCAGGTGGCCGTTATAATGACAGGTAAAGTGGCCTTTTGATCTAAAGAGCGCTGTGCCTAAGGCGCTTTCGCCCGTGCGGGCCAAGACAAAATATCTGCTTTCTGTCGATCACCACTGGGGTCAGNGGTCGGCCATAGCCCGCGCCACCATCCAGGTTCAACCGGTTTGAATAAAGCTGTGGCGCCTCAAGTGCTGTGTGGCCGTGGATGATCATCTTTGCGTGNGGCGCGCTGTGGCTGAGAAACGGTTCGCGAATCCACAGCCGATCGCGTTCCGTCTGATCTGCCAACGCCACATCGGGGCGGATGCCTGCATGCACAAATATATAATCCTCGGTTTCATAGTGTAGAGGCAGACCGTTCAAAAACGCCAGATGTTCGGCCGGAACAGCAGCANGCGCGGCCGCATGCACCTGATAATAGCGGCTGGTTTCATCGATATTGACCCCATAAGAGGCCAAGGTTTTATCGCCACCCAGACGCGGGTTCAGCCAGTCCACCCCGACCGGCAATTCCATATCAAACTTTGGATGGTCTTGCAGAAACCAGCCAAACATCCGATCGTGATTGCCCTTGATGACTGTCCAGTTCTTGCCCTCTGCGATCTGGTTGATCAGATGTTCGATCACCTGACGGCTGTTGGGACCCCGGTCGGTCAAATCACCGATAAACACCACGGNGGCATCAGGGCCACCATCATGCTCGATGCGTGCCAATGCCTCTTGGAGCATATCAAACTGGCCGTGGATATCGCCAAGGGCATAGAGAGGCTGGGTCATTTTTGGAACTCTGGGTTGCGGGGTTCGGGCGTGGCGTCACACGCCAAACANAGCTGGCGTATGACGGTGTTATGTCAGTGGATCAACCAATGTCAAACTGCAGTGGTTTGACCTGTTGAAACAATCCTGTCGCTTCAAGCTTGCCCAAAACCTCGGATGCCACAGGGTGGTCGACATACAAAAGGGCAATTGCCTCGCCACCCGCGGCGGCGCGCCCGAGGGTAAAGTTGGCGATATTGACGCCGTTTTCGCCCATGGTCTGACCCAATGTGCCGATGATGCCTGGCACGTCTTTATTGGTGGTATACAGCATATGCGCACCAATTTCGGCGTCTATATTGATGCCTTTGATTTGGATAAACCGCGGCTTGCCATCGCTGAACACCGTGCCAGCAACNGAGCGTTCACGATTGGCGGTGACCACGGTGACTTTAATATAGCCATCAAAAGTACCGGCCTTATCCTGACGTGTGGTGCTGATTTTAATGCCGCGATCTTTGGCAATTACCGGAGCGCTGACCATATTGACGTCAGGGTTCGCCCGTTTCATGATCCCNGCAACAGCGGCGCAATTCAGCGCCTCGAGGTTCATTTCAGACACCGTCCCGTCATACAGGATGTTGATTGCAGTCACTGGCTCGTCGGTCATCTGACCAACAAAACCGCCCAAGTGGGTCGCAAGCGTCACCCACGGGCCCATGACCTTGGCCTCTTCTGCGGTCACCGATGGCATGTTGAGCGCGTTCGTCACCGCGCCGGTTAGCAAATAATCCGACATCTGTTCGGCCACTTGCAGCGCAACATTTTCCTGCGCCTCGGTGGTGGCNGCGCCCAGATGCGGGGTGCAGACCACATTGGGCAGATCAAACAGCGGGTTCTCTATGGCTGGCTCTGTCTGGAAAACATCGAAAGCTGCCCCTGCGACATGGCCTGACACCAGCAATTCNGCTAGCGCGCGTTCATCGACCAAACCACCGCGGGCGCAGTTGATGATGCGCACGCCTTTTTTGGTTTTGGCCAGATTTTCCGCNGACAGGATGTTTTTGGTCTGTTCGGTCAGCGGCACATGCAAAGTGATAAAATCAGCCCGCGTCAACAGGGTCTCAAGTGTGACTTTTTCAACGCCCATCTTGTCGGCTTTTTCTTCAGACAGGAAGGGATCATAGGCGACAACTTTCATCTTCAGTCCACGGGCCCTGTCACAGACAATACCGCCAATATTGCCTGCNCCGATCACACCGAGGGTTTTCCCGGTCAGCTCAACCCCCATAAATTTGGATTTTTCCCATTTGCCGGCATGGGTCGATGCGCTGGCTTCGGGGATTTGGCGGGCGACAGCAAACATCATTGCAATCGCATGTTCGGCGGTGGTGATCATATTGCCAAAGGGCGTATTCATCACGATCACGCCCTTTTTCGAGGCGGCNTCACGGTCGACATTATCGACCCCGATACCGGCGCGACCGACGACTTTAAGGCGGTCGGCGGCGGCTAGAATCTTTTCGGTGACCTTGGTCGCAGAACGAATTGCAAGACCGTCATACTGGCCAATAACCTCGGCCAGTCGGGCCTTGTCTTTGCCCAGATCGGGTTCGAAATCCACCTCGATGCCACGATCGCGAAAAATCTGGACAGCAGTAGGGGACAGTTTGTCGGAAACAAGAACTTTGGGGGCCATGAGGGCTCTCCTGTAAATAGAAAATGATAGGATCAGGTGGNGGCTGCAAAAGGGCGGCGGCGGTTTATGCCGCGCTTAACGCCGCAATCTCAACGTTGAACGCCCAATCAAGCCAAGGCAGCATTGCCGCGATGTCGGCGGTCTCGACAGTGCCACCGCACCAGATACGCAGACCGGGCGGCGCGTCGCGATATGCGCCGATATCCAGCGCGACGTCTTGTGCTTCGAGCCGCTTTGCCACCGCTTTGGCAAAGGCTGCGCCGTCGGTGATCCGCGGGTCGGTGAATTTAACGCAGACCGAGGTGTTTGATCGTGTGGCTGGATCCTGCGCCAGATTGGCAATCCAGCTGCGCGTGTCGCAAAAGGCCCAGATCGCTTGCGCGTTTGCATCAGCGCGGGCAATCAACCCGGTCAACCCGCCAACTGAACGCGCCCAATCAAGCGCCAAAAGGTAATCTTCGACCGCCAGCATCGAGGGCGTGTTGATTGTGGCACCTTCGAAGATTCCCTCAATCAATTTGCCCGCTTTGGTTAGCCGGAAGATTTTTGGCAAGGGCCAAGGTGGGTTATAGCTTTCAAGCCGGGCTACAGCACNTGGGCTGAGAATGATCATGCCGTGCGCGGCCTCGCCGCCCAGCACTTTTTGCCAACTGAACGTGGTCACATCCAGTTTGTCCCACGGCAGATCCATCGCGAAGGCCGCCGAGGTGGCATCGCAAATCGTCAGGCCGGCGCGCTTTGCCGGGATCGCGTCACCATCGGGCANNCGCACCCCCGAGGTGGTACCGTTCCAGGTGAACACCACGTCATTATCAAAGTCGATGGNGTCGAAATCAACAATCTGGCCATAGTCGGCGACTTTAATCTCGGCGTCGATCTTGAGCTGTTTGACAACATCAGTGACCCATCCGGCGCCAAAGCTTTCCCAGGCGACCATTTCAACCTTGCGTGCCCCCAGCAGTGACCACATCGCCATTTCCACTGCCCCGGTATCAGAGGCNGGCACGATGCCGACACGGTAATTGTCGGGGATGCCTAGAATCTGGCGGGTGCCGTCAATTGCCGCTTTGAGACGGGCTTTGCCAACTGAGGCGCGGTGACTGCGACCCAGAGGCGCGTCTGCCAGTTTGCTTACGTTGAATGTGGGGGGTTTGGCACAGGGGCCAGACGAAAAACGCGGATTTTCCGGCCGCGAGGCCGGGTGTTGTATAGCCATGTATGCTATCCTTCCAGATAAATGCCCTTCGTTGGGGAAGGGTGTCCCACTGCTGGGCATATGGCTCTGGAGGAGAACAGGCAAGCGCCTTAATGTAATTTTGGCGCAAAGATTCAAAAATCTAGGCCGCGCAGTGCCGCGGATCGGAAACTTTTTGGGATCAGTCAGCTGTTTTTACGACTTGTCAGGCGTCGGAAATTTCGTGGCGCCACGGCGGGTTTGCACCAGCCCGAGCCACGGTCACGGCGGCCACTTTTGCGCCAAACTCTAAAGCTNTGGTCATATGCGCCCCGCGCAGCTGTCCGATTGCCGCTTTTGTCAGGCTGTGTTCGCTGTGCAGATGTGCCAGAACCCCGGCGTTGAACGTATCGCCAGCCCCCACCGTGTCGACCACGACCGCGGGTGGCACGCTCACCGCGACGTCTGTGCCATCGGGCAAGAGTGCCCGCGCTCCATCTTTGCCGCATGTGAGGATCATCACTGCCTGCCGCCCTGCCTGCAGTTGGGCCAATTTGGACATGATATCTGCAGGGCCGGGGATCAGCCATTCGAGGTCTTCATCTGAGACTTTGATAATATCTGCCACTGCGAAAATTGCGCTCAACCGCGTGCGGTATGCCGCCTCGTCGGTGATAAAACCGGGTCGGATATTGGGGTCGAGCATGATCACGCATTTAGATGTCTCACGCTCTGCCAAGGCCAGATAGGTATCGGCTGCGGGGATGTTGCACAGGCTGATACCCCCAAAATAAAGCGTTGTAATATCGGGGGTCAGAGCGGGTAAATCTGTCGGGGTAATCATCCGGCCTGCCGAGTTTTCGTCGTAAAATGTATAGCTGGCATGGCCGTCTGTCAGTTCGACAAAAGCCAATGTCGTGGGGCGCGTATTNACGATGTTAAATCTGGTGCCGACGTTGCTGTCGGTCAAGGTGCGGGTCAACTGCGCGCCGAACAGATCTTGGGACATGCCTGTTAGCATCTCTACCGGCACGCCAAGACGTCCCAATGAGATCGCGGTGTTGAATACCGCCCCACCAGGCAGCGGCGTAAAACCGCGGGTCGCCTGCGCAGTCGTGGCAGGGATCATATCAATCAGGGCGTCGCCGCAACATAGGATCATGGCAAGTGCTTTCTAAATATTGTGTCGGTCGATGTGCCCAACTGGGCGAACGTGCCGCGAGACCCTAGCGTATTTTTCACAATGGCAACAGATCGGAAAGGCGCAATTTTTATACCGGTGTGAGATTGCTGTGTGGGGCCGGTTAGCGACGCTTGTAATCTTGAATTATTTGCGACAGTAAAATTCAGAAATGGTGATATAAGTGTAAGAAATTTCAGAAAGACTGAATATGGCGATTAAGATAGATATGCTGCGGTGTTTCCAAGCGGTGGCGGGTCAGGGCAGTCTGGCGGCAGCTGCGACCGCCTTGGGCCGCACACCCTCGGCTGTATCGATGATGCTTAAACAGTTCGAAGACCATATTGGCGCCCCGCTGTTCGAGACGACCCGCAAGGCAAGATTGACGCCGCTTGGTGCCTTGATTCTCGCCGAGGCGCAGCGTGAGCTTGGCCATTTTGACCGCACCATTCAAGCCATTGAAGGNCTGTCACAGGCCAAATTGGGCTNGNTTCGGCTGGCGGTTACGCCATCGGTGGCTCAGACGNTTCTGCCGCCGGTATTGCTGCAATTTATGCAAGATCACCCCAATGTGCGTATCGATTTGCGGGATATGGATTCGGCTGCTGTGGCTGAGGAACTAACCCATGATCGTGCCGATATCGGGCTTGCCAGTATTGCCGCACTGCCGGGTTTTGAACGTCAGACGCTGTTTTCCGATGCCTTTGGTGTGGTCTGCCGCGCCGATCATCCGCTAAGCCAAAATTGGCACGATCTCAATTGGACCGACCTGCAAGGGGTGGACTTTATCGCCAATGGTTTGTGCGCGCAGATCACCGATGAGGCGTTTCAACCCGTTCTGGAAGCGGCGCGGCTGACCGTGCGTAATACCGCTTCGCTGTTGGGGTTGGTCCAAGCCGGGATGGGCTTGACGCTTCTGCCGCGTCTTGCGGTTTTGCCGGGATTTAGTGATCTATGCTTTCTGCCGCTGCGAGANACCACGGTGCGCCGCACTGTCTGGATGGTCACTCCGCCCCGTCAAATGGTCCCGCCCGCAGTGCGGGCTTTTGCAGAAGTTCTGAGGCGATTGCGGGTTAATGACCGATCTTCTGCGGCAGGCTCTGGTACAGGTCTCGGCAAAATTGGCGGTTTGGCCAAGGGCATGGATGCAGAGACCGGCATGAGGTAGAGTTTTGCACAGATTAGAATTCAGCTGCGTGTTTGGGCGTGCATAGACAAGACGCTGATAGTATGAATATAAATTAATAAATTCAGAATTTCTGAAATAAANTCAATTTTTTTGCGTTTGATTGAAATTTGAAACTATGACCAATGTAAGATAACTGCACCACAGCTGTAGCGTAACAAAAGGATAGTCGGACATGGCTGAGACACATCACAATTATATTGCCGGCGACTGGGTGGCAGGCACGGACGTTATTGAAAACCGNAACCCCTCTGATATCACCGATCTGATCGGCCATTATACCCAAGCCAGCGCGGCGCAAGCGGATCAGGCGCTTGAGGCGGCGCGNCGCGCACAGGCGGAATGGGCGGCCTATGGTCTTGAGCGCAAGCAAAATGTGCTGAACGCAATTGGTACAGAAATGATGGCGCGCGCGGAAGAACTGGGCACGCTTTTGTCGCGCGAAGAGGGCAAGCCGCTCGCGGAAGGCAAAGGCGAGGTCTATCGTGCCGGTCAGTTTTTTACCTATTACGCCGCCGAGGTGCTGCGTCAGATGGGTGAAACAGCCGATTCGACGCGCGATGGTATCGAGATTGATGTACGCCGTGAACCGGTGGGCGTCGTTGCGATTATCTCGCCTTGGAATTTTCCCACTGCCACGGCAAGCTGGAAAATCGCCCCGGCGCTGGCCTTTGGCAACGCGGTCATCTGGAAACCGGCCAACCTGACCCCNGCCTCGGCCGTGGCACTGACAGAGATTATCTCGCGGCAGGATATTCCCAAGGGGCTGTTCAATCTGGTGATGGGACCGGGCGGGGCGGTTGGTCAACATCTGGTGGAAAGCCCTCATCTGGACGCAATTTCCTTTACCGGATCGGTCCCTGTAGGCAAGGGCATCGCCGCTGCGGCGATCGGCAATCTGACCAAGGTTCAGATGGAAATGGGCAGTAAAAACCCCCTCGCTGTGATGGATGATGCTGATCTGGATTTGGCGGTCACTCTGGCCCTTGGCGGTGCGTTTGGTGGCACAGGCCAGAAATGTACCGCCTCGTCGCGGCTCATCGTGCATGCAGCCGTTCACGACGCGTTTGTCGACAAGCTTGTTGCCGGCACGCAGGCCCTAAAGGTGGGTCATGCGCTGACCGCCGGTACCCAGCTTGGCCCCGTGGTTAGCCAGCAACAGCTTGATGAAAACCTCGCCTATGTTGCGCTGGGCAAAACCGAAGGTGCCGAACTGGCCTGTGGGGGCGACCGCTTGACCCGCGACACGGACGGCTATTTCATGGCACCAGGGGTGTTTTTGAACACCACCAANGACATGCGTATCAATCGCGAAGAAATGTTTGCGCCGCTGGCTGCCGTGATCAAAGTCGATAGCTATAGCGAGGCGCTGCACGTGGTCAACGATACGCATTTTGGTCTCACCTCGGGTATCGTGACGCGNTCGCTGTCGCGGGCTACGCATTTCCGTCGCAATGCCCGTACGGGCTGTGTCATGGTAAACCTGCCGACTGCGGGCACCGATTATCACGTGCCTTTTGGGGGCCGTGGAGACAGCTCCTACGGCACCCGCGAGCAAGGTACTTATGCGGCTGAATTTTATACAACCGTAAAAACCGCCTATATCGCCTCGGGCACGCCGGAGTAAGCATCATGACGTTCCGCATCGACAATCTGCAATATGCCTTTTGGTCGGANAAAATTTTTCGCCAGATGCGCGAAGGTGGCGTCGATGCGGTGCATGTGACCATCGCCTATCACGAGAATTTTCGTGAAACGATTTTAAACATCGAGGCCTGGAACCGTTGGTTTGAACGGTTTCCCGAGCTGATTTTTCACGGCCAGTGGGCCAGTGATGTGCAGCACGCCCGCGAAACCGGGCGTACGGCTATTTTTTTCGGCTTTCAAAACCCCAGCCCGATTGAGGATGATATTGGGCTGGTTGAGGTGCTGCACAAACTTGGTGGCCGCTTCATGCAATTGAGTTATAACAACCAGTCGCTGTTGGCCACGGGATGTTATGAGGCTGAAGATCCCGGCATCACCCGTATGGGCAAGCAGGTGATCCGGGAAATGAACCGGGTCGGCATGGTGATCGATATGAGCCATTCCGCTGACCGATCGACCATCGAGGCGGCCGATCTGTCGCAACGCCCGATCGCAATCACCCACGCCAACCCTTATAATTGGTGTCCGGCGCTGCGCAACAAGCGCGAGGATGTGATCCGCGCCGTGATCGAAAATGGCGGCATGATCGGGTTTTCTCTGTATCCTCATCACCTGCTGGACAAGACCGCATGTCGCCTTGAAAGTTTCTGTGCAATGATTGCCGATACTGCCGCACGGTTTGGCGTGGCACATCTCGGGCTGGGATCGGACCTGTGTCAGGATCAGCCGGACAGCGTGGTCGAATGGATGCGTGTGGGTCGCTGGTCGAAAGAAATNGATTACGGCGAGGGATCTGCCGATGCGCCCGGGTTTCCTCCGATGCCCGATTGGTTTCGCGATAATCGCGATTTTGGCAATATTGAAGCGGGATTACGCAAGGTCGGATTTGACTCTGATGAAATTGCAGGGATCATGGGAGACAACTGGCATCGGTTTTACGACAAGAGCTTNGAGGCNGCCCCATGAGCACACCGTTAGACAACCTATATCACGACATTCCCCGCCGCGATCCCGCTGTGGTTATGCGCCTCGAGCGGATGGGNGCATCGCATCAGGGCAGGCTGTCTTTCATGCGCATCTTGCTGCGTCGGATGAAAGCCGANAACTGGCGCTTTGACATCCCGCTGTTCGAAATTGATGCGCGCGGCGTTGGGCAGGCAGTCTATTCGGCGCATGGTCCAGAACGCAGTTATTCTTTGGTGTTGTTTGCCAATGATCTTCCGCCCGAGAAACGTTCGGATCGGGTCATTGCCACCGAATGGGATGTGACGTTCACGCTGTTTGACGGCATTCCTACGGCCGATGACATCACCCGCCTGTCGCAGAATGTCCCCAAACAAGAGGCCGGTCGTGTGACCCAAACCGAGCTGTCGGTCTCGCGGGCCAANCGCTCGGTACGGTTGTTTGATCATGTGGTAGACCGCCTTGCCAAAGGTCAGCAACCCGATCAGAAAAAGATTGCTGACGTTGGCTATCTGATGCGCACCACNGCGGTCTATGGATCGGGCAAGCTGGGTGCGGCTGACCGCGAACAAATCGCCGAACGTCCCGAATTTTCAGCGCCGTTTCAGGTCGAGATGCTGTCGGTCTATCTGACCCGCGCTTTCGTTCTGGATCTGGTTGAGCATCTGGCGTGGTTGCGCAACCCNAAGCAGGCCGTAAAGCTTGACCCCGATCTGCGCCGTGGCTTTGGTATTGGCAATTCTACCGGTCTGGGTATGGCGCCGTTTTTGCTCAATCATCCCTCATTGCTGAATAACTGGATCTGCGCCCGCGAAGAGGGGCTGGCACGGGTCCGCAGCCTTGTCACGGCAACCCCTGAGGCTGTGGCCAAAATGCGCGATCTGACGCTGCGTGCCGTGGTCAANGCNGATAGGTGGCGCACCGATCATCCNGTGCAACAAACCAGACTGGCAACGCTCAAGGANGATCTGGCGCTGTTAAAGACGCATCTTGAGACCGCTGATCTGTTTAACAATCAGCCGTGGAACCGGCTCTGGCTTTGGGCNGAAGCCTCACTGGGGCTTGAGGGCCAAGAACAGTTGGCGGCATTGATAACAGAGCCTTACGGTGCGTTGATCGACGAGATGGCCCATTGCATGAGCGCCGACGAGGCGCAGACATTTCGCATTGACGGTGCAATGCCGCTGGCGCAGGTGACGCAGTTGATCGAACAGATCTATGGCTGGGCGCTGGATATTGATTGGGCGGCGCGGGACGCACAGGCCCGGGTCTGGTACACATCGCAAGAAAAGCTTGAACCACGGTTGGGTGAAAGGTTTGACGAGCCGGTGGCCGCCTATGAACAACCACTGTCGCCGGGGCGCGATGTGGCACGTGCCTATAAAGATCTGCAAACTGCTGACGCCGGTCCGGTAGCGGAGTTCTTGTTGCGTCATCCCGAACACCGCCACGTGATAAGACGTCTGCAGATTGTTGCCCGTTGCCCCTATGCGGAAATCCAAGACA
Organism: Marinovum sp.; assembly: GCA_002684375.1. Lineage (GTDB taxonomy): Bacteria > Pseudomonadota > Alphaproteobacteria > Rhodobacterales > Rhodobacteraceae > CPC320. The sequence goes on from NYVC01000052.1 coordinate 15,829, forward strand.
ATACTATCAGTTCTGACATGATGCCGATCGATTTGCTTCGCCTTAAACTGTCGTTTTTCGGGGCAGGGCATTTTGATCCGCGCTCGGATCGCTGGTTACGTATTACCATGTTTGGCAATGCCCCGTTTCCACATGAGTTGGCCAATGCCGATCCCGACAGCTGGAGCTATCCGCCGCTGTCGGATGTGCCGGGATGAACTGGTCGCTCAACGAGTTGGACGCGATGGCCCGCAAAGCGGCGCGTGGCGCCGGCTACAGCTGGGGTCTGGCCGAAGAGGCGGGCAGGGCGACACGCTGGTTGGCGGCGGCGGGATTGCCGGGACCGATGTGTTTGGCACGGCTGCTTGCAGACGTTGACGGCGCAGATTTCAAAGATTTCACCCCTGCCGTTTCGGCTGGGCGCTGTACCGCTGACAGTGGCGCACTCTGCCCGCTTTTGACTGGTGTGGCGCTGTGTGACGGCGCGTTAGACTATTCGCCACTGCAGGGTCTGACGCTGTCCAACCTGTCGGCACCTTTGTTGCTGTTGCCTTTTGTGGCCCAGACATTTGGGATCCAGACGTCTGGCACTCAGAGTTCTGGGGTTCCGACTTCTGAAAGGGTCCGATTGCGCTGGGCGGAGGTGCAGATAATTTTGGAGCATGGCGCAGTCTATCTGGACGGCGTGGTGGGTGATCTGACCTGCGCACAGGCCCAAAGCGTGACCCTTGATCCTGCGTCCGCCGAAAAGCCGCCGCAAGGGGCACCGCTAGCACCGCAATCGCGCGCCGTGATTGACGTTAAAACCCGGACCTGTCTCGAAGAGTTTGCACAGCGCACATTTGCGCCTGCAACCGAAGCCAGCCGTCTTGCCGGTGCTGGTGCGGGTCTGTCTGACAACGACTGAGGCGTTTAAAGTTGTCTTATTCTGATCCTCTGGCTTTCGCCCGAAACCTCGTCCTTAATAAGCAGACGTAATCGATATTTTTTATGATCAAGCGACCAGGATCTTTGATGAGGCTCTGGGACAGCCCTTGGGATCACCGATCAAGGGGTTATCCGGTAGCTTGCCAGCTTGATGCCGAACCAGATGAACACGACCCCGGTGACGCCTTTGAGCCAGCGCTGAAAGGCCCCTTTCCGGGTCAGTGTGGCAAGTTGCGACACCAAAAGTACCATGGCACCGAACCATACCGCATTAATCGCCGAATGCAGAAACACCAGTAAAAAGGAGGATGTAACAGATTGGTTGGCCCCTGTGATAAACTGGGGAAATGCGGCGAGGTAAAACATTGAGACCTTGGGGTTGAGAGCATTGGTTAAAACGCCCTCGATATAGGCAGACAGCAGGGGGCGTTTCTTGCAGGTAGCCGTTGAGTGCGGTGCTGTGTCGATCTGTTTGTGGCGGTTGTTTTGATCGCGGTATAAAGCGCCTTTGCCCCGATCCAGCATAAATACGCCGCACCAAGGTATTTTACCACGGCGAAGGCCATTGCTGATTGGACGAGGATAAGTGAGATGCCCAAAATCGACAGTGCCCCGTGAAGATAAAAAGCAGTGACAAATCCTGCAACATTGGCCAGACCGGCGACGCGCCCAGATGTGGGAACAGTTTTGGCGATCAACACCCCGTTTGGGCCCGGTGAAATCACCAGCAGGGATGCGATAAATACGAAAGTTACAATGTCTGCCCAGGCCATGCGAGTCGTTCCGTTGGAATATGGAAGGTCAGGATCGGTCTGGCCACAGGCTGAGTCAAGCGGTGGTTTGGGGCAAACGGGCTGCTATGGCTTTAAAATTTTGATTGTGGCGGATCAACGCAGAACAATTTTGCCAGTTTCGGTGTTCCCCACGGGGCAGCGGTCATACCAGAAAACCCCTGATGGCAGGTCGCAATATCTGTTTTGCCGGAATGTCCGGATCCTAGTGCTTGTTTAATGTTGCAGCCAGCCCACTTTCGGCAAAGGTGACAACATAATCGCCAAGTTTAAGTGCCTGTTCGGGGTTGGACGCATTGCCATCCAGAGCGCGTTTCTTAACGCCTTGCAGAATGCCTGCCATGCGAAAATTGCAAAATGCCAGATAAAAGCCGAAATTTTCAATGCCCGCCAAGCTGCGGCGGGCGCAATAGGCGTCGATAAACTGGGTATCCGACCACAATCCGTGCGCCTGCCGGTCGACACCGGCCAGACCGCGCCCCTCATCGCCTTGCGGCATGGCCCATTGCATGATCACAGCGGCAAGATCGGCATAGGGATGGCCCAGCGTCGATAATTCCCAATCCAGCATCGCCAGACAGGCGGGGCCCTGTTTGGCGAACAACATATTGTCGATGCGGTAATCGCCATGCACCAGACTGCGTTGGCCGTCCTCCTTGGGCATATTGCTATCCAGCCAGTCAATCAGCGCATCCATTGCCGCAATATGCTCGGTTTCCGAGGCGCGGTATTGTTTGCTCCAGCGGTCCACTTGCCGGCGGTAATAATTGCCCTCGGGTCCGTAATCGGTCAGCCCTGTTGCCACCAGATCAACGTCGTGGATGGCAGCCAGCACGCGGTTGGTTTCACCAATAATCTGGCCGCGCGCCTCAGGGGTAAGATCAGCCATGTAAGGCGTTTTGAAATTGCGTCCGTCGACTTCATCCATGACATAGAACGCAGATCCGATGACGCTTGGATCTTCGCAGAGTATATGCATTTTCGCCACGGGCACATCGCTGTCCGCCAAGGCTTTTTGCACCCGGAATTCGCGCTCGACCGCATGGGCAGATTTCAACAGCACACCGGGCGGCTTGCGGCGCAACACAAAGGTCTTTCGTGGCGTGATCAGCCGGAATGTCGGGTTTGATTGTCCGCTGGCAAACTGCTCGGCGCTTACAGGACCTTCAAAACCCTCGATATGCCGTTCCAGCCAAGGCGTCACAGTGGCAAGATCCAGTGTGTTGGCGGTTAGATCCGGCATTGGTTTGATCCCTGTCAGCTAGCGTTTACCCATTGGCAATCAGAGCGGTCATCTGGGCTTTGGCCTCGGCATATTCACTGGCCAGCCGGTCGACCAACTGACCCGTGGGTAGCACCGCCTCAACAGCGCCAATGCCCTGGCCTGAACCCCAGATATCTTTCCATGACTTTAGCTTTTTGCTGTCGCTGCTAAAATCCATCGACGAGGCATCCGCAGTTTCCAGATTTTCTGGATCCATTCCGGCGCGCACAACCGATGGCCTGAGATAATTGCCATGCACACCGGTGAACAGCGACGAATACAAGATGTCGTCGGCGGTGCTGTCGACGATCATATCTTTGTATTCGCTGTGCGCATTGGCCTCTTGGGTGGCGATAAACGGCGAGCCGATATAGGCCAGATCGGCGCCCATAGCTTGGGCGGCCAGTATCGACCGGCCAGTCGCAATAGACCCCGACAGCAGCAGCGGCCCGTTGAACCACTGGCGAATTTCACTGATCAGCGCCAGCGGCGATAGTGATCCGGCATGGCCACCGGCCCCGGCGGCAACCGCAATCAGCCCGTCGGCCCCTTTTTCAATAGCCTTTTTAGCAAANCGATTGTTGATAATGTCGTGCAAAACCACGCCATCACAGCTGTGTGCGGCCTGATTAACTTCGACCCGCGCGCCCAGCGAAGTGATCCATATCGGCACCTTCCACTTGGCGCAAATCTCGATATCGTTTTGCAGGCGCTCGTTGCTGCGGTGCACGATTTGGTTGACAGCAAAGGGTGCCGCCGGAGTGTCTGGGTTGGCCTGATTGTGGCGGTCAAGCTCTTCAGTGATCCGCTCGAGCCAGATTTCGAGCATATTCGGCTCGCCGTCTTTTTGTCGGGCGTTCAATGCCGGAAAGGAGCCGATCACGCCAGCTTTGCACTGGGCGATGACCAGATCCGGCGTGGAGATGATAAATAAAGGTGCTGCAACGGCCGGCAGGCGCAGTCCGCTAAGGGCTTTGGGTAGGGGATCACCAATCATAGTTTTGCCTCTCATGAAATGNGCGTCGTGCGGGGGGACGGCTTTGGTTCGGCGTGCGCCGCGGCGACGGTATTGAGGGTGNAAAGGGTTATGAGGTCACGCATGGGTGTCTCCTTTGTATTATTTTAGCCCAAATTTTTNCGCTGTGATGCGCGTGCGACAGGTGTTTGGCAATGGGCAATCCGTATTTTATGCTGCGGTTCTCTGGGGTCGGCCTGAAGGTAAGGTTGCAGAGGGCGTCAAGTATTAAGCGTTTAGGCATAATAACGCCGCCCAATCCATTCAGCGATCAGCGCTGGCCGGTTTTGACCTTCGATCTCGATGCGGATATCCCAGACGGTGGTGGCCTCATTTGCTTTATGTTCGGTATAGTCTTGCAAGGTGAAATGCGCCCGAATTCGGGCGCCTGCCGCCACCGGAGATAGAAATCGTATTTTGTTAAAGCCATAGTTCACCCCCATTGTTGCACCCTCGATGTCGGGCACGCCATCATAGATCATCGCAGACAGCATCGACAGGGTCAAAAACCCATGTGCGATGGTTGTCCCAAACGGGCTTTGTTTGGCAGCGTCAGGATCGACATGAATGTATTGATGGTCTTCGGTGACATCCGCAAAGGTATCAATGCGGGTTTGATCGATCACGAACCATTTAGAGGTCCCGGCATGTTTGCCTACCAGTGCGGCCATATCCTGACGGGTGATTTTCTCCACGCTTCAGTGATCTCCAAAAATTTCAGGCCCGGTGCCCACATTGATGCCGCCCGACAGCGGGATCACCGCNCCNGTGACATAGGATCCACCATGCCCGCAGAGAAATTGCAAGGCTGCCGCTACGTCATGCGGCCGTCCGATGCGCCCNAGAGGTACGCGAGAGGCAACGCGCGTTTCCCCGTCTTGCTGTTCGACGGCAAAGGCGGTCATTTTCGAGGGGAAAGGCCCTGGGGCTAGGGCATTGACGGTGATGCGACGTGCTGCCAGATCCTTTGCCAGAATTCGGGTCATGTGATGGACGCCTGCTTTTGATACCGCATAGGAATAGACTTTGTCGCCCATGGGCACCTCACCCATAACGCTGCCGGTGTTGACCACCCGTGCGGGATCTTCATCCGTGGCCGCAGCAGACAGTAACGGCAAGAGGCTTTGCGTCAGATGGAACATCCCGGCGACATTCAGTGTCATGACCTTCTCCCAGGCCTCAAAGGGAAAATGCCCCAGCGGTGCACCCCAGGTGCGCCCGGCATTGTTGATTAAAATATCCAGCTTGTCTGTGCGTTNCGCAATGTCTTGGCATAGCTTTGCAATCCCGATCTCTGAGCCCACATCGCCNCCGAAACCCTCGGCGGTGCCCGATAGGCCGANACCGTTCAACTCGGTTGACACTGCAACACAGNCNTCCCCTTTGCGCGACGCGATCAGCACNCGCGCGCCTGCCGCCATCAATCCGGTTGTTGCCATGCGGCCGATACCCGTGGCACCACCNGTGACCANGGCAGTTTTACCACTAAGATCGAACAAAACACTGGGGGTCATTGTCATATGTGGCTCGCTTTTTATCTCTTAAAGACAGTTTGATCCACCTTTGCGTAAAACTGTATAAATATCACTCAAGCGTGGCAAGAGCCGCGTGCTTTCAAAAAGGCGTGGTGTCAAGATTGCACATAAATACCCATGGGCGTAAGCTTGAGATGTGAGGCGNGCGCCTTTCGTTTCAAAACAGCAATGAGGAGCCCGTTTATGAGCATTGAAAACTGGTTGATCCGCGAGGATCTTGAGGGGGGTGTCACCCGTCTCGTCTTGAACCGTCCGCCAGTGAATGCTTTGAACAGCGACTTTTTGGACCTGTTGGGCGCCCATTTGGACAGGCTGCAGGCCGATACAGCCGTCAAAGCGGTGATTTTGGCAAGTAACAGCAAGGTATTGTCAGCCGGGATGGATCTTAAAGAGGCGTTGGGTTTTGACCTTAAAGACCAGCAAGCCATGGTGCGAAGTCTCAATGTCAACTTTACCAAACTGTTTGGCTTTCCAAAACCTACCATTGTTGCCGCAAGTGGTGCGGCGATTGCGGGGGGCTTTTTTCTGGTGCTTGCCAGCGATTACCGAATTGCCAGCCTCAAGGCGCGTTTTGGGCTGGCGGAGGTGCGGGTTGGCGCCAATTTTCCGGTTGGACCGCTGGCGATTGCCCGTGCAACACTGGCGNCGAATGATTTGCGGCGGCTGATGCTCGGCGGTCACCCCATTGGGGCTGAGGCGGCTTTGGCGGCGGGGATTGTGGACATTATTGAAGACGGGGATGCGGTGATGGCGCGCGCGGTGAGCGTGGCGCAAGACTATGCAGCGATCCCGCCCGGCACGTATGCCGAAGTTAAGCGCCAGATGCGCGGACCGGTGATCGAGACGATCGAAAACGCGATGGCAAATGGCGCCAATACGCCACCCGACGGTTGGTTTACGGCTGAAACCAAAGCGGCGATGTCGCGGATAATTGGCTAGCCGCGATGGTTTCGGAGATCTCAGATGATGCGACAAGCAAGCTTCAAAGCCTGAGGTTTGACAGGGCACGGCTGGACCGTATCGGTGACTGGATGGCGCGCTATGTTGCGCAGGGTAAATATGCGGGCAGTTCAGTGTTGATTGCCCGGGGTGGTCACGAGGTGTATCATCACGCGACGGGGTTGCGGGATATAGAGACCGGGCTGCCGTTTGAACGCGATACGATTGTGCGAATTTATTCGATGACCAAGCCGGTGACCGCTGTGGCGGTGATGATGCTTTTTGAGCAGGGCTTTTTTTCTCTTGATACGCCGGTTTCAGAATTTATCCCTGCTTTTCGCGACATGCAGGCGTTGATCCCTGGGGCCGAGCGGATTGATCAGCTTGANCCCTGTCCGGTGCCAACGCTGCACCAGCTTTTAACCCATACAAGCGGGTTGAGTTATGCGTTTAACGCAGGGGTTCTGCCGCAGGCGATGGCCAAGGCTGGCATTGGCTTTGACGGCGGCAGCACGCCTCTGGCCGAGATGGTTGGGCGGGTGGCCGCCCTGCCTCTGGCGTTCAAACCCGGAGCGCGCTGGGAATATTCGGTGGCAAGTGATGTGCTGGGTCGGGTGGTGGAACAGGTCTCGGGCACCGCGCTGGATCGCTTTTTCCACGATAAGATTTTCGCGCCTCTAGGTATGACTGAAACGGGATTTTCAGTGCCCGAAACCGATTTGCGACGATTTGCGACATTATATGCTTCACATCCCGATACTGCGTTGAGCTTGAAACCGGCACCAACTGGGGTGCCGATCCTGCGCACGATAGACTCCGCTGGTGACAGCTGTTTTCGCAACCCGGCGGGTTTTTCTGGTGGGGGCGGTCTGGTCAGCACGCTGGAGGATTATATGCGCTTTTGCGAGATGCTGCGCAGAGGCGGTGAAGGACCGCAGGGGCAATTGCTGTCGCCGCAAACCGTAGCGTTCATGATGCGCAACCATCTGGCGGGTGATATTGCGTCGATGGGACCGACAAGTTTTGCCGAGCAGCCAATGCAGGGTGTTGGTTTTGGCCTTGCCGGTGCGGTGGTGCTGGATCCGGCGCGGGCGCGCGCNCCGGGNAGTATCGGTGATTTTGGCTGGGGCGGTATGGCCTCGACGGTGTTTTGGATCGACCACGTTCTTGATCTGTCGGTGGTGTTTTTGACCCAGCTTGCGCCCTCCAGTTCCTATCCCTCCCGTGCCGAGCTTAAAGCATTGGTGCACGGGGCGTTTGTTGACGGCAATGTTGACCGCGGTGGTTTGGAACAGGACAGTTTTGAGGTGGGCGCGCCGGTCAGTGGGGCAGGGATGCTATGACCGATACTGTTGAGGATCTTGTGGCACTGATGGATCTCGAGCGGTTGGAGCTTGATCTGTTCCGTGGCACCGGATCGGGCGGAGAGACCAGCGTGCGGATTTTTGGGGGCCATGTGGTGGCGCAGGCGCTGGCTGCGGCTTACCACACGGTAGAAACCCGCCTGTGCCATTCGCTGCACGCGTATTTTATCCGTCCTGGTGATCCGAGCATTCCGGTGGTTTATAGCGTGGATCGCGCTCGTGATGGCGGCAGTTTTACCACCCGGAGGGTGATTGCGTTGCAGCACGGCAAACAGATNCTCAACTTGTCGGCCTCGTTTCAAATTACCGAAGATGGGTGGCAGCATCACCATCCAATGCCGCAGGTCAAAGGGCCCGAGGGCTTGAATGACCGNCATGTATTACGCCAGNAAAACGTTGATAAAATTCCTGAGCAGTACCGCAAAGATTATGTCCGGCCGCGCCCGATCGAGGTGCGCGAACTGGCGCCGATTGATCATTTTAATCCGCAACCAGCGCCGGATCTCAATCATCTGTGGTTCCGCATGCATCCCGCCGCGGGTCAATCGCCGCAGATGCAGCATTGCCTGCTGGCCTATGCGTCCGATATGAACCTTCTGGGATCCTCGCTTCGGCCCCACGGGCTGACGTGGTTCAAGGGTGGGGTGATGACTGCCAGTTTGGATCATGCAATGTGGTTTCATGCGCCAGTCCAGTTCGATCAATGGCATCTGTACACCATGGACAGCCCCTTTACCGGTGGCGCGCGCGGTTTTAACCGTGGTGCGATTTATAGCCAGGAGGGCCGCTTGGTGGCCAGCGTTGCCCAAGAGGGGTTGATGCGGCCGGTGCGTGAGCCGCGCTAGCACTGTGACTTTGGGCTATGGCACTGCCCTCTGACACTGTTTCCTGCAATTGGTGGCAGTGGTTTTACGACGGGGTTCGAGCTTATGACCGTCGGTGTTTTGCAGCTCAGTGTGCTGAAAACACGTCGATCCTGAATATAGATTTGACAAACCGAAGAAAAACTTTTTGATTTATGCNAGGCCTCCTCAGCATTTTTGCAATTTCGGGGGTGGCTTGTTGATTTTTAATGGAGATATTTTATGCGCATTTCCCCCCCAGTCCTTACCTTGCTTTGTCTGTTTGTGATCGGTGCCCTTGATGGAGTNTTTCCAAGCCAGATGCTGCGGTTTCCTGGCCAGATTGTGATTGCCAGTGCGATTGGCTTGGCCGGGTTGGTCTTGGTCCTGATTGCCATTCGTGGGTTTTATCGGGTTGAAACCACCGTCCTGCCGCAAGAGATGGCGCGTTCGAGCACTCTGGTCACCGGCGGGGTGTATCAAATCAGTCGAAATCCGATGTATCTTGGGATGGCAGCGATTATTGCAGGCCCCGGACTGGCGCTGGGGGCATGGGCTACACTGCCGGTGTTGGCGGTGTTTGTCTGGGTGATCACAACCTATCAAATCATACCCGAAGAACGGGCTTTGAGAAAAAGTTTTGGCGACGAGTTTGAAAGTTATCAGGCNAAGGTGCGGCGCTGGATATAGCGCCCTGNATCCAATGGCCTGAACCTGAGGGTCTGACTTTGCCCCCTGAATCTGAGGCCCTGAACCTAAAGGTCAGATTTTATCGGATCAGGCGCTTTCAGGCCTGTGATTTTCTCNGGTGCTTTAAAGATACCAAACTTGCGGTTTAGTTTGCGCATGCCGCCAATCCACCGATCATAATTATCGGTTTTGGCGCGCATATAGCCCAAGACCTCTTTATGGGGCAGGATCAAAAAGGTCTCGCGGCGGATGGCCTCTACGCAGATGTCGGCCACCATTTCGGGCTCGATCATGCCGTCTATGCTGGCAACGTGGTCCTCAAGACCGCGCGTCATCTCGGTGCGCACGGCTTGTGGGCACAACACCGAAACNTTGATGCCGGCGTCGCCGTGGCTCATTGCCAGCCATTCCGCCAGNCCCACGGCGGCGTGTTTGCTCACCCCATAGGGCGCATCGCCGACCTGATTAAGCAACCCTGCGGCCGAGGCGGTATTGAGCAGATACCCGTCCCCCCGCGCCGTCATCCGCGGCAGCAGATGGCGCGCCGCCCAGACATGCGCCATGACGTTGACCTGCCAGGTTCTTTGCCAGTCATCATCGGGCACCTCGACGCCGCCGCCAACACTGATGCCGGCATTTGAACAAAACAGATCAATGGGGCCAATGTTGGTTTCGATGGTCTCAATCAATGTGGCAATCTCGGCTTCGACCGCGACGTCCAGCTTCAATGCCACGCCACCGATTTGGTTGGCGGTTGTCTGCGCGCCGGCGAGATCGAGGTCGGCGCAGATGATTTTATGGGGTCGTTCGGCGGCAAATCTCAGCGCCATTGCGCGCCCGATCCCCCCCCCAGCACCGGTAATGACTATTACTTTATTTGTCAGTTCCATCTGTGTGCCTTTTCTCGGTCTGGGGCTGGTTTGACGTCATGTCGTCAGCGGTTCAGCCATTTTGGTTTGCGCTTTTCGACAAAGGCCTGCACGCCCTCTTTGAAATCTTCGGTCTGCGCCAGATCAGCGACGACCTCGCGGCTATAGGCCAGACTGTCTGGCAGTCCCTCAGCCACTGCCAGCGCGTTTAACACCCGTTTGCTGGCTTTTACCGCCGACGGGGACACCGCCGTGATCTGGGTGGCTTTTGCCATCGCCGCAGCGAGAAGTTCGGCTTTTGGCACCACCGCATTGACCACACCCATTGCGAGGGCTTCTTGGGCAGTGATGCTGCGACCGGTCAAAACCAGTTCTTGCGCGGCCAGCCGTCCGATATAGCGGCTGAGACGTTGTACACCTCCGGCGGCGGCGAAAAACCCCACTTTGACCTCGGGCAGCGCAAAGGTCGCGGTATCGGCGCTGAGAATAATGTCGCAGGATAACGCGGTCTCAAAGCCGCCACCCATGGCAAATCCGTTGACCGCCGCGATGATTGGTTTTTCCAGATCGAAGCGTTGGGTCAGGCCGGCAAAGCCGGAGGGGGGCATTTTACTCTTGCCGCCTGCTGCGGTGAATTTAAGATCATTGCCTGCGGTAAAGGCTTTGTCGCCCGCGCCGGTTAAGACCGCAACCCATAGATCAGCGTCGACTGAATAGGCGTCCCAGACCTGCGCCAATTCGTGATGCATGGGCGGGTGCATCGCATTATACACCTCTGGGCGGTTGAGCGTGACCTGCAAAATATGGCCGTGGCGTTCGGTGCTGATAAACTCATAGCTCATCTGTCATTCCTTTCGGACAGGGTCACGAGGGGCGGCCGGTTTTTAGCCCGCCGGTGTCAATATCGACAAAGCGTTCGCCGGATTTAGCCAGCGTTTCCAGAAGTTTGGCTGGGGAAAACGCATCGTCTTCATCGCCCAATTGTTGCATTTTGGCCAGAATGGTCGCAGCGCCAATACGATCCCCATAGCACATAGGTCCGCCTTTATCTGCGGGCCAGCCATAGCCGTTAAGCCAGATCACATCGATATCCGAGGGGCGTTGGACTTTGTTTTCCTCAAGAATTTTCAACGCCTCGTTGATCATTGGGTAAATACAGGTCTCGATGATGGTCTGCGGCGGCATTGAAACGGGGTTGGCGCCGGTCACGCGTTTGATGACCTGTGCCGACACCGGCGAGGGCGTTGGTGTGCGTGTGGCGTCATAATCATAATATCCTGCCATGGTTTTCTGGCCGCGGCGATCCAGTTCGCACAGCGCATCACGGATCGGGTTTTTGGTGGTTATACCTTTTGACCAGCCCAGATCCAGCCCTGCCAGATCGGCCATTTGGAACGGTCCCATGCGAAATCCAAAGCTGTTCAGCGCCGCATCCACCTCCCAAGGCATGACGCCCTGATGCAGCAGTTTGAGGGCCTGAGCCTGCCGTTTGAATAAGATGCGGTTGCCGGTAAAGCCGGGGCAGACGCCCACAAGAACGGCGGTTTTGTTAATGGTTTTGGCCAGCGCCATACAGGTCGCTACGATAGCGTCGCCTGTGTGATCTGCGCGCACAATTTCCAGCAGTTTCATCACATTTGCCGGCGAAAAGAAATGCAGCCCGATCACGTCCTGGGGCCGTGACGTCATGGCGGCGATCGCGTCTATATCCAGCGCCGATGTATTGGTAGCCAGAATGGCACCGGGTTTTGCAATCCGGTCAATCTCGGTGAATATTTTGCGCTTGAGGTCCATCTCTTCGAACACNGCCTCGATGATCAGATCGCAACCGGCCAGATCGGCTATGGCCAGACACCCTTCAAAACGGCCCATGCGAGCCTCTACCTCAGATTGTGGAAACCGCCCCTTGTCTGCGCTGCGTTGATAATGCCCTCGCACCACGGATAGGCCGCGATCCAGCGCCTCTTGAGTGGTCTCGACAATTTTGACATGCAGGCCGGCCGTGGCAAAATTCATTGCAATCCCGCCGCCCATGGTCCCGGCACCAATCACTCCGATGGTTTTGATCGGGCGCAACGCAATATCGCTTGGTAGGCCCGGAACGGTCCAGGCGTTTTGTGCCGATTGTGCGATATACTCAGCGGTGTCTTGCGGTGTCAGAGCGGTCATATAGTATCCTTGTGTTGGTCTTTTTGCATCCTGGTTTGCTTCGGCTGGGTTGCCGCGATGTTACGTATTGCATTGATTGCCAGTGCTGCCNGTNCNTNGGCGTGCCTCGGCGCGGTCCCTGTTTGCTTGGTTAAGCCGCGTTTTGCTATGTTCAGAGCCAGTCAAATGTTTGCGCCAAGCAGAATGTTTGAACCGAAAGTGTAACCGCAGTCAGGTCGCTTGTCGAAAGGTTATTTTTGCACCTGTCCGGCGTCTTGATCAGAGCGCGCTTGGCCCGATGTGACGATGCCAAGTGTTGGGTGATTGGATGTCAGA
>NYVC01000053.1 GCA_002684375.1 Marinovum sp.
CCGGAGCGCTTAATCTGGGGCATTCAGAAGGGGTTGTCGAAAAAGAGGATCGCGACCGAATTCTTGGGGCGCTTGATCTCTCTCAACGCACGGTGGAAGAAGTTATGTTACACCGGTCTGGCATCGAAATGATCGACGCAAATGAACCGCCAGCTGAGATTTTAAAACAATGTCTTTCAAGCAGTTACACACGTTTGCCCATGTACCGCGATGATCCGGAAAACATCATCGGTGTGGTACATGCTAAGAACCTGCTTAGGGCGATGTATGCGCTGATGGAAGACCCTGAAACCGCGGTTGCCGCCCTGCAGGATTTTAACATTAGTGACGTGGCCATTGAGCCGTATTTTGTGCCGGATACCACGGCGCTTGACGATCAAATGCGGCAGTTTTTGGAACGCCGAAGTCACTTTGCGCTGGTGGTCGATGAATATGGATCGCTCGAAGGGTTGATCACACTTGAAGATATTCTCGAAGAGATCGTCGGCGAAATCACCGATGAGTTTGATCCCGCGCAAGACCAAAGCCTGACCCCATCCGATGATGGCCATGTCGTGGTCGACGGAGCGATGACAATCCGTGATCTGAACCGCGCCAAAGAATGGTCGCTGCCCGACGATGAAGCCAACACCGTTGCGGGTTTGGTCATCCACGAGGCGCAAATGATTCCAACCGTTGGGCAGGTATTTTTGTTTCACGGGTTTCGTTTTGAAGTTCAAGCCCGGTCTGCCAACCGCATTACTGAGCTTAAAATCCGCCCTCTGTGACAGGCTACGTCGCGCCAAACTCTGCACTGCGCGGATGTATTTTAAGCCAATTCCCGGCATTTGAACGTACAGTCAAATGAGGAACCGGCGTCGGTCGGTGTTCTGAGAGCGCTTCAAAGCGAAAACTCTTGAGCAACAGCGACAATAACAGCGGGCCCTCGACCATCGCAAAACCGGCGCCAATACAGACCCGTGCACCGGTGGAGAACGGGATATAGGCGTCACGTAGACAGGCTTTGCCATTCTCGCTGTGCCAGCGCGACGGATCAAACCCATCAGGATTATCCCAAAGCCTTATGTGCCGGTGCAGATGCCAGGGACTGATCACCATCTGACTTCCGGGCGCAATCTTGCGATTGCGAAACGTCACTGGGCACCGTGACTGGCGCACCATCATCGGCACCGGTGGATAAAGCCGCAATGTCTCGCGAAAAACGTCCCGGCTGAGTTTTAATTTCGCCACAGACCCATAATCGGGCTCGGTCAGGATGGCGGCCTCTTTTGCCACTTTATCCTGCCACTCGGGATGTGTGGCCAGCAGATACAGCGCCCATGCCAACGCCGAGGCGCTGGTTTCATGGCCTGCCAGAAAAAATATCGCGACCTGATCCACCATTTCGTCGATTGAAAACTGCTCATTTGTCTCAGGATCACGCTGGGTCATAATCTTTGTTGCCAAATCGTCGGGGGCGGTGCCCGCAGTTATCTGGTCCATCCGCGCCCGGGTCAATTGGGCAATCAAGCGTCGGATCGAGTGCGCGGACCGACGTGTATCGCGCCTGAAAAATCCAGGCAACCAACGGGGAAATTTCAAAAGGGCTGCTATATTAAGTAAAGGCTGGCTGCGTTGATAGATTTTAAACTGCTCAAACACCTGTGCCGCGATCTGATCGGTGATTGGCAATGAAAACAATGTTCGAAAAATCACATCTGCCGCTGCGTGGCTGGTCTCAGCCTCGATTTCGACTGGCGTTTTTAGTCCCGCGTGTTGATGTAGGCGCGCAACGGCCTGCAGACCTGCCGCCCACATCGCTGGAAAGGCCTGTCTTATCCCGATGTTTTGAAAGGCCGGGTCGATGATCCGTCGTTGACGCTGCCACTCGGCGCCATTGGTCAAAAAAACGCTATTACCCAAAAGTGGACGCAAGCCAACGCCGATACGATCAGATTTCGGAAAATCCATCGGCTGTGTTTTTAGGACTTTTTTTATCAGTTCAGGTTGGTTTAACAGATACGATCGAAAAAACGGTGTGCGAAATTCAGCCATCCACGCCCCATAAAGCCGTTTTGGCTGTGCTGAAAGAATATCGCGTCGGAACAACGCGAGATACCGCCACAACGAAACGCTGTCTTTGCGGGCCTCTAGTTTAGGTGGCAAATCTAATGTGGGGGGGCGTCTGATCATGGGAGCACTGCCGTATATTTAGACACCGCTTCAGTGATACATGATGGTGAAGAGGCCCGCGATCCAAGGCGCTGGCGCAACGTCAACGGCCCGGCGGTAATTTGAAAATAATCATAGTCATTGGGGCAATCAAAGGCGCAGAGATATTGAAAATGTACTCTTAAAATCCGCCAGCGAATACGTCTCCAGCGTGCAGGTGACAGCGTCTGGCTGAAAGCGGCCGAAAACACCACGGGCCAATACTGGGATACCGGGGCAACGCCGCTCACCGCCACTGGATCACACAGTGCAAAAGCACAAACATCCCCAAGCGCGCTGACATCTACCCAAGCCATTTGATCACAACCGGCCAGATATTGCAGGTCACCACGCAATCGCATCGCGTTTGGTAAAAATGACACCATCGGCACCACTTGCCCCAAGGATAGAAAGTTCAACATTGGGCCATTTCGAACAAGCTGGACCGTCCGCAACACATCGGCAAGAACCGATACCGCCAAATAAGCTCCGGATGAATGACCCACCACAAGCACTTCGTCCACATCCCTTTGCAGACCTTCCACAACCGCCTGTTTGAATACGGCAAGCCGCGCCTCTAGTGCGGCAGGATAGGCGCCGTTTGCCTGCGCTGAAAAGGCGTAGTCATGCATCAAATAATAAGCAAAGAAACGACTATCCAACCGCCGAAACAGCACCAGCACGCCGCCAACCACCACCACCCCGAGCGGGGCAAGCCAAGGCGAGACCATTTCCCAGAGCCCTGCCGCCATCCCCGCGCCCAAAGCGACAGCAAGCGCCAGCTGCATCACCAACATAACAACCGGATAAAGTGCGGCAAGAACCGCACCTTTGCGCAGACGTGCCAAGCGCCGCAATGACCCGTTCGCAACGTATATCCAAACCGTCGTAAGCAATTGTTTGTAGGTGGCCACAATCCCCTGTGCCATACTGCTGCGCACCAAATCAGACCATGGGAGGATCTCGAAATCGGTCCTCACTGTCTGACCCTCGATGTTTGCCTCCACGTGCCACCCAAACCTGCCACTGCTCAGCTTGGGATGCAGGACCATCTCAAATCCCGAAATCGCCGCCTGTTCGGCCGATTGCCTGCGGTACAATTCTCGGTACCGACGCGGCGGCACCGGATCATAACCTGGAATATACAACACCAATCTGCGGCGGACTACCTGCACGCGCGACCCATCTTAAATTTTGAAATTACAAATATTGTGTAGGCATGAATAAAAGCTTTTCTAAGGCATCACCCCAGCGTTGCCAAAGCGGGAAATGTCTCAAGCAACCAATAAGACATACTGGCAAACCCACCCGTGATCATCAACAGACCCACCGTCCATAACAACAAGCCCATAATACGTTCAATCTGGGCGGTGTGCTGTTTCATCCAACTCAGCAAGCCACCGAGACGCGGCAAATACACCGCAACAAGCAAAAACGGCACTCCGAGCCCGCCTGCATAAACCGCGAGTAAAACCGATCCGCGAAACATTGATCCCTCGGACGCAGCCAGTGACAGAATTGCCCCCAGTTGTGGCCCGATACAAGGTGTCCAACCAAAAGCAAACGCCAATCCGAGAATGTAGGCCCCGAATGCCGACCCACCACGATCGCCTGCATCAACCCGCAATTCCCGGTCGAAAATTGCAATGCGATAGATGCCAACAAAATGCCCCCCCAGTATCATAACAGTCAATCCGGCGATGGTGTTGAACCAATTTTGATAGGATAAAAAAATCATACCCAAGTAGGAGGCCGTGAAACCCAACAGTAAAAACACCGTTGACAAACCCAGAACGAAAAACACCGCCGGCAAGATCGCTCGGTTGCGCCCGTCTTGTTGGGCCGATAATTCAGTCACTGAAATACCGCTCATATACGCCAGATACGGCGGTACAATAGGCAGGACACACGGGCTTAAAAACGACAGGACCCCAGCCAATAAGGCGACGGCTATCGCGGGCAATAAAGACGCATCAATAAGATCAACTGCTATCATGTGTCTGATATAAAGCAAAATTCGCGCNGCGTCACGCAATCGTCGATCACAACATTGTGGACAGATGGTCACATCCGTTCTAGGTCTGCGGTATGAAAATNGTTACCCTAGATACCAAGGGCTTGCTCTGCCCTCTGCCTGTACTGAAAGTACGCAAACGGCTCAAGTCGCTCGAACCNGGCGATAAATTGAAGGTGTATGCCACAGATCCGGCTGCTTTNATCGATATTCCGCATTTNTGCGTCGAATCAGGTCATTTCCTNGANAGNACAAACGACGAAGACGGNGTACAAATCTATTTGATACGNCGGTCNTGAAACAGAGNTTCATTAGACGCGTGGGGGTGCCCTTNNGCGCTGTNANGCCTTGGTCAAATTTTATTATATCAATTCGAGATCTCAAAATCGGGGGTGGCTCACAAGGCGGCTGAACAGGGTCAGAATAATCTCGCCCTTAAAGTACAAAATGCCGGGCTCTGAAAGACCCGACATTTTGCTATTTTTACCCACAGAAAATCCTGTGGGATTTTTGCTTTGAGCTATTTTCCCAAAGACCACCAACCACGCCTTTTAGGTTTGGTTGCAATCTCTGGTTCTGCTGGTTTTGCCGTGACCTCCGGTTCAGACAGTGCCGGCGCATCCNCGGGTGGCACATCCACGGGTGGCACCTCCACGGGTGGCGCATCCACGGGTGGCGCATCCACGGGTGGCGACGTTATTGGCTGCTCAGGCTGAGGGGCCGGATCGGGATGACCCACCAAAGTTTCAACACTACCCTCGGATACTGGCGTGGCACCCTCGGATATTGGTGCACTGATCTCGGGCGGCGTGGCCTGTGGCAGCGTGGCCTGTGGCGTCACATCGGGCGCGACTTCAGCTACAGCAACAGGCTCGGCCTTTTTGCGCCGACGACGTGGTTTTTTAACCGCTTCTGGCGCAGCGGCCTGCGCTGCAATTTCGGCCTCTGGCTCAGTCGCGCTGGCGTCAGANGTTGGTGTCTCGCCATCCGCCAAACCGACGCTTTCTGCAGCCGTCTCTTCCTTGGCNATTTTCTTAGACGCCCGCTTGCGCGGTGTGGCAGTCTTGCGACGAGCTGTNTTTTTAGGCGCTTCGTGCTCAACGNAAGGCTGCACTTCCCCTGCGCTGTCGCCCGTGATTGTCGTCTCATCAGTCCCTTGGTTGCTCAAGCCACCGTCAGGTGTCTCATTTAAAGCCACACTTGACCGGCCGTCTTGGGCGACATTTGCAGCATCATTGTCGCTGGACGTGACAGACACGNCAGAGCCTTCCGCATTTTCTGGGGCCGATTGTTCTGTCTCAGATGTAGATTGAGGTGCGGGACTATTTGATATGTCCCCAGAAGCGGCCGCCTCTGACTGTCCGGCCTCGTCATTATCGNCACCGTTGGACTTACGGCGNCGCCGCCGCCGTCTGCGTTTTTTGGGTTTTTGGTCNTCACCNNCGACCGTATCCACCGTTTCATTCTCTGCAGTATCTTGTGCTTCTTTCTCAACACTTTCGGATTCGGCATCGATCTCATCCAAAATTGTACTATCTACAGAGACAACTGCTGCGGACGGCTCAGAGATGACCCGCGTTGCGGTTTTTAGCTTTTCAATGCTGAAGTCAGGACTGACAAGCGCCGCATCGCCTTCAACACGCACAGCCAACCCATAACGGGCCTCTATCTGGCCTATATGTTCGCGTTTTTGGTTCATCAAGAAATTGGCAATCCCGACGGGACATGTCACGACAACCTCGCGCGATCGACGCCGTACGCCCTCTTCTTCGATCTGCCGTAAAATCGCCAATGCCAAATTATCATCGGACCGGATCAAGCCGGTCCCGTGACAATGCGGACAGCCTTGCGTTGTGGCCTCTATCATTCCTGGACGCAGCCGCTGGCGNCTCATTTCCATCAAGCCAAAGCCGGAAATCCGCCCAACTTGGATACGCGCGCGGTCTGTTTTCANTTTGTCTTTGATCCGCTTCTCAACCGAAAGGTTGTTTTTGCGCTCATCCATATCGATAAAATCAATGACAATCAGACCGGCAAGATCACGCAACCGCACTTGGCGCGCAACTTCTTCGGCAGCCTCAAGATTTGTTTTTAAAGCGGTGTCCTCGATTGAGCCCTCTTTTGTCGCCCGACCAGAGTTCACATCCACTGCCACCAATGCCTCGGTGACGCCGATGACGATATAACCGCCAGATTTCAATTGAACGACAGGATTAAACATGCTGTTGAGATAGCTCTCAACCTGAAAGCGGGCGAACAAAGGCAAAGTGTCTTGATAATTCTTAACATTTTTAGCGTGAGACGGCATGATCATCTTCATGAAGTCTTTGGCGATCCTGTATCCACGCTCACCCTCGACCAACACCTCATCAATCTCGCGATTGTACAAATCGCGAATTGAGCGCTTGATCAGATCCCCCTCTTCATAGATCTTTGCCGGAGCGATTGATTTCAGCGTCAACTCACGTATTTGTTCCCAGAGGCGCTGCAGATATTCATAATCGCGTTTTATCTCAGTCTTCGTGCGTTTTGCACCCGCTGTCCTGACGATCAAGCCCGCCCCTTGCGGAATTTCGATTTCACCGGCAATTTCTTTGAGTTTTTTGCGGTCGACCGCATTGGTGATCTTACGGCTGATACCGCCACCACGGGCCGTATTTGGCATTAACACGCAGTACCGCCCTGCAAGGGATAAATACGTCGTNAGTGCAGCGCCTTTATTACCGCGTTCTTCTTTAACCACCTGAACCAATAAAATTTGCCGCACCTTGACAACTTCTTGGATCTTATAGCGACGGGCGCGAGGTTTACGCAACGGGCGAATATCTTCTTCGTCGTCTTCATCCGCGATCGACTCGATGGTCTCATCTTTAGCAGTGGCATCGGCCGCGCGAGACGAGACCGGTTCACCCTCTTGGGTGGCGGAAACTTGTGCCTCAGTTACGTCTGTCTCATCCGTTTCAGATGCATCCTGCGACGGCGCCGCTTTTATATCGTCNGTCGCTGCCGCAGNTGTGTTTTCGCCGGAGACATCTTCCGTCTGAACAACACCCTTTTCATCACTGGCCTGCGCAGCTTCATCGTCAGGGGCNTTTTCGCCATCTTGCTCCGCGACCGTCTGCTCGGATATTTGCGGCGCATCATCTGCAACGCGTGTGGTTTTAGCGTCAAACGGTCCATGGTACTCAGGGTNTTCAGAAGTTTCNTTTTGCCCAAGCTCACTGACGCTGTGCTCACCGGTATCAAGATCAATGGTTTCCATACCGTTGATCGTTGTCGAAGGCACCTCTGAAGTTGCCACCGCATCTTCTGATTTCACCGCCGCCGCCTTGCTGCGAGACCGGTTGCGTGACCATGAGCGCGCTTTTGGTTTGGGCTTGTCATCCTCGTCGTCACGGGCCTTTTGCGCTTCGGCATAGGCGCGCTCTTCTTCCATCAGCGCTTCTCGGTCGGCCACAGGGATCTGATAATAATCCGGGTGAATCTCCGAGAACGCTAGGAATCCGTGTCGGTTACCNCCATATTCNACGAACGCCGCTTGCAGCGACGGTTCTACCCGGGTAACTTTTGCGAGGTAAATATTGCCAGCAAGCTGGCGTTTTGCGTCTGACTCAAAATCGAATTCCTCGACTTTGGTTCCATCCACCACCACAACCCGAGTCTCTTCGGTGTGGGTGGCATCGATAAGCATTTTTTTAGCCATTTTATCCGTATGCACCTCGGCAAATCAGCTATTCCAAAAGGTATAAACTGACGCGGAGGGTGTCTTGTAAGGGGGATGTACAACGCGTGACAGAGCTGGCCCCAAAAGACCTGTGCCCGTTTTCTCAATCGTCTCGCGCGTTTCATCGCGTTTTTTCTCCGACAGAGGCGAGTTTGATCAACACTCTGTCCGTTTTACGCTCATCGCAACTGCGATCTGAGCAATTCTGGTGACCCGAGGGCCCACTTTTTATGATCTTCGACGCAGCGAAAAGCTCAACTGGCGCCCAATACATAGAAACTGTCATGCCTGACCCGAACAAACAGATCATGGCGTATATTTATATACATACGTCTTCAGGCAGGGGAATTACAATGGTCAATTATGTATAGTTAAAAAAAGGATCATTGAAATGAACCCTTGGGGCGGGATGGTGACGCGCCGCTGCGCCACCATTTGCGGTCATCAGCCGTCAAGTGCCTTCAACCGCTTGATCAGGCTCGAAGTGTCCCAACGCCCACCGCCNATATTTTGCACATCTTTATAAAATTGATCCACAAGAGCNGTCACTGGCAAGCTGGCACCGGTCTCATCTGCTGCAGCCAGACAAATCCCCAGATCTTTACGCATCAAATCTACAGCAAACCCATGCTCGAAATGATCGTCTAGCATGGTTTGATAGCGATTGGACATCTGCCAGCTTCCAGCAGCCCCTTGACTGATCACCTCGACGACAGCCGCACCATCAAGACCGGCCTTATCAGCAAAATGCAACGCTTCAGACAGCCCTTGTACTAAGCCCGCAATGGCAATCTGATTGCACATTTTGGTCATTTGTCCCGCACCGCTGGGCCCGATCAGCCGNCAGATCCGCGCATAGGCGNCNATCACCGGTTCGGCGGCGGCATAAGCGGCCGCATCACCGCCACACATCACCGACAATACACCATTTTCGGCTCCGGCCTGACCACCCGAAATTGGCGCATCNATAAATTTTCCACCCCTCGCGCCCCATTGACCGGCAAGTTCTTTTGTAACTTGCGCAGACACCGTGGTGTGATCCACAAAAACTGCGCCGGGATCCATGGCAGAGAACGCACCGTTCTCACCAAGACAGACCGACCGCAGGTCATCATCATTGCCCACACAGGCCATCACAAAATCGGCCCCAGTTGCCGCAGCGGCCGGCGTCGCAGCTTGCGCACCGTTGTGATCTCTGACCCAATTGTCCGCTTTGGCCTGAGTGCGGTTATAAACCGTCACCTGATGCCCGTGGGTCTGCAGATGTCCCGCCATCGGATAGCCCATTACGCCAAGGCCTAAAAAACCTATTTTAGCCATTTCATTTTCCCTTTATTGTGGTGCATTTCGACTTGCGCCCTGTTGCGCATTCCCCGCGACACACTGTAGTGAATATAATAAAAAGGTGAAGGCATATGCGTCTGGTTTTCCGANGCTTGTTTGGTGTGNCAACCGCGTTGCTGGTGCTCGCAGTGCTTGGCACGGCCATAGTTTATTATCTGGCAGCCAAATCGCTGCCAACGTATGACAAGTCTCTCTCTGTGGCCAATTTATCGGCGCCNTTGGACATCATCCGNGACAATGTCAATATTCCAAANATCGCTGGATCCAATGATCCTGATGTATTTTTTGGCCTCGGCTATGCGCACGCGCAGGACAGGCTTTGGCAAATGACCATGCTGCGCCGCAAAGCCCAAGGAAGGTTGTCGGAAGTTTACGGAACACAAACCGTGCAGGCAGATATATTTATGCGGCGGCTNGACCTCCAAGCGCTGTCGGTTCAGTCGCTTTCCGCGCTACCACCCAACGCGCTCGCCGCGCTTGAGGGCTATGCCGCCGGGGTCAACGCCCGTTTGGCTGAAATTGATAAAGGCGCGTTGGGCCGTGGTGCACCCGAGTTGTTTTTGTTCAATGCCCCGATAAGTTTTTGGCAGCCAGCAGATTCGATTGCGATTCTCAAGATGTTGGCGACACAGTTTTCAGGCCATATGGATGCCGAAATAATACGTGCAAAAGTCACGCTTGCNCTCGAAGATCCCGCACGATTNTCCGATATTTTCCCTGCAAGCCCGGGGCAACCAGTCACTAATTTGCCTGATTATGCCTCGCTGTTTGACCCGCCAATACAATTTGATCTGAGAACAGAAACCAGCCTTGCGGATNTAAACGCTGTGATNGCGCCACGCACCATGGCCGGGGCATCGAATGTATGGGCTGCCGATGCAAGCCGCGCCGCTTCGGATGGGGCGCTTCTGGCCAACGACCCACATTTGATGTTTACCGCCCCAACATTGTGGTATCTTGCGGGTCTTAAATTGGACAGCGGAGCCATTGTCGGAGGCACTATACCCGGACTGCCNGCAATGTTTGTCGGGCGCAGCGCNTCGCTGGGCTGGGGGGTGACCGCATCCTATCTGGACGATCTGGATCTATATATCGAAAAACTTAATCCTGACGATCCGGACCAATATCTTACTCCAAACGGATTTCGCACATTTCAAACGCGCGAATCAGTGATTCAGATAAAAAATGCAGACCCAATCACAATCACTCTGCGGTGGACGGAAAACGGCCCGGTCATCCCCTCACAGTACAAACCTTTGAAAANTATTACGCCCGAGGGACATGTCGTCTCACTGCGCATGACAGCTTTAAGCCCAAACGACACAACCCTTGGCGCTGCCTTGGCGATGATGCGGGCCCAAAACAACGCTGAGGNGATACAAAGCGCCAAAGATTACATCGCTCCATCCTGGAATTTAACTCTGACTGACGCCCGCGGTATCGCATTGAAAACAATTGGTGCCATGCCCCGACGCGAACCGGGCCATCAAAGCCAAGGCAGGATGCCCTCACCCGGCTGGATTGCCGAAAACCGTTGGACTGGGCGCCTACCCTATCGCGATAACCCCGAATTCATCAACCCCGCGAGCGGTTTATTGGGCAATACCAACAACAAACTGATCGACCGACCATTTCCCCGCCATATGTCGTTTGATTGGGGCGACAGCCAACGTATCAAACGCTGGCAAAAGCTGATGACCACACGCAAGGTCCACAGTCGGGACAGTTTCATTGAGGCCCAACTTGACACAGTCAGTTTTACCGCACGCTCTCTGCTGCCATTAATCGGNGCCGAATTATGGTTCAGCAGCGAGACCGCAACCGGAAGCACAGCNGAAAAGCGGCGCAAAAAAGCGCTGGATATGTTGGCCCGCTGGAATGGNGAGATGAACGAACATCTGCCGGAGCCGCTGTTATATTCGGCCTGGGTAAAAGCGCTGCAAACCCGCCTTATTCAAGACGAGTTGGGCCCGTTGGAAACAAGCTTCCGACACGTGGAACCGCTGTTTATTGAACGTGTATTTCGTAATTTGGACGGTGCAGAAATCTGGTGTGACGTCAAACAGAGCAGCCGAATCGAAACCTGTGCTGAGATGTCCCAACTGGCGCTGGACGACGCGCTTGTCTGGATTGCCAAAACCTGGGGACGGTCTCTGGAAGGATTGCGCTGGGGTGATGCACATCAGGCCACGCATGACCATCCNGCCTTGGGCAACAATCTCTTGCTTAAGTATTTTGTGAATATCCGCCAATCCACAAGCGGCGGCGACAATACGCTGATGCGCGGCCGTGTACGCGGCAGCGGGCCAAAACCGTTTGAAAACGTCCATGGCGCAGGCTATCGCGGGGTCTATGATTTCGCCGACCCTAACAGTTCGGTGTTCATAACCTCCACAGGTCAATCCGGCCATTTCCTGTCGCCGCATTATGACGATCTGGGACAATTATGGCGACGCGGCGAATATGTACCGATGACGCTGGATCTGGATCTGGTCCGCGCCGCGTCAGTTGGGATAACCCGACTGCTGCCAAGTCAGCCAAANTCCACCCCGAACTAGGACGCAAAAGTCACAGATGCACATCCCTGATCGCGCGACATCTTTTCCNAGATTTTGCAAACACACATAACCAGTTGGGCCGCCGCTGAAAACAAACCGCCANGACAGAACCCGAACCGACCTAAGGCCCTCTGAGACACCCAATCAAAAAGGCCTTGTTCCGAGCCATTACAGATCGTTGAACTGCTTTTCTTGTTTGGCGGTCCAAGTGACTGTCATTTCAAACCCGGNNTCGCNTTGGCTTTCGCTGTCGACCAAATNCTGTGCAAACAGCCAGGCGCGTTGCTTGCCTTGGGCAAACGTTAACGATAGCCGGCTTGTGTGAGAGGTCTCGCGCAAGGTNTTATCCAGAACCGCAAGCAAATCNTCCAGCCCCTCGCCAGTTAGCGCAGANAGCGTTAAAACCCCATCATCACGATCAGCGCGGGTCCGCGTCGCCTCGGCGCTGTCGGGCGGCATTTGATCGATTTTGTTCCAAATCTCAAGCTGCACGGTTTCTTTACGAACCCCCAAACCTTCNAGGATTACCCGCACATCATGCGCCTGATCTTCCGTAACCTCATGCGATATATCACGCACATGCAAGATTACATCTGCGGCAAGCACCTCTTCCAATGTGGCGCGAAAAGCCGCCACAAGTTCCGTAGGCAGATCCGAAATAAACCCGACAGTATCCGACAAAATAATGTCGAGACCATTGTCCAGATTGACCGCGCGCATGGTGGGGTCAAGCGTGGCAAACAACATATCTTTGGCCATCACATCAGCGCCCGTCAGCCGGTTGAACAAAGTGGATTTTCCAGCATTGGTATAACCAACCAGCGCCACGATTGGATAGGGCACTTTTGCCCGNGAGGCCCGGTGCAAGGCNCGGGTTTTGACGACTTTGTCCAACTGGCGCCGCAAACGTACCAATTGATCATCAATCGCCCGCCGGTCAGCTTCGATTTGGGTTTCCCCCGGCCCTCCCACAAAGCCCAATCCCCCGCGCTGACGCTCAAGGTGGGTCCAGGCCCGTACCAAACGGGTCCGTTGATAGCTAAGCGCGGCCATCTCAACCTGCAAAACNCCCTCGCGGGTGGCCGCGCGGTCTGAGAATATCTCAAGGATCAGACCTGTCCGGTCGAGCAGCTTTACGTTCCATTCCTTTTCAAGGTTGCGCTGTTGCACCGGCGTGACATTTGCATTGATCAAAACCAACTCAACGTCATTTTCGGAAAACCGCGCTTTCAGTTCTTGGATCTTGCCAGAGCCAAACATCGTCCCTGCCCGGGTTTTGGGCAGTGGTACAATTTCACCACCACAGACCTCAATGTTGGCCAACGCCCCGGCGAGCGAAATNGCTTCGGCCAAGGCCGGCTCCGGGTTTCTGCGACCGCGGTCAGATTTAAGGTCTGGGTGCAAGACCCAGGCCCGGGTAAAAACCGGGTCGTGCTCCATCAATTGGCGTCTTCACCTTCATATAAACTGATCGGTTGCGAGGGCATGATGGTAGAGATAGCATGTTTATAGACCAGTTGAGATTGACCATCACGGCGCAGCAGCACGCAAAAATTATCAAACCAGGTAATCACACCTTGCAACTTTACACCGTTAATCAAGAAGACTGTGACGGGGACTTTGGTCTTGCGAACGTGGTTTAAAAACGCGTCCTGCAGGTTTTGTCGATCTGTCGCCATGGGTTTTGCCTTTATTATTATTTTCAGGCGCCGAAATTGACACCCTCACCACACAGGCATTATGTGACCTGTGCGAAGGAGTTTCCAGCCAAAAAATNAAATCACATACAACTTCGTACAAAATACCAGTTATTCTTGATCCATGGCTTCAAAAACCAACGCAATTATNGCCAGTGTTTCAAGACGTCCAAACACCATCGCGACACAAAGAATCGACTTTGCTTCAGTTGCCAACTCTGACAAGTTAATCGGCGTTGTCGCGGCAAATGTGACCAAAGGACCAGTCGTCGACAATGCGGCTACGGCAAGGATAAGCGCGTTTTCAAAATCGATCCCCATTGCCGCAAGCAGGATGGCTACCAGCGCCAGGGACAGACCGAACAGCATGAAAAATACCCAGGCGATGAAAGCGCCTTTTCGCCGCAANCGTTGATTNCGCTCGGCCAATCCTCCCATCGAAGACGGNTGGACCAGTTGATCAATTTCCCGCAGACCATTGAGATANAGCGCATAGACCCGCAATAGTTTGACACCACCTGCGGTCGTGGCAACGCCACCACCCATCAGCGCCAGCCCCATCAGCACCATGCCCGGCGAACCGAGGCCAGACCAGGCGCGGGTTGCAGCCCAATCGGCGCTTTCGAACCCTGTGGTGGATAAAAAGGACAAAACTGTAAAGACCGCACCCCAAAATATCCGCATAATATCCCCGAAAGAATAAACGCTGTTCAGGGTCTCATCGGNACCAAAATGGCGGAACATCAATAGAACCGGCACGCCAAGTACAAACAGAAGTCCCAAACGGAATTCCGGATCGCGATAGAACCTTCCCTTAGAGGTGGTTAAAGTATCATTTGAAAACGTCAGTCGNCACAGCGCAAACAGCAAGAAACACGAGATCAGCATCTCTGCCAACCGGCCTGTTTCATTGTCAGCCANACCCCCAATCGGCGAAATGCCACTGGTGGCCATCACTGACATGGCGTGGCAAAGTGCCACCATAGGGGCACTGCCCATTACTGTTAGGCCAACCCATAATACGGCAGTCAGCCCAACATAAAGTGGCAGCAAGCGCAGCGTTGTTCGCATTAGTCTTTTTGAAGGATCAGCAATTTGCATTTGTGATAATTGCGTATCGCGCTGCCCTGGCTCAGCGGAGGCTGTCACTTCAAACCCACCCAGATTAAGCGGTGCCAGAACGGCGGCTGCCGCGATCCACACAATCAGACCACCAAACCAACCCACCTGTGCACGCCATAGATGAACCGCCCCACCCAACCGGCTGTAATCATCATATAGGGTTGCGCCTGTGGTGGTGATGGAACTGACCATTTCAAAATAGGCATTGATAAAACTGGTGGTTTCAACGGCCTCATAGAAGGGCACGGCTAGGATTAGGGGCAAAACCGTNAATGCCCCGAACAGTGAGGCCAATTGTTGCAGACTGCTCTGGCGGATTGTACGGTTGGAAATCGCCACCATGATCATCAGTGCCAATATAAGGGTTAACGTTCCTGAATAGAAAAAACTGCGCGCAATATGGTGATCACGTTGGTTTAAGGCATAAGACGCTGGCACGTACATCAACACGGCTGACACAAGCGTGAGCAATAAAAAAAGCGGCAGTTTGAACAAGCGCATCAACATTCNTNAGAAAAATTCGATGGAAACTTGCAGCAAAAGCTCGACCGCAGGAACGTCTTTGGAAAGTGAGAAAATCGCGACAATATCGCCCTCATTTATCCGCAGACCTCCGGTGGGTTTATGCACCTCACCCTCTTTTAAAACCGCACCAATCAAAACTCCTTCGGGAATATCTATATCGCGGATTTTCTGCCCCGCAATTGGTGAGGTGGACATCACCTCAGCCTCGATGATCTCGGCCTCTGAATCACCCACAGAATAAACCCTACGGACCTGACCATGTCTTATATGGCGCAGGATAGANCTCACAGTCGTTGTGCGTGGATTGATATAGGCATCAATTCCCAAAGGCTCCATCAAAGGCACCAGAGAGGGATCGTTGATCAGCGCAATCGCCAGTGGGCAACCCTCAGCCTTGGCCCGCACAGCCGCCAGCAGGTTGGTTTTATCATCATCAGTCACGGCCAGAACAGCATCGGCCCGNCTGATATTGGCCTCAGTCAAAAGCGCGATATCCAAACCATCACCATTCAGAACGATTGTCCGCTCAAGCGCCTCCGCTGCCACCTCGGCCCGGACACGGGACTTTTCAATCACCTTAGCGCGAATTCTGTCCTTACCAGCCTCAAGACGCTGGGCCACCAACAAACCGACATTACCAGACCCGATCACCACAACGCGCTGAGTTTTTTGTTGGGTTTTCCCAAAAGTTTCCATGGTGCGTGGGACATCGTCAATATGCACGAACACATAGCAATCATCCCCAACAAACAATTGGTCGCCGGCATCGGGCGCAAACANCGTCCCATCGCGGCGTATGCCCACAACGATCGCCCGAAGCGTCGAAAACAAATCCGAGAGTTGCCGAAGTTGTGTGTTAACAACCGGACAGTCCTCTTCGATATGTAGGCCNAAAAGTTGCGCCTTGCTGTCCAGAAACGTCTCAGTGTCAAACACCGACCGCGCCAGCAGCCGTTTCAGCGCAGCCTCGGCGACCTCGCGCTCGGGACTGATGACCACATCAATTGGCATGTGATCGCGGCGGTACAGATCAGAGTAAATCGAATCGAGATAGTTCTGTGACCGCAATCGCGCAATTTTGCGTTGGATCGCAAANACCGAATGCGCGACCTGACAGGTCACCATGTTGACTTCATCCGAATAGGTTGCCGCGATAATCATATCCGCATCTCGNGCGCCGGCGCGATCAAGAACATCGGGATGAGAGGCGAAACCGGCAACGCCCTGCACGTCCAGCGTATCGGTTGCCCGACGGACGAGGTCTGGATTATTATCCACCACTGTCACATCATTTTTTTCGCCAGACAGTTGCCGGGCNATTTGCCACCCAACCTGCCCCGCGCCGCACACAATGACCTTCATTTCTCACCTCCGGACTATCGGCGCAAAGACTGTATTGGCTCTGACATCCTCAAGAGGACCGTCACCAATGCACCAAACAATGCGCCTAAATTGGTATTTCATCCTGTTGGTCACTTAACAGAGCCACGCGGGTTCCCGATTTCGACGTCGTCACCACACCGAGCGATTTCAGTTTTCGGTGCAGAGCGCTGCGTTCCATGCCTACAAAATGGGCCGTGCGGCTGATATTCCCACCAAATCGGTTGATCTGTGTCAGTAAATACTCGCGTTCAAACGCCTCTCTTGCCTCGCGCAGCGGTAAGGTGACAAGATTGCCAGACAGGCTGACCTTGCCCTCGCCGCCATTGGTGATTCCNGNNTCCGGCAATTCGTCTGCAGTGATCGGACCAGAAGATTGACCCATCAGCAACACCCGTTCAATCAAGTTTTTCANTTGNCGGATATTGCCCGCCCAAACCATCGTCTGCAGCGCACCANCAGCNTCATCNCTCAGCGGACGCAGCGCCAGACCNTGCANCTCGTGGTATTGCTCGATGAANTNGGCAGACAACAACGGGATATCTTCGCGACGTTCTTCCAGCGATGGGACCGAAATCCCGACAACATTCAACCGGTGAAACAACTCACGTCGGAAATTGCCNGCCTCTATTTCTGCCTCAAGNTCAAGATTGGTCGATGACACCACCCTGAGGTCAACTTCAACCCGAACTGTGCCACCCACGCGTTCAAATTTTTGCTCAACCAGAACCTTAAGAATTTTAGACTGCGTGGCAAATGGCAGATCTGCAACCTCATCAAAGAAAATGACACCGCCATTGGCCTGTTCTAAAAGCCCTTGCTGGATGGTGCCGTCTGGCAGTTCGCGACCAAACAGCATTGGCTCCATGACCTCAGGCTCGATCGTCGCGCAGCTCACCGTTACAAAGGCCGCTCCAGACCGGTTCGAGGTTTTGTGCAAATAGCGCGCCGCCACCTGTTTGCCCGCGCCAGAAGGCCCGGTCAGAAGCACCCGGCTGTTAGATTTTGCCACCTTGTCCAACTGTGAGACCAGAGCGCGCACCGCCGCCGTCTCACCGATTATTTCTGCNGAGCACATGTCACGCTGTTTCAAAGACAAGTTTTCACGCCGCAATTTCGCTGTTTCCATAGCGCGCTTAACAACCACCAGCAACTGGTCGATATTGAAAGGCTTTTCTATAAAATCATANGCGCCTTGTTTGATGGCTGCCACTGCAATTTCGATATTTCCATGGCCCGAAATGATCACNACNGGTACATGCGGATGATCGCGCTGGGCAATTTTTAGAATATCAATCCCGTCCATACTGCTGTCTTTCAGCCAGATGTCNAAAATTAACANCGACGGTGAGCTGGCCGCCAATGCGCTCATGCATTCGTCAGATGTGCCTGCGAGCCGGNTCTCAAGCCCTTCGTCCTGCAAAATTTCCGAGATTAGCTCCCGAATATCACGCTCGTCGTCCACGATTAAAATGTCGTTCATAGTACCGTTAACACCCATNTTCCTGCGTCACATCCGCCTGTTGCAGCAGTTTNAGCCGCACACAGGCCATTGCCCCAGCATGGCTTTGCTGCGCAAAAACCTGCGCGGTATGAAGCGATAAACTACCGCCATGATCTTCGATTATTTTTTTGACAATAGGCAAACCCAAGCCGGTTCCTTTTTCCCGGGTCGTGACGTAAGGCTCAAACAACCGACTGCGATCNGGCGGTAACCCAACACCATTATCCGCGATTTCTATCACAGCATAATCTGCCTCTTGCGCACAGTAAATCCTTACTTTTCGGATCCAGTCTGCCGGCATCGATTTTGCTTTTGTCTCTGTGGCCTCGGCTGCGTTTTTCAATAAATTCCCAAAGGCCTGAGAAATCATCCCNCGATCCA
Organism: Marinovum sp.; assembly: GCA_002684375.1. Classification (GTDB taxonomy): domain Bacteria; phylum Pseudomonadota; class Alphaproteobacteria; order Rhodobacterales; family Rhodobacteraceae; genus CPC320. The sequence goes on from NYVC01000053.1 coordinate 18,440, forward strand.
AATCGACTAAAAGAGGATGATCTGGCAAATCAACATCAAACGTCACATCGGGTTGCCCCGCATCTTGTAACAGAACGGCATCACGCAAAATCGTCACAATATCTTCGGTGTTTTGACGGGGTTCAGGCATGCGTGCGAATTTTGAAAACTCATCNACAATGTGACGCAGATCATTGGTTTGACGGATGATAATTCCAGTCATTTGTTGCAAAACATTAGCCTCATCCGACGAGAGGTGTCGGCTAAATTTTCGACTTATTCTCTCAGCTGATAATTGGATCGGGGTCAGTGGGTTTTTAATCTCATGAGCAATTCTACGCGCCACGTCCCCCCAGGCGGCGGTCCGCTGTGCCATNACCAGATCTGTGACATCGTCAAAAGCCACCACATACCCCTCTAAATGGCCNTCCGCCGTGCGCCGAGTGGCCAATCGAACCAGCAGATGTTCTTGTTCGTNTGCGCGAATTATCTTGATCTCGCTGCGTACAATTTCCAAGTTTTCGGTCTGTAATTGCGTAAACATACCGCTCACTTCGGGCAGCGCTTGGGCCAGGGTNACCGCTTGCGGGTTCGCAGAGCCATCCAATAAATGTTGAGCGGCCCGATTTACCAAGGTAATATTTCCCAGAGGATCGACTGCGATAACCCCCGACGTCACAGAACTCAGCACTGAATCAAACAGCCGGCGACGGTTTTCTGTCTGGCGCGTGTTGTCCAGCAAACGATCTTGCTGCGCTTTTAATTCGCGGGTCATCTGGTTAAAATACCGACTGAGCAACCCAATCTCATCGTCGGTTTGCTCCTCGACAACCTGTACATCGAGATCGCCGCTGCCAACTTGTTGCGCCGCAGTTGTCAGGCGCCCCACCGGACGCGACAACCGTTCGGCGAACAACAGGCCCAACCACATGGCCGCAAGAATAATTATCAAGGCAAACCCAAGATAAATTATCGCAAACTCAAATAACCTCTGGCCACGCAGAGCCTCTTGTTCCTGATAAAGTTTTGCGGTTTCCTGCGCTTCATCCAGCAGACCAAACAGATGGCCGTCGATCTTGCGACTGACCAGAAGGTACTTGTCCAAATAGCGCCCCAGCCGGACCAGTGCCCGCAGCTCGTCGTTCACCAAGTCGGGAATAATGACCAATTGCCCNGCCAGAGCCGCCTCAAANGCNGCGGGGTCCGGCTTTTCATAATCAAACAAATACGATTTATCACCCCGGGCTTGAAGTTCGCCAATACCATTGACGATATAGGCTTCACGCAAGCCGCGCTGAACCTGCAGCTGCCCGTCTTTTAACACCGCACGCATCCCAAATCGCTGTATGTTCGANACACTGTTTTCAATCATATTTGCCAGAATTCGGGTATCATATTCCAAAGCCTGACGCTGTTCACGCTCATAGGATTCGGTCGCCATCAAAGCGTTGCCGACGACACGGCGCACCCGTTCGGAAAACCACGCCTCAAGCCCCATGTTAATGGTAAGAACTGCGAAAACCGCAACAGAGACCGTCGGCAACAGCGCCAGAAGTGCAAAAACTCCGGTTAGACGCAAATGCAGACGCGCGCCCGCAGATTGCGCGCGCCGGGCCGCAACAATACCTATGATCCTNTGCAGCACCAAGGCAGCCAGCAGCAGCACATAGACCACGTCTGCCAAAATAACCAAGCGGAGGCTGGGGGAAGACGCGCCCTGATCAAACGGCCCCAACACCAGATAAGTTGCAATACTCAACAACGGCGCCATGACCGTCAGGCTGACNCCAGCAATCGTCTGGATCTGCCTGCGGCGCCGCAAACGAAAAAATTGCTTCCAATCTATAATCCGTGCTCGGGCGATCTCCCAACACCTTCTTCTGATGCAGTTCCTCAGGACCGGTATACTTCAAATGGCCAGGGTACCGCCCCCAGTTCTTGAGCGGCATTTGACCAAAAAAAGCCCAGTTGTTCCGCCCCTTTACATCAGTTTTCTGCGGCGGGACACTTTAATTTCAAGCTGAGTGATTTTCTTGCGCAATGTATTGCGATTAATTCCCAGTAAATCCGCGCATTTCGCCTGATTTCCACCGGTTGCTTCAAGCGCAATCGTGATCAGCGGGCCTTCGACCTCCTTGAGGATACGCGCGTNCAGCCCCGGNGCCGGCAACATCTGACCGTGTANATCAAAATAGCGTCGCAAATGACGGTCAACCGAGGCAGATAGCTTCTCACCGTCGCTGCCCGACAGAACCGGCGTTACGTCCGGTTGATTGCCCAACAAAATTTCCACTTCCGACCGGCTCACCTCATCGGTGCGATTGGTCAACGCCAGACGCCGCACCACGTTTTCCAGCTGGCGCACATTTCCCGGCCAGCTGTAGGCGCGCAATAATTCGTTTGCAGCTGGCGCAATTTCGCGGCGTCTGGTTTCTGTAGACGAGGATTGCTCNAGAAAATGCCNGATCAACAAGGTGATATCTTCCACTCGGTCCCGGAGAGTCGGCACCGTTATCATCGCCCCGCCCAGNCTGAAATACAGGTCTTGCCGAATTTTTCCAGAATCCATTGCCTTGGTCAGATCTATCTGGCTGGTCGCCATAAAACGTGGCACATACTCGTTTGGCGCATCAATCATACGCACGATCCGCGCCTGAACAGCCAGATCAATATCGGCGATCTCATCCAGCATCAACGTGCCACCCTTGACCCGCGCCAAAACTCGTGCNGGCCCNTCAAGGTCAANCAAATCTGCNCCATTCACGGTGATAAAGGGCAGGTTTCGGCGATCTGAGAAATCATGAATCGTGCGTCCAATCAGCGTCTTTCCAGTGCCCGATTCCCCAATAAGTAAAACCGGCAGATCGGTATTCATCACCCGGGCCACCACCTGATATAGGGATTGCATGACTGGGCTCTGTCCAATCAAAGGCAAGTCATCAGAACTTTGCCTGTCGGTCTCTACCGAGACAGAACTGCGACGTTTTCGGTTCAATTCCAATGCCCGGGCGGTGCGCTTCATCAAGTCGGGCAAGTCAAAAGGTTTGGGTAAATAATCGTAAGCTTCGGCTTCGGCGGCTTGNATCGCAGTCATAATTGTATTTTGAGCNGAGACAACAATAACCGGCAGNCCNGGTCGGTCTTGGGCAATTTTTGGCAGCATTTCCAGACCGTTGCCATCCGGCATCACCACATCAGAAATAATAACATCGCCGCGCCCCTCAGCCACCCAACGCATCAAAGTTGTCAACGATGAGGTCGCGTGCACTTTGCATCCGGCTCGCGTCAGCGCCTGCGTTAAAACAGTTCGTATTGTCCGGTCATCATCCGCCACCAAAACTGTACCATCCATCGCACGCTTCCTTCTTGGTTATTTTGCCATCGGTAATGAGAGCCGAAAAACGGTATGGCCCGGCACCGAGTCGACCGAAACCCAGCCCTTGTGGTCAGACAAGATTTTACTCACCAGCGCCAANCCCAGGCCGGTGCCATTTTCACGCCCCGACACAAACGGGTCGAATACATCGCCCTTAATGTCCTGAGGCAGACCAGGTCCGTCGTCGATAATCTCTATCTGTAACGGCAAAGCATGCCCGGTCCCGTCTGAACGGCGCAAACTAAACGAATGTTCATAAAAGCTTTTGAGACGAATCGTCCCTCCCCCNGCCCCGGCCNCTTCAGAGGCATTTTTCAACAAATTTAACACCACTTGCAGCAGTTGATCCGGATCGCCCAGAACCTGCGGAAGTGATGGATCATAGTCTTCGATGATTTTCATCTCGGCGCCAAAACCCAAGAGTGCCGAACGACGAGCACGATCGAGAACATCGTGAATNTTGACCGCCTGNTGATTGGGCGGGCTGAGATTGCCAAACTCTTCAACCTGTTCNAGTAATTTGACAACGCGGCGGGATTCTTCGACGATTAAATCCGTTAANTCTAGATCTTCCGCATTCAGGTTCATCGATAAAAGCTGTGCGGCGCCNGTGATACCTGCCAGAGGATTTTTTATCTCATGGGCCAACATTTCAGCCATTCCGATAGCCGACATGGCCGCAGATTTTACTGAAACGCTCTGGGTCATCCGGTGGGCCANCTCACGCGGATAAATCATTAAGATCATCACCCCCTCTCGCCCCGATACCGGTGCGAAAGACAGGTTGCATTGCAATGGTGGGCGATTGCCACAACCGACATCAACATCGTTGACAAACAGCGGTGACCCCTGCGCCCGCGCCCGCCTGAGATTGACTTCTATCGGCGCATCCACCGCAAGTTTGTCCCAGACGGGCGTGCCCGTGACTGCGCGTGAAGATATATTCAAAAACCCCTCAGCAGCAGGGTTAAGATCTGTGATTAGGTCGTTGTCATCCAAAAGCACTGCCGGCATTGGCAGCGAAACCCACAGCGCAGCGTCATCCATCATGCGACGACCTCCAGATTGGTGGTAAAGGCACGCCGTAGCAGACCGGTGACCTGTGACGGCGAGGTCGAGGTCAAAATGGCGCGGCGCACCGCGGCGGCGGTGCCAGCGGCCTGCATATACCAGCCCAGATGTTTACGGGCCACGCGCAGACCCAAGTCGACACCATAGAACCCCAGCATCGCCTCATAATGGCCGCAGACCACATCNAGCAGGGCCTCCCGGACCGGCGGCGTGGTGGGCGCCCTGCCCTCAAGGGCCGCAGCAACCTGCGACAGCAACCATGGACGNCCCTGTGCACCGCGACCGATCATCACGCCTGCCGATTGCGCTGACTGCATCGCCGTACGGGCAGTCTGGTCGTTGGTGATATCGCCATTAGCAATTACCGGAATATCAACNGCTTGCGACACGTCTGCGATCGCCACCCAGTCCGCCTTGCCTTTGTAAAACTGACAGCGGGTGCGCCCGTGAATTGTGATCATGGCGATGCCTGCACCCTCTGCGCGCCGCGCCAGATCAGGTGCATTGCGGATCTGGTCGTCCCAACCAAGACGGGTTTTCAACGTGACCGGGACTGACACCGCAGCCACGACCGCGTCGATCAATGTCAACGCATGATCAAGATCTTTCAAAAGCGCCGAACCAGAATAGCCGTTCACGACTTTCTTGGCTGGACACCCCATATTAATATCAATTAGTTGCGCACCATTGTCTTGCGCCATTTTTGCCGCCTCTGACATCCAATAAGCCTCGCGGCCCGCCAACTGCACGGCCGTGTGGTCGCTGCCGAAACCAAGTTCGGCTTTTTCACGCACCCCTTGCTTGGCCTGTACCATCTCTTGGGATGCGATCATTTCGCTCACGACAAGACCGGCCCCAAAGCTGGAGACCAGATTGCGAAACGGCAAGTCAGTGATGCCCGCAAGCGGCGCCAGAAACACCACAGGAGATATCGGTTTTTTATTCAGGTAGACTACCACGGCGCCTCGCAGAAAGTTTTCATCAGGATTAGGCCAATTTCACATAAGAGACAACAATTCTTCGCACAAAATAACCGCAACGCCCAGAGAGTGCCTAAAATTTAATCATCAGCCATTCCGATTTGCCAAGAACAGCAGACAGCCATACTTAAGGCAGAAAACAAAGGACACATTTATGATTTCACATACCACCGCTTTCCAACGATCTTTCATCGTCAGGGCAAACCTTTGTCATTGAGCCGAAACATTGCCACCGTGTTTGGCGTTGGAACCCTTCGCCCTGCCCCCGGGACCTGGGGATCGTTGGTCGCCCTGCCAGCGTTCTACCTGATCCATGTCGCCGGCGGGTTTCTTTTGGTGGTTGTCGCAACATGTGCGATGTTCGCATTCGGTTGGTGGGCCACTGCCGAACAGACCCGCGACAGCCTTGACCATGATCCGTCTGAGATTGTCATTGATGAAGTGGTTGGGCAATGGTTGGCGCTTTGGACGATCTCAGCGAGTGCGTGGCGTTTGGAAATTGATGTGTTGCAACTCTGGCCCGGTTGGCTGGCGGGTTTTGCGCTGTTTCGGATGTTTGATATTTTCAAGCCCGGACCTGTTGGCTGGGCTGATCGTCGCGCAGACGCGCTTGGGGTCATGCTTGACGATGTGATTGCTGGGGTCTGCGCCGCACTATGCGTCGCCGCAATGGCCGCGGTGGCCCATGGAGTGTTGATGTGACCGACTTTACCAAGGAAATCCTTACGCTGGCGCTGAAAAAAAATCTCAAAATTGCAACTGCCGAAAGTTGCACCGGTGGATTGATTGCTGCGGCCCTCACCGATTTGGCGGGCAGTTCGGGGGCCTTTGACCGCGGCTTCGTCACCTATTCTAATGCCGCAAAAATCGAACTGCTGGGGGTAGACCCCGGCACGCTTGACCAGTTTGGTGCAGTTTCACCTGAAGTCGCATTAGAAATGGCCGAGGGCGCTTTGCGCAACTCTGATGCCGCTGTCGCGCTATCGGTCACAGGGATTGCCGGCCCGGGTGGGTCACAATTCAAACCTGAGGGGCGGGTCTGCTTTGGCATTATCACCAAGCAAACTGGCGGGCGCGTCGAGACGATTGAGTTTGGCGCGCTCGGCCGTGAGCAAGTGCGCCTTGCTGCCGTGGCCCACGGTTTAAGGACCCTTCGACAGATACTGGTTTAAATGCGCGTATAATACAGGCAGATCACAGAAATAGGGCCTAAATTTTAATCATTTTAAAAATTGATCACAGAACAAGCATCACTTCAGGGTAATGCCTCTTTTTTTCGCACACGGTTTACGCTTTGGCCTCGGATACTTAATTTCATACCGGAGGACCAAAGATGAACGGAGCGGATACTGCATGGATTATTGTTGCGACAGCCCTTGTGTTGTTCATGACACTGCCGGGGCTTGCGCTGTTTTACGGCGGTCTGGTCCGGGCACGCAATGTGCTGAGCGTGTTCATGCAATGCTATGCCATTGCCTGTTTGATGAGCGTTCTTTGGTTTATGTTTGGGTATTCAATTGCCTTCGGGGGGGGCTCAAGCGGTCTTTGGGGCGGGTTTGATAAGGTTTTTCTGTCGGGAATCACCACCGACACGCTATCAGGCACGCTGCCGGAAATTTTGTTTTTTGCCTTTCAAATGACCTTCGCGATCATCACTCCGGCGCTGATTGTCGGCGCCTATGTCGAGAGGATCGGGTTTGGCTTTGTGCTGNTGTTTTCCGGCCTTTGGATGCTGGTCTGCTACGCACCGGTGGTCCACTGGGTGTGGGGCGGCGGTATGCTGGCCGACGGCGGGCTGTTCGGTGACACTGGCGTTAAGGATTTTGCCGGCGGTATNGTGGTGCATGAAACCGCAGGACTGGCCGCTTTGGTCATCGCTGCCATGTTGGGGCCGCGATTGAACAAGAACACACCACCGCACAACCCAGGTTATGTGATGATTGGCGCGGCAATGCTGTGGGTGGGTTGGTTTGGATTTAACGGCGGCTCACAACTGGCCGCCGACGGCGGCGCGGCGATGGCGCTAACCGTGACGCATATCTCGGCCGCCACCGCTTCGCTGACATGGGCGCTGTGGGAAAAATTCAAATATGGCAAGGCCTCTTTGGTGGGCATGGTCACCGGGACGATTGCNGGNTTAGCGTCGATCACCCCNGCCTCNGGGTTTGTCGATCCGGTGCAGGCTCTGATCATTGGGGCGATCGCCGGCGTTCTGTGTCAGGAGGCCTGNAATNTCATCCGAGGTAAGCTTAAAATTGATGACACGCTGGATGTCTTTGCGGTCCATGGTATTGGAGGAATTTTCGGCACNATTATGATNGCCGCGTTTGGCCTTGGCAACTGGACCGCACAACTGGGATCATTGGTGATTGTTGGNATATTCACNGTGGTTGTCACNGTGGTNTTGGTNAAGCTGGTATCTCTGCTCACGCCGCTNCGGGTGGACGCCGAGGACGAAACCAACGGATTGGATCTGACCTCTCACGGCGAGCGTGCCTATGACATCCAGTCATGATTAAACAAACCTCAACGTTTAAGACGGGTCTGTAAAGGCCCGTTTTTTTGCTTTTTATTCGAATCCCTCCAAGGAGAGGAAATATCTCTCGGACTGCCTGGGACGCCCCTGTTCTGGGGGGCGCAGCTGATCAAGCGAAAGACTTAGGATTTTCCGTAAAGCATCTCGGCACGGTTTTCAAA